>DASULK010000258.1:0-17059 GCA_036278255.1 Micromonospora sp.
CGGGGACCCGAGCCCGGCCGGGTCCGCAGCCGCGGCCCCCGCGGCAGCAGCTGCCCCGTCGGTGCGACGTCGTAGCGGTAGATCGAGTCGACACCCAGGTCGACCGCGAGCAGGACGCCGTCCGGCCCCGGGGAGACCATATGGGCATGCGGGCCGTCCTGCCGCTCCGATCTCCGCTCCTCGGCAGGGGTGCCCACGACGTTGTCGTGGGTGACGAGGTCGCTGCGCTCCCCCGGCACGCCGACGGGATCCAGCGGGTGCACGGCCAGACTGCCGCTGCCGTAGTTGGCGGTGACGAGGTGGCGGCTGTCAGCGGTGACCGCGAGATGGCAGGGCTCCGCGCCCCCCGTCGAGCGACGGGCCAGGGCGTGGAGCGTCGCGTCGGGGGCGAGCGACCAGGCGCTGACGAAGCCATCGTCAAGCTCGTTGACGGCGTAGAGCACCGGCAGCGTCGGATGCCGGGTGAGGAACGACGGCGACGGGGTGACAGCGACAACACCGACCGGCTCGACCGCTCCGCCGACCGGATCGCGTTGCAGGGCGAGGATCCCCTCGCCCCTGCCGCCGCTCTCCGCCGTGTAGCAGCCGATATAGAGCAGACCACTGCCGTCCGGCAACCCGACCCCCCGTCGTGGCGTCACCTCCTCCGAACTCTACCGGCCGCTGCTCAGCCGTGTTGCCGAGCGACGTATTCGACCAGCGCGATCAACAACTCCTTGCCGGACTGCCGGCTGCGGGCGTCACAGAGCAGGACCGGTACGTCGGTGTCGAGGTCGAGGGCCTTGCGCACCGTGTCGGCGCTGAACCGCTTGGCGCCGTCGAAGCAGTTCACCCCGACGATGAAGGGTGTGCCGCGCTGCTCGAAGTAGTCCACCGACGGGAAACAGTCCGCGAGCCTGCGGGTGTCGGCGAGGACGACCGCGCCGAGGGCCCCGAAGGCGAGTTCGTCCCAGAGGAACAGGAAGCGGTCCTGGCCCGGCGTGCCGAAGAGGTAGACCTGCAGGTCATCGCTGATCGTGATCCGGCCGAAGTCCATGGCCACCGTGGTGGTGGTCTTCGTTTCGACCCCGGAGAGATCGTCAGTGCCGATGCTCGCGTCGGTGAGCACCTCCTCGGTCTGCAACGGCCGAATCTCACTGACCGAGCCGACCAGTGTCGTCTTGCCGGCACCGAATCCACCGGCAATCAGAATTTTCAACGCAAGCGGGGGACGCCGCCTCGATCCGTTCCGGTCAGAGCGCCCGGAGTCCATGGAGTACCGCCTTGAGGATGTCGTCGTCGGGAAGGTGAGCGGCCGACGGCTCGTGCGTCTCGATGAGCTCGGCCGCAAGCAGGTCGCCGAGCAGCACCCGGACCACGCCGAGCGCGAGGTCGAGATGTGCCGAGATCTCGGCGACGGAGATCGGTTCTTGCACCAGTGCGAGGATCGCCTGCTGTTCCGGATGCGGAGGCGGGTCCGCACCGGGTTGCGCCGGACTCGCCTGCACGAACGCGACCAGGTCGAAGTTGTCGGTCCCGGGCTGCACCCGGCCGCCGGTCATGGTGTACGGGCGGACCACCGGTCCTGCTTCGCAGTCCAACCATTCATGGTCCGCCCCCGGTACGTCACCCCCCATTGCTCGGCGCCGTCGGCGGTCGTTCCGGGGAGCTCATGTTCTGCCCCACCCGCATCACCAGCATCGCCATCTCGTATGCGATGAGGCCGATGTCGGCGTCCGCGCTGGTGAGTACGGCGAGGCAGGCCCCTTGGCCCGCTGCAGTGATGAAGAGGTAGGCGGACTCCATTTCGACCATCGTCTGCCGGACCGGCCCCGCCGCGAAGTGGCGGCTGGCCCCCTTGGCCAGGCTCTGGAAGCCCGCGGCCATGGCGGACATGTGCTCCGCGTCCTCCTGGCTCAGCCCCTGCGACGCGCCCATCAGCAGTCCGTCGGCGGAGAGCACCACGGCCTGCTGCGCAGCCGGCACCCGTTTCACGAGGTCATCGAGCAACCAATCGAGGTTTGCGGCCTGCCGGGTCATATGCACCACTACGCATTCCTTCCAGTGTCGCTGGATTCCCCATCGTGGACCGGGGAAGTATCAAGGGCGGGCACCTCGGTGCCGGCGGGAGGGGTGGCCGTGCTGCGGGCCGCCTGCTCCGGAGCGGGGCCCGCACCGGCGTCACGGCGGCCGCGGATTGTACCCGCCTGCAGCGCAGCCATCGCCGCCCGTATCTCGTCGGGATCCCGGAAGCTGGGCTCGCTGCCGGCCGTAGCGCCACCCGCCCCCGCCCGCGATGAGCGGGGCGGGACGCGGACCTGCCGGACCCGGCGGGGCAGCCCCTCCACCTCCCCGTCGACCTTCGCTGCGCCGTCCGCCCCGTCGGGCTCAGCGGGGGCGACGGGCGCCGCCTGCTCCTCGGCCGAGGCGGGGGCCGCCGCGGATTCCGTTTCTGTCCCCGGTGCTGGTCCGCGGGCCCCCGGCAGCGCCAGCAGCCGGGTCGCGGAGTCGACGGAGGGGGCGGGCGAGGTGGCGGGGGTGGCGGCGGAGAGCAGCATCACCGGCCGGATTTCCTGGGTGGCGTCCAGCTCGGCGCGGGCCGACAGGGCGGTACGGCCGGCCGCCGGATCGACGTCCCGGCGCCGTGGGACCGACGGGCTGGAGGTGCGCGGGTCCGGCATCACCACGAGCTCGGACGGGAGCAGAGCCACCGCGGTCAGCCCTCCGTACGGGGACGGGCGCAGCCGCACCTGCACGCCGTGACGCGCGGCGAGCCGGGCCACCACGAACAGGCCCAACCGGGCACTGTTGGCCACGTCGAATTCGGGGGCGGCGGCCAACTTCGTGTTGGCCTCTTCGATGGCCTCCATGGTCATGCCCAGCCCCCGGTCCTCGATCTCGATGGCGTACCCCTTGGGCAGCGCCTGTCCGATGATCTGGACCCGGGTCTGTGGCGGTGAGAAGACGGTGGCGTTTTCGATCAGTTCGGCGAGCAGGTGGATCACGTCACCGACGGCCCGGCCGACCGTCGCAGCGGGCTGAACCGTGGCGATGTCGACCCGGGTGTAGTCCTCGACCTCGGAGACCGCTCCCCGAATCACGTCGATCATCGCCACCGGCTTCCGCCAGCCCCGCCCGGGGGCCGCACCGGCAAGGATCACCAGGTCCTCGGCGTGCCGGCGCATCCGGGTCGCCATGTGGTCGATCCGGAAAAGATCTGCCAGCTCATCCGGGTCGGTGGTGCGCCGCTCCATCTGATCGAGCACGGCGAGTTGCCGGTGCAGCAGGGTCTGGCTGCGCCGTGCGATGTTGAGGAAGACGTCGCTGAGACCGCGGCGCAGGGCCGCCTCCTCGACCGCGGAGCGGACGGCGGTGCGCTGCACCTCGCTGAAGGCCTCGGCCACCTGCCCGATCTCGTCGCTGCCGTACTTCAGCGGCGGGGTCTCCGCCTCGACGTCGACCTCCTCGCCGCGACGTAGCCGGGCGACAACGGATGGCAGCCGCTCCTTGGCCAGCTCCAGTGCGGCAGCGCGCAGACCGGTCAACCGTCGGATGAGGGCCCGCCCGATCCGCACCGCGAGGACCACCGAGACGACGACGGCGATCAGCCCGAGGACACCGGCGATGGCCAGCCGGATCAGGACACCGGCCGCCATCGGGCGGCTGTCGTCGGCCAACGCCCCACTCGCGTTCAGTTCGAAGCTGCGCATCTGCTGCTGAACCGACTCCTGGCTGCTGTACCACGCCTCGGCGTTGATCGGCGGGACCGCACCGGTCCGCCCCTTGTCGATCAACTTATCTTCGATGGTCCGCAGCCGGACGAACGCCTCACCGTCGACCAGGCGTTGGTAGGCGATCCGGTCGGCAACCGGCAGGTCCGCCACGGCGGACTCGGAGAGAAAACGTTGCGTGGCGACGACCTGGATGAACTGGGCGTGCTCCCCCTCGGCGAAACGGCCGGCAGTGAAGACGCCGGCGAGCAACGCGTCGGCCTGGGCGAGCATCTCACGGGACTGCCCGAGCGCCGTCAGGGCGCGTACCCGACGGTTGATGTCTTCGTCGGGGAGCATCGCCAGTCCGAAGAAGGTTCGGAAGGTTGCCGAGATGATGCTGCTGTAGAGGCCGAGGGCACCGGTCCGGTCCATCTCGTGCCGGTCGATGTAGCCACGGCCGGCGGGCAGAATGTCCAGCGCGGTGAAGGTCTCGTCGAGCCGGCTGGCCAGGAGCTCATTTGCGGCCTCGCTCAGCCTCGTGCTGGAGGCGCGACGGCGAAATTCGTTGATCGCGACGTCGGTCCGTTTACGCTGCTCATGCAGCTCTTCGTCGTCACCGCCACCGGCCAGGTAGATCAGCGAGAGCCGACGTTCACGCTTCAACTCGGAGACCAGGGCCTCGCCCGGCACGCCGATGTCGTCGAGGAGCGTCTGCGTGGTGAGGAGATTCATCGCCGGCCCGACGGTCAACGTCGTAGCGAAGATCCAGAGCGCCAGGAGCGCGGAGAGGGGCACGACGACCAACGCGATGATCTTCGAGCGGATCGGCCAGTTGCGGGTGTTCATCGGACCTCGCCTGATGGGGGTAGGGCAGTCAGACGCGGCACCCGAATCTGGGCGCCCGCGAATCAGTCGCTCATCCAACGGATCGCGGGGTTGGGGCACCTCCGGCAGGATACGTAATCTATGGCTGATCCACTACCACACGTTTCAATACGTAAGGTTCATCCACATAGCAGTAGATTCACCGCAAACCTTAGCATTCAGCCATGATCAGGCCGCAGCCCCGGGACCGCAGAGAGCTTTCCGGCCAGGTTTTCCGCCGCATGGGTAAGCCGTTGCAGCAGACAGGAGCCGCTGAGGGGAGCCTTCACGATGCGCCGTCAACCGCCCCACCACCAGCACACCACCGATCCGACCCGTACCCCGGATAAATCGGGGCGCCGGGGCACCGACGACGCTGAGGTCCCGGCCCGACCCCAGGTGGCCGATCCCCCGCCGCAACAGACGGCGTTCGGGGCGCCGACCGTGGGGGGTGCGGTAGCGGCCGCAGCGATGGCGGGACCGGGGCGCGCCGAGGAACCCGACGTGAGTGACGAGGAGACCGTTGCGCCGGGCGATGGCGTCTCCCCCGACGAGACGTCAACGGGCGGCCAGGAGTTGCGCTAACCCCTCGGCGGCTCCGGCACTGGTCCGTGCATGCCGGCAGCGATCCGGGGTAGATGGTTGGTGCGGAGCACGTCATGCGCGGAGAGGAGGGGCCGACGATGACCCAGCAGAACAACCCGCCCACGGACCGCCCGCTGGAAGAGACCCCCGAGGCGCAGGCCGCAGTCGAGGACGAGACGACCGTGCCGCAACTGATGACCGGCGGAGAGGGGGATCGCTCCACGTTCCGGGAGCCGGGGGAGGTGGCGCAGTTTCCCCCCACCGAGAATTCGATCGGTGCCCCCTATGGCGTCGGCACGAGTGGCCCGGGCCCGGCCCCCCGCACCGGTGCAGAACAGCCGTGGGATCCGGAGGATCTCGCGGCGGCGAAAGGCCGGGACGCGACGCCGGAGAACGTTGAGCGAGCCCGGCGGGAGCTGGAGGAGAAGGGGCAGGCGGCCATCGAACGGACCGTGCCGTGAATGTGGACAAAAAAAAGCCGCGCCCCGGTGCGGCCGTCACAGCCGTACCGTGGCGCGGTATTTCCCCCAGGGTGTAAGGCTTACTTGTTGTCGGCGTAAGGGCCGGTGTCGTGGGTGGCCAGCACGATGTCGGCGGCCATCTCCTCCCACTGCGCGTACGCATCGGGGTACGCCGAGACCTGGACGATCTGGGCGGCGCGGGTCAGCGGCATCTGCTCCCAGCCGTCAACCTGCTTGAGCCCCTTGTAGAAGGCGGTCGACGAGTACTCAGGGTCGGTGATCTGCTCCACCGTGCCCCAACCCGAGGACGGACGCTGCTGGAACAGCCCCTGCGAGTCGTGGTCGTTACGCGCACCCAGGTGACCCAGGTTGATCAGCTTCGACTCCTGCAGCGAGGTGGCCACACCGACCACTGCGGCCCGCTCGGGCAGGCCCTCCTTCTCGGCGGTCTTGACGATCTCCTCGGCGTTGGCCATCTGCTCAGCCGTCGGGGTGAAGCGCTCCTGCGGCCCCTGCGGGGTACCGGGAACCAGGTCCTGCTTTGCCGGAGCCGATGCCTTGCCGAACAGGGTCGGCTTCTCCGCCTGTTCGACGGCGACCGACGGCGTGTTACCGGTGGTCTGGTCGATGATGGCGGGAGTGGCCGCCAGGCCGGCCATCAGCCCCAGGCCAGCGCCGACGACAGCGGTTTTCTTGGCAATAGTGGTCCAGAAAGTCATGATGGTTGTCCTTTCCAGGTGAATGGACAGAGCAAGAAAGTCTGAGAGTGCTTGGTGTCCGCGGGCCGACAGACGGCACCCACACAGGGACACAATGAAGCAAAGAAAAGATAGAGAGAAGATCCGCCGGCTTGGGGGGCACCGGCTTGGGTCACCCGCGCATCTGCGGGCCACCGAACCATGTACAACCAACCCGGCCGGCCCGGCATTCCCGTAGGCCGCCAGCGGCCATCAGCAGCTCATGCACCCGGTCATTAACCGGTGGTGCGGGCCGCTGAACCAGGTATAACCAACCCGGCTGGCCCGATATTCCCGGCATTGCCGGGAATGTCGGGCCAGCCGTCACGCACGACAGGCTTCAAATGCCCCAATCAGCCCAAAGGGTAATTTCCTGCAGGGGAGACGCCCCTACCTGACCGACTTCGACGGTCCGGTCGAAGGGACGCCGTTGGCCGCCGCCGAGGCGTTCGGGGTCGGCTGCAGGTCCTGGGGTACGGGCAGGGCGCTTCCCTTGACGTACTCCTCCCAGCTCATGTCCCAGGCGGTCCAGCCGTTACCGGCGGTGAGCCCGGCCTCGGTGTTGCGGACCGTCACCGGGTCACCGACCTTGGTGATGCCGAAGAGCCACCGGGCGTTGGCCGGCGAGAGGTTCAGGCAGCCGTGCGAGACGTTGCGTCGGCCCTGGTCCCCCACCGACCAGGGGGCGGAATGGATGAACTCGCCGCCCCAGGTCAGCCGCTGGGCGTGGTCGACGGCGACGCGGTAACCCTCCGCCGGCCCGAGCTCGGCGAAGGTGTCGAAGATCGTCGACTCGGCCTTCTCCATGATGACCATCGTGCCGGTGGAGGTTGGGGTGCTCGGTTTGCCCAGACTCACCGGCATGCTCTTGACCAGCTTGTCGTTGTCGTAGACCGAGAGGCGCTTGGTGGCGCTGTCCACGTCGACGGTGACCTTCCCACCGATCTTCGCGGTCGCGGTCCGGTCGGTATCGCCGTAGCTGCCGCCGCCGAGCGGATGCCCCCCGAGGGCGCTGCGGACGGTGATCGTGGTGCCCGGCTGCCAGTAGTCGGGGGCGCGGTAGAAGGCTTGGCTGCCATCCGCCACCCAGTGCCAGACGCCCCGCTGCGGCGGGTCGGTCTGTACGAAGAGGCGGCGTTCCGCGCTGGCTCGGGCCTCCTTCGGCACCGGCGTCTCGAACCGGACGGTGACCGGCATCGCCACCCCGTACGTGCGGTTGTCATCGAAATGCAGAGTGGTGGTGCTCTGCCGTGCCGGCCTGGCCATGGTGGTGAACTTCGTGCTCTGGGTGGTTGTCATGCCGGCGTCGTTGGTTGCGGTGACCTCGGCGGTATAGCTCCGCTTATGCGCCAGCGACGTCTTCGGCACCCAGGAGGTGCCGTCCTCGCGCAAGGCGCCCTCCACCTGCTTCCCCTTGTCGTCGGTCAGGACGACCGAGGTGACCTTCCCGTTGGCGACCTTGGTACCGATCTCCGCGCTGATCGGCACTTTGTCCGCATCCGCCTCCGGCGTGAGGGTCACCTCGGGTGGCTGCTTGGGGCTCGGCGAGGCCTGGCCGGCCGCCTCCTTCACTGGCGTACTGGTACAGCCGCCCAGAATCAGCGACAGACCAGCCATGACCGCGATCAACACCCCGGCTCGACGCCGACCATTCACAGCGCTCCCCCGATCCTCGATCCCCTTGATCACGACCCCATTCTGGGTGGCTCGGCACGACCGGGGCAGGCATTCAGAGAAGAACGACCAGGGTTCCTCTCCGGCTACCATTGCCCCTTTTGCCCTTTACTGGTCCGCATCCGGCCCGTGTGGCCCAGCTCCGGATTCCAGAAATTCACCGATCATTTCCGGCCCAGGGTCTACCGACCGACCCCGGCAGCGCTAGGTTGTTACCAGTGATTTGCAATAGCCAAGGAGTGGCGGCATGCGTCGTTGGTGGGTAGGTCTGACTGCGGGAGTCCTCGCCGGAGTGCTGGTCGGGTGCGGGTCGACTCCCACGGACACCCAGCGGCCAAAGGACCAGATCGTGCTCGGGATGTCCTCCGCACCCGACACGCTCAACCCGGTGCTCGGGTACGCGGCCGAAGGGGCCAGCAAGATCTTCGACGGCCTGGTCGCCTACGACGACAAGCTGCAACTGGTCCCCGCCCTGGCGGAATCGCTGCCGACGATCAGCGACGACGGCCGGAGCATCACCTACACCCTGCGTCCCGACGTGGTATTCCACGATGGCAGTGCGTTGAGCGCCGACGACGTGGTCTTCACCTACCGGGCACTCCTCGACCCGAAGACCGACTCGACCCTGCGGGCCTCCTTCGACGCCGTCGCGGAGGTGAGCGCATCCGATGCGCGGACGGTGGTGTTCCGGCTGAAGTACCCGTACGTCCCCTTCGTCAAGCGCACCACCCTCGGCATCGTGCCGGCGAAGCTGCTCACCGGCACGGACATCAACACCGCCGCCTTCAACCGCAAACCGGTCGGCACCGGCCCCTACAAGGTGGAGTCGTTCAGCGAGGAGAAGCTCACCCTGGTCGCCAACGAGGCCTACTGGGGTAAGGCACCCGCCATCAAACGGGTCACCATGGCCTTCATCGGCGACGACAGCGTGCGGGCGGCGCGGCTGCGCAGCGGAGAGCTGGACGGCGCGGTGCTGCCGGCAAAGATCGCCGACAGCCTCGGCGACCTGCCCGGATACCGCCGGTGGGACAATTCGAGCGCGGACTACCGGGTGATCTCCGTGCCGATGCAGCACCCGGTGCTCGGCGATCCCGCCGTCCGACGCGCACTCGACCACGCCGTAGACCGACAGGCGATGCTGACCGCGTTGATGAACGGGCAGGGTAAACCGGCCTTCGGGCTGGTCTCCCCCGACGCCGAAACCTGGTTCGATCCCGAACTGAACCGTCCGGCGACGCCGGACACCGCCGCAGCCGAGCGGGAGTTGGAGGCGGCAGGCTGGGTCGTCGACAACGACGGCATCAGGACCCGAAACGGAGAGCCGGCCAGCTTCACCCTGATGTACCCAGCAGGGGACAGCCTGCGGAAGGACCTCGCCACCGCCGTCGCCTCCGACGCCCGGAAGATCGGCCTGGACGTGCAGCTGGCCGGTCTCGACTGGTCCGCCATCACCCCCCGGCTCGGTAAGGACGCCATCATCTACGCCGGCGGCGCCCCCTACGACCCCGACTTCGACCTGTACGACGCGCTGCACTCCTCCCGCGTCGGCAAGGGATGGGCCAACCCCGGCCGCTACGCCAACCCGGCCGTCGACGACCTGCTCGAGCAGGCGCGCCGCAGCGGCGACGACCGGGAACGCAGCAACCTCTACCGGCAGATCCAGCAGCAGACAGCCACCGACGTACCCAACATCGGGCTGGTCTTCCTCAACCACACCTACCTGGTGCGGGACCGCTGGACCGGACAGGCGCCGCGCACCGAACCGCACGACCACGGCTTCAACGGCATCTGGTGGAACCTCGAAGACTGGACGCCCCGCCCGTGAAGGTGATCGCCCGAACCGTGGCGCTCCGCCTCACCGCCGCCGTACCCCTGCTGCTGCTCGTGTCGCTGGCGCTCTTCCTCATCGGCAAGGCGTCACCGTTCGATCCGGTGCTGCAGTACGTCGGCGGCGCCGACGCCGCCCACCTCAGCAACGCGGACCTGGAACGCCTCCGCGCCAACTGGGGCCTCGACCGGCCGGTACTGGCGCAGTACGGCGAATGGCTGGCCCACCTGGTCAGCGGCGATCTCGGCCATGCCCGCAGCCTCGGCGGGCAACCCGTCGCCGAGGTCATCGGCGAGCGGCTGAAGTGGACGGTTCTGCTCTCCGCGGCCGGGCTGGCCGGGGCGCTGCTGCTCGCCGTGCCGCTGGGGACCCTGGCGGCGCGCCGCCCCGGCGGCCTGGTCGACCGCGCCGTCACCTGGGTCGGCTACACCCTGGAGGCGATCCCCACCTTCTGGCTGGCCCTGGCCGTGATCGCCGTCTTCGCGCTCACCCTGCGGCTACTGCCCAGCGGGGGCCTCACCGACGTCTCCGCGACCACCGTCACCGCCACCGGCCTCGCCACACACCTGGTCCTGCCCGCCTCCGTGCTGGCGGTGTCGCAGTCACCGTGGTTCATCCTCTACGTCCGGGAAGCGGTCGCCCACGCCCTGGCCGAGGATTTCGTCACCGGCGCCCGCGCCCGGGGCCTCTCCGAGTGGCGGGTGCTCACCGGCCACGCGCTACGTACCGGACTCCTCCCCCTGATCACCCTCGCCGGCGCCCGGATCCCGGAACTGATCACCGGAGTGACCCTGGTGGAGGCCGTCTTCTCCTGGCCGGGGGTGGCCGGCGCCACCGTAACCGCCGCCCTAGCGGTGGACTTTCCGCTGCTCGCCGCGCTGACCCTGCTGGCCACCGTGACCGTGCTGGCCGGCAACCTCACCGCCGACATCGGCTACACGTTGGCCGACCCCCGGGTACGGCTGCGATGAGCACCACCTGGCGTCCCGCCACCGCCCCCCGCCCCGGAACTCCGACCCCCTGGCGTCCCGCCACCGCCCCCCGCTCCGGAACTCCGGCCGCCGGGCGACGCCGCCGCACCGGTGCCGCCATCGCGCTGGGGCTGCTGGTGCTACTCATCGGCGCCGCGCTGCTCGTTCCGCTGCTCGCCGGCGGCGACCAGCGTCTCGTCGACCTGACCGCCGCCAGCCAACCACCGTCCTGGCGGCACCCGCTCGGCACCGACAAACTCGGCCGTGACCTGCTGATCCGCTCCCTCTACGGGCTGCGGGTCTCGTTGACCGTCGGGGTGGTCGCCGCCGCGATCGCCACCGTCATCGGTGGGCTCGTCGGACTCGCCGCCGGCGCCGTCGGCGGCTGGCTCGACTGGGTGCTCATGCGCCTGGTCGACGGGTTCGGCTCCCTGCCCCACCTGCTGCTCGGCATCTTCATCGTCGCGATGTTCGCCCCCGGTGTCGGCCCGGTCATCATCGCCATCGGACTCACCCACTGGCTGACCACCGCCCGCATCGTACGGGCCGAGGTGCTGTCGTTGCGGTCGCGGACCTTCATCGACGCCGCCATCTCCGGCGGCGCCTCCCGCCTCCGCATCCTGCGCCGCCACCTGCTGCCGGCGGTTGCCCCGCACCTCGGCCTGGCCGCGGTGCTGATGGTGCCGCACGCGATCTGGCACGAATCCGCCCTCAGCTTCCTCGGCCTCGGCCTGCCCCCACACCTCGCCTCACTCGGCAACATGATCAACGACGGTCGGGGTGAACTCTTCGCCGGTGTCTGGTGGCCCAGCCTGGTGCCGGGACTCTTCATCATCGCGCCGACCCTGGCCATCGCGGTCCTCTCCGGATGGTGGCGTGACCGGCTCAACCCCCGACGCCGTACGGAGCTGCAGCTATGAGCCACTCCTTTCGGGTACTGCGCGTTGACCAGTTGTCGGTGCGGTTCCGGCTCCCCGACGCCACGGTCGCAGCGGTCACCGACGTCACCTTCTCCCTGCCCGCCGGCGAATGCCTGGCGCTGGTCGGCGAGAGCGGCTGCGGCAAATCGGTGCTCGCCTCCGCCCTGCTCGGCCTGCTCCCCGGCAACGCCGAGATCCGCGGAGGCGCCCTGCTCGACGAGGTCGACCTGCTCAGCTGCGGGGAGAAGGTCCTGGCCCGGAGCATCCGGGGACGCCGCGTCGGGCTGGTGCCGCAGAGCCCGGCCGCACACCTCACCCCGGTCCGCACGGTCCGCGCCCAACTCGAGGAGACCACCCACGTACTGGGCACCGCCCGGCCGGACCGACGCGCCGCCGCCCGCCGCTACGCCGACCGCGCCCACCTCGACGCCTCCCACCTCAACCGCTACCCGCACCAGCTCTCCGGCGGGCTGGCCCAACGCGCCGCCACCGCGCTGGCCCTGGCGGGCGAGCCGTGGCTGCTGCTCGCCGACGAACCCACCACCGGACTCGACCGGCGCCTGGTCGACGCCACCATGGACGAGTTGGCTCGGCTCCGCGACAACGGGCACGGCATCCTGCTGATCACCCACGATCTGGCCGCCGCCCGCCGGGTTGCCGACCGGGTCGCCGTCATGTACGCCAGCCGGATCGTGGAGATCGCCCCCACGGCGCAGCTCTTCGACTCCCCCCGCCACCCGTACACGGCGGCCCTGCTCGACGCCCTCCCCGACCGGCGGTTCCGGCCGCTGCCCGGCTTCCCGCCCGAACTCTCCCGACTGCCGGACGGGTGCGCCTTCGCTCCACGCTGCTCCCGCACCGACCCTGACTGCGCGCTGCTGCCGAAGCTCGCCCCGGTCGGCGACGGCGATGTCGCCTGCCACCATCCCCTCGGAGGCTGACGATGGCCCTGACCGCGCATCAGATCACCGTCCGGTACGGCCGTCACCAGGTCCTCGACCGGGTGGATTTCACGGTGCCGGAGGCCACCACCATCGGCCTCGCCGGACCGAGCGGCTGCGGCAAGTCGACCCTGGCCCGGGTGCTCGCCCTGCTGCACAAGCCCAGCAGCGGAACGGTCAGCATCGGCGGTCACCACACTCCAGGCTGGCGGCACCGGGCCCCCCGGCAGCTGCGTACCCGGGTGGCGATCGTCTTCCAGCAGCCCCGCCTCGCCGTCGACCCCCGGCTACGGCTGCGCGACATCATCCTCGAACCCCTGCACGCCACCGGCCTCGGCGCCGACGCGTCCGCCCGCCTGCCGGCGCTCACCGGACCGGTCGGCCTCACCGCCGAGCTGCTCGACCGCCGCCCGCACGAGGTCTCCGACGGCCAACTGCAGCGCGCCTGCCTCGCCCGCGCACTGGCCCTGCAGCCCCGCTACCTCATCTGCGACGAAATGACGACCATGCTGGATGCGAGCACCCAGGCCCACCTGGTCGCCGTCGTCCAGGAATACCAGCAGCGCACCGGCGCCGGCGTCCTCGCCATCAGCCACGATCCGGTCCTGCTCGACCGGTGGGCCGACGCGACGCTCACCTGGCCCCTCACCGGGGTCGCTCTCCCCTGATCCCGCCCGCCGAGCTGCTGCCAAGTTGGTCGTACTGGTCAACGACGAGTGCGTTGATGTGCGCGAGGCCCACCGCCGCTGGCTGCGCCTCCAGGACGAGGACGACGATGTCTCCGCGTTGGGCGAGGGTCTGAATCGGGAACCCGTCGTCGCCGCCCCCGAGCGGATCTACAAAGGATTGCCCGCCCGGTAGGCCGGGGATGCCCGCGACATTTCCGTCGCCCACTCGCTGCTTCGTCCGAGAACCGTACGCGTCCAGGAAGGAGGCCGCCGCCCCCTCGGAGTCGAACTGCATCAACGCGATCACCACGGTGGTTCCGTCGGACTCGGTCCAGCCGCCCACGGCGGCGCGATTGACCGCGAGTAACTGAAACACGAGCGCTTCCGGCCGCGCGTCACCGCTCAGGTCCACCACCTGGCCGAGAGTGAGCTGCCCGCCGGTGCCCGCGGGCCACGGCGTGGAGCCGGCAGGCGCGGACACCAGGAGTTGTCGAAGGTCGCGGGGCTGATCCCGTGGCAGGGCGGCCCGGTCGAGAGCCAGCCAGAGCACCGCGACCGACATGAGCACCATCGCGACCACCCCGCACACCAGGGCGATGAGGGGACCTGGACGGCGCCACCAGGGCACCCAGACCGGCCGCGCCGACCATCCCACCCCTCCGCTGCTACCCGACGGAGAGACCGGCTCGACGTCCCGCGGTGCCGCAGACTGCTCGCGGACCGGCGCCGCCAGCGCCGCCACAGCGCCGGTCACCATGACCAGGCCGACCAGCGCGAGCGCGGATCCGGACAGGAGTTCCGACTTGGGGTAGTCGCTGGGTGGATAGCCGCTGACCTTGACCGCGGTCTGCCCGAGATCGAGGATCAGAAACACCAGCACAATGTCCAGCGCGATGGCAGCCCGTAGCAGGAAACGGCGCCAGTCCGGTTTGACCCACGCCGCGGCGAAGACCCCGAAGAGCAACACCCCGCCGATGTAGAGCGGGGCCTGCGCTCCCGGCAGATCGGCAAGGTGATACGTCGTCTGCTCTGTGTCCTGCCCCCGCAGGACGCGGGTGATGCCGTCCAACCGGACGCTGACCCAGGGCGTGGATTGGGCGGCTACCAGCACCGCCAGACCGAGCAGGGCCAGCGCTAACCCGATCCCACGCCGAGCGACCGCCGCCGCTCGCATCGCTGCTCCATCGGGCAGGTCCCTGCCGGTGGGCGAGGAATCGATCTTCATGCGGAACATGATGGCAGCGCTGATGGCCATCGTCCATCAACCGTCCCCTACCGGTCTGGCGTCACCTCATGCCGGTGTCTGCTGCAGGCGCAGGTGAGCCCGGCGCCGCAGCCGGAGCGCCGAGAGGCTGACAGTTGCGGCCAGGAGGGCGGCGATGAAGATCGCTGCGTGGATCAGGCCGTTGCGTAGGTACTCGATCGCGCCGGCTTCGACCGCGTAGATCCCGATTTCGCGGGTCGACCAGAAGGGCAGCAGCTTGGCGGCACGCTGCGCCGGGTCGACCAGGAACTGCAGGGCGGTCAGGGCGATGAGGATGAGGGTGCCTTCCAGGTCGCGCGGCGCGACCGCGCTGATCAGCAGGCCCAGCGGCGCGGCCACCAGGATGGTGAGGATGAACTCGAGCGCGACGCCCCACGGGCGCTGCAGGTTCTGGTCGACCGCGATCAGCGTGAAGTAGGCGGCACCCAGCAGGGTGCCGAGGGCCAGCAGTGCGGTGAGCGTTCCCAGGTACAGGTGGTGGATCTGGAAACCGATCTGCCGCAGGCGCGACTCGACCGACTTGGTGGTGTTGCTGGTGAAGAGTCCGGCCGTGCTGACGGCCCAGGCCAGGCCGAGGCCGGCGAAGCGGATCGCTTTCTCCGGCTGGCTGTCGTGCCGGGCCAGATAGAAGAGAAGCGGAAGGATCGCCAGCAGGCCCAGAGCGGCACGGCGGCGTGCGAGGTCCCGGCACATCATCTCGGTAACCGTCAGAAGCTTCGTCACGAGTCACGGTCCGCCTTCGCGTCGCCGAGGTCGAGCACGCCGTCTACCTGGTCACGTGAATTGAGCATGTGCGTGATGACGACGATCGCCTTGCCCGCCTGCCGCGACCGCTGCAGCCAGTCCCAGAAGTCCACATAGCTGCCCCGGTCGAAGCCCTGGTACGGCTCGTCGAGCAGCAGGACATCCGGGTTGCTCAGGACGGCGAGGACTAGGTTCAGTTTCTGCTGGGTACCGCCAGACAAGTGCCGAGCCTGAATTCCCATGCCGGTGTCCCAGGCAAGACTCGCCGCCAACTCCCGGCCCCGGCTGCGGGCAGTCTCCCGGTCGAGGCCGCAGCCGGCGCCGAAGAGGGCGAAGTGCTCCTCCGCAGTCAGAAAACCCATCAGCCCGGCCTGCTGCGGGCAGTAGGACAGGCGGCCGTTGACGGTGACCGTCCCCTCGGTCGGGCTCATCAAACCTGCACAGATCTTCAGCAGGGTGGATTTGCCGCATCCGTTGGCACCGACCACCGCGACGATCTCGCCAGCTCGGACGGTCAGATCAACATCATGCAGGACCTGACGCCTGCCGAAACGCTTATGGATGCCGGTGGCCCGCAGTCGCACTACACCGGACGGGTGGATGGACTCGGCATGTTTTCTGGCCGCCACCTCCGGCCCGGTTTGATCAACATCCATGCCAGCCGACTCTAATGGGACGACGATGGCTTCGGGTCCGTTCGCCGCAGGATCTCTCGCCTGCCCCTCTACCTCGGATCCTCATATGAGGAATCAGGACGCAGGCAGGAGGCCGAGGACGGCCAGCAGCATGGGGACGGCCAGGAGGATCACACCCAGCATCACGGGTGCACCCAGCACGCCGAGGACGGCGACGCCTTTCCGGAGCCCGAAACGCCGCGAGTACGAGATCGCCAGAACACCGTAACCGGCAGCCAACAGCAGGAAAAAGAGCACGTAACCGACCCCGGCCATGTCGATCTGGTCGGCGGTGCCCGACAGGCCGAGGGCCAGGCCGACCGCTTGCACCACGCTGCCGAGGGCGTACACGCCGAGCGTCGCAAACGCCCCCCACAACAACACGCCCAGAAGCGCCGGAGAACGGAACCTCGGGCGTTCGGCGACCGACAGCAACGCCACCGCGGCCCCCATGGCCTTCAGCCCGACAACAAGCCAGTTCATCACGGCGAGCCCCGAGGCGTACTCGGCATAGGGGCCGTCGGCGAAGCGGTCGGTCATCTCGAAGACGACGTTGACGACCGCGAACCCGATGCAGCACAGGGCCACCAGACCACCGATCATGGTGACAGCGGTGCCGGGTCGCGCAGCGGCTTGACGACGATCAGTGGTGACAGCAGTGGACGGCATACCGTCAGTCAACGCGAATCCGGCAGCCGAGTCCTCCTCCTTGAGAGGGAACTCGAGGCCCAAGCTTCTTCGCGTTCTATCTGTTACGGAGTCGGTGGGTGAGGGCGGTGTGGCGGCGGCCAGCGCCGACAGTGCGTACGGCGGCGGCCAGGGCACGGCGGGAGCCGACGAGGACGACGAGCTTCTTGGCTCGGGTGACGGCGGTGTAGAGCAGGTTGCGTTGCAGCATCATCCAGGCGCTGGTGGTCAGCGGGATGACCACCGCCGGGTATTCGGAGCCTTGGGAACGGTGGATGGTGATGGCGTAGGCGTGGGCGAGCTCGTCGAGTTCGTCGAACTCGTAGTCGATGCTCTCGTCTTCGTCCGT
>DASULK010000259.1:0-6409 GCA_036278255.1 Micromonospora sp.
GGCACCACCACGGCGAGCGGCACCTGCCGGTAGTTGGAGGAGTCGGTGGAGTAGGCGGCCCGCGATCCCGCGTCGAAGCGCACCTCCCCGTCGACGTGCTCGCGCAGGTCCCGTTCCAGTGCGGCGAGGTCGATGTCGGTGGCCGGCCGGGTCGGGCGGAGCGTCGGGGTGGGCAGCCTGACCGCGGTCATGACCGGAACTCTCTGATCTTGTCGCGGGCGATGCTGGCCAGGGTGGCCGCCTTGTGCGGCTGGCCGCGAAGGAAGGACTGGGTGAAGGCCTTGGCCTGCTCGTACTGCACCCGCGGCGGCATGGGGGGCTCGTCGGGGTTGACGTCGCAGTCGACCAGGGCCGGGCCGGGGTGGGCCAGCGCCGCCCGGATGGCCTCCTCGACCTGCCCGGGTTGGGTCACTTTGAGGCCGTACGCGCCGCAGCCCTGCGCCCAGGCGGCGAAGTTCGCCTCCGGCTGCCGGTGGCGGACCGCGTACTCCGGATAGCCGAGAACAATCTGTTCCCAGAGGATCTGGCCGTACGAGTTGTTGTTGTTGATCACGACTTTGATCGGTAGTTCGTGCCGTACGGCGGTGAGGAATTCGGCCATCAGCATCGCGAAGCCGCCGTCGCCGACGAAGGCGATCACCTGCCGGCCGGGGTAGGCGTGCTGCATGGCGATCGCGTAAGGCAGGCCGGGCGCCATCGTGGCCAGGTTGCCGGAGAGGTAGAACTCGCGGTCGCCGCGAATGGTCCAGTGCCGGGCGGCCCAGGTGGCGATGGTGCCCGAGTCGCAGGTCAGGATCGCATCGTCGGTGGCGAGCCGGTCGATACAGCTGATGAGGTACTGCGGTGCGATCGGGTCGCGGCTGGGATCCTCCAGCGCCCGCATGTCCGCCTGCCAGACGCGGTGGGCCTGCTGGTACTTGGTGAGAAACGACCGGTCACTGCGGGGCGGCAGCATCGGCAGCAGCTGCTGCAGGGCGAGCCGGGCGTCGGCGTACACCGGCGCCTGTACCGGCACCCGGACACCGATCAGACTCGGGTCGATGTCGATCTGCACGACGCGGGCCTGGCCGGGGCGGGGCAGGTATTTCGCGTACGGGAAAGACGTGCCGACCATCAGCAGGGTGTCGCATTCCTCCATCAGGTCTTCGCTGGGCCGGGTGCCGAGCAGGCCCAGGCCGCCGGTGGTCATGGGGTGGTCGTCGGGGATGACGAATTTGCCGGGCAGGGTTTTGACGATCGGGCTGGCCAGCGCCTCGGCGACGGCGAGCACTTCCGCCTGGGCGTGGCGGGCGCCGACCCCGACCAGCATGGCGATCTTCTTGCCGGCGGCGAGGACCGTGGCCGCCCGGTTGAGGTCGTCCTGATCGGGGGGCAGCGGCGGGTGCGACAGGTTAGGCAGGCTCGCCACCGGTTTGCCGGGACTGACGTGCCGGTACGGGTCTCTTGCAATCGAGGTGACCTGGATGTCGTTGGGGAAACTCAGGTGGGCCACGGTGCGTCGGGTCAGGGCCTCGCGGATGGCCAGGTCAACGACGCCCGGGAGTTGCTGCGGGTTGGTCACCATCAGGTTGTAGGCGGCGACATCCTGGAAGAGCCGGTCGGTGTGCACCTCCTGCTGGTAGTAGGAGCCCAGCACCGCGGTCTCCTGCATACCGGTGATCGCCAGCACCGGCATGTGGTCGAGTTTGGCGTCATAGAGACCGTTGAGCAGGTGGATGGCTCCGGGCCCGGAGGTGCCGACACAGACGCCGAGCCGACCGGTGGCCTTGGCGTAGCCGGTGGCCATGAAGGCGGCGGCCTCCTCGTGGTGCACCAGCACGAACCGGAGTTTGTCGCTGTGGCGGCGGAAACCTTCCATCAGCCCATTGATGCCGTCGCCGGGCAGACCGAAGACGGTGTCGACCCCCCAGTCCACCAGCCGCGCGGCAAGGCTTTCTCCGATAATTTCCTGCATGTGACGCCCCCGGCCGTCGACGCACCCGTCGAAGGGCTCGACGGGCCCTGCCAGCCGGCGTCGCAGCGATGCGCTGTCACCGACCGTGGGGCGGGGCTACCCCGAACCCGGGCCGGCAAACCTGGCACAGCGGCCGGAGCGTGATTGCCAGCGGCGGTGGCGGCGGTCAGGCGGCGGCGGTTCGTCTGGCCAGTGTGTCGACGGCACGACGGGCGACGTCGAGATGCCGCACGAGCTCACCGATCTCGTCGGGTGCCGGCGACTGCCGGTTGGCCCGTACCCACTCTTCAATGATCTGGCGCATGCGGGTGGAGACACCGATGCCCCGAGTAGCTACGCGGCAACGGCGTCACCGAGGTAGGCAAGCAGGATGAATCCGATGGAGAGAACGATCCCTACACAGCCCAGAATCAGGCCGGTCATGGCTTTGCCTTGCGCGGTCGGCGTCCGCAGACCGGGTCGGGCCAGGAAAATCGCAGCGATGCCGAAGAGCGCACCCACACCGAGACACAGCGACATCGGGATCGCCACCACGCCGAGGACGAGTCCGGCAGTGGCCATGGTGTGGGCGGCAGGGTTCTCCACCGTGCCCCGGGCTGTCGCCTGCACCTGCATCGCCGACACACGGTGCTGCCGCGGATCCCACTGGAACGGGATCGGCAGGTCGGCGAGCTGGCGCGTGAGCTCGGAGGCGGTCTTCGCCGACGTGACGACGGTCATCCGTTCCTCGTACTCCGCCAGCTCCAGATAGCCCTCGGCCAGGGCCCTGCTCAGCAGGTCGAGAACCTTTGTCCGCTGCTCGTGACCGATACGCTCGTCCACCATGGGCTCCTTCAAATCCAGCCGATCTTACTTCGGAGCATCAAACCCATCCTGACCGACCGGTCAAACCCTCCGGACCCGCGCTACCATCCCCTTGGGCCTCATCTCCACCGACGCTCCACCGGCCCCTCCCGCTGGGCTCAGCCGGCCCCGGATCTGGCGTCGGCTGAGATCGACCAGGGTCTCGGTCGGGTCCCTGGTGCTGGCGGTGGCCGCCGCCGGCGCGCTCGGCGCCATCGTCACCGACCGCTGGCAGGCTCAGCAGCGGCGGCTCGCCGAGGAGTCAACTGTCTCGCTGGTCGCCCTACCCGCCAACACCGTGCCCACGTTCGGCAGCCGTGAGGTGGATCAGCTGCAGCTCGAGGGAAGGCTGGTCGTGGTCAACAGCGGCCCGCTGCCGGTCGAGATCGACACGCTCTACGCCAGGCAGGATGGGCTGACGCTGCAGGGCACGGGGGCTGGGAACGTCAAGGCGGAAGTTTCTGGCTGATACCGATCATGATCATTATCGACTGCCCGGCCCGGCTGACGTCAAAACCGGTCGAGATCGAGGTGTTCGTTCATACGGTGGATGGTCGGACACATCGCCAACTGTCTCGGGTCCCGCTCAGTCACATGATCTTGCCCGCTACTCATTACTGCAGCTCGGGCGATTAACCGGCCGGCGACGGAAGGTCCTGGACGGTACCCCCGTGCTGCACGACGGTCACGCCCTGCTCGCGGAGCCTAACGACCTTCACCCCGTGCACTGTGGTTGGCACGAACACGGTGGCCGGCACGCCGATCCGGCGAGCGGCGCAGGCGTTGGCGAGGCCGGCGTTCCCGCCGGAGGCGACCACGATCCCGACCGTCGAATCAAGCTCGCCGCACTCGTACGCCGCGAGCACCCGGTTGACCGCGCCGCGGGCTTTGAATTAGCCGGTGTGCTGCAGGAACTCACACTTGAACCAGACGTGATTGGCAAATGCGCCGGGTTCGACCGCTCCGGCGCAACCCGCCGCCGCGACGGCCCTGGGCCCCAAGCTGTGAGGCTGGGCCGTTTGTTTCCCCGGTACGCGGGTAGGCGCCGCTATCCATCCAGAGGAAGGTCCCGAAGGTGGACAACAACGAGTTCATCCAGGCTGTGGCGCGGCGCTGCTGGACGTCAGCCGAGCAGGCCACGGCCATCACGCGAGCCACACTCAGGACCCTGGCCGAACGGATCGACCGAGGCGAGGCGCGAACCCTCGCCGCCGAGCTACCCGAGGAGCTGCGGGCCTACGTTTTTGCGCCCAGCGAGACCGTGGAGCGGTTCGGACTCGACATCTTCGTACAGCGGGTCAGCGGACGAGCTGACGTGGACGGCGCACAGGCGAAGGCCGGCATGCGGGCGGTGTTCGACACGATGCGCGAGGCCGTCACACCCGGCGAGTACGACGACGTCGTCGGCCAGCTCCCGGCGGAACTCTGGGAGATCACCGAGTCGGCGGCGCGGTTCGACTCACCTCGCGCCCCATGATGCCAAGGCGCTGGCCAGAGCAGGCCTCGGCACCGCTGCCGTTTTCCGTACCTGAAGTCGGCAGGTCCCTCAACGGCGCGTGACCGACGCAAGCGGCCATCGCGTCGAGTGCCCGCCACTCCTCCGTTGGTAGGCGGCGGTCGCGCGGATCGTCGGGTTGGTGTCCAGCACCACGTACGCCGCGCCCAGCTCCGTCAAGGCGTCGATCTCGGCGTTACGGACCGCGGCGACTTCGGCGTACCAACGGCGCCTGGCAGGGAAAAAGAGACATTAGGTGATCATCAGGGTAATGTTTCACCGCTCAGGTTGAAAACCGCCGATTGCGTCGTGCGGGACCGAGCGACCGTGGGAGTGAACCAAGCCTGATGGATGTCCTCATCGACTATCACCCGCCTCGCTGGCTGGTCGCCGTATTGGCAGCGGTGAGCCTGCTGCTCATTCTTGTCGGGCTGCCGCTAGCCCGCCGGGCCGGGCGCATCGGCGCCGAACGCCTGCGCTACCCGGAGAATTACGCCAACTGGCGGGAGCGGGCCAAGGACCGGGCGCTATTCCTGTCGGCGCTGTTGCCCTCCATTCTGGTGTGGCTATCGGTGATGGGGGTATCGTTCCGAGGCTTGGTCGGCTTCGCCACCGACTACATGGGCTGGAACGACTGGACCAATGTCATCGTGCCGCTGTCACTGGACGGCATCTCAGTGGCTTTCGGCGCCCACGCCTTCCGCTCGGTGAAGCGCGGCCGCTTCCCAGGCCGGGCGCGCAGGATCGTATTCGCGGCGGCGGCAGCCAGCGCAGTACTGAACTACGTACATGCAGCGGAGGCCTGGAGTATCTGGGCCGGGGTCTATCTCGCCTTCATGTCCATCGTCGGCATGCTCATGTTCCACGAGATGCTGGACCAGTTCAGCGACGCCGAAGCTGACGAGCAATTGCTGCGCAGCAAGACCCCGCGCTTCGGCACGCGGTGGCTGCTCGCCCCCTTCAACACCTTCCTGGTATGGCGCATGTGGATCTACGATCCGCCGGCTGACCTACGATCCGCAACCGTCCGCAACGCATTGGACCACTACAGCGAGGTGCAGGCCCGCAAACGCCAGCGAACTCGGGAGCTGGCTGACCTGAAATCGGAGGAGCGGCGGGCTCAGATCGCCCGCAACGCCGAATTGGTGCAGGCCCGACGAGCCGCCCGGCGGGGCGGGGCCACCGCTCCCCCGGCGCCGGCTGTCGTCAATCAACCTCCCGCCACCGAGCGGACTCCGGCCACCGTCACCGTTCGCCAGGGGCGGGAGGTCAACGGGCAGCGAGGCAACTCGACACTGATGCTCAACGGCGACGGACGGCCCACTCCAGTAGCGGCAGAACTTGCCCCCAGCCGGCCGGAACAGGTGGCGGTCACAGTGCCAATGCCTCCGCCACCGGTGCGCAAGACGGCGGTCCGGGGTGCGATCAACCCTCGGGCTTTGGCCGCTCGGTGGGCTCCGGAAGCGAAGCGCTTGGCCGCCGAGAAGCTCTCCAGTGGAGAGCGGGTCACCGGTCCGATGCTGCGCGCCCTGATCGCGCAGCGGGCCGCAGCCGAGGACGGCGGAGTATGGCAGCCCTCCGACGCCTGGGCCAGGACCATCCTCCGTGAGGTCCGTACCGAACTGGAACAACGGGCCCCCGTATCTGGCGGTTGACCAGATCGATGTGCTGCTTCCGCCGCTGCTCAAGCGACGGCGCTGAGATCCAACGACCGCTTCTTCGGCACGCCGTTGGCACGGCAGCGGCGGCCATGACTGGCAGGTCGATGCGGACCAGCGGTGCCGTCACCTGCAATCCGACCGGGACCGCTAGAGCTACCACCGGCAAGACCATGGTGAGTTTGTAGAAACTGGAGCCGGTGAGGTTACCGATGGCGGCATTCGGCGGTCCCGAATCGTGGTGCGGGTGTGACTGCGGGCTCCCCCACTAGAGCATCCTAGGAAGTACCTCCGACTAACAGCCACGGGCGTACGGCGACGACGGCACTCAATGAGCCATTCCGCGTAACGGCGCGCTGACGGTAGGTACTTGACTGTTCGGACCGGCCCAGACGCGCCGGACGCAGCGCGGTGCCACGGAAAAGGCGCAGAACCCCGGTATGAAGGTGGTCCTCTCAC
>DASULK010000260.1:0-11181 GCA_036278255.1 Micromonospora sp.
CGGGGTGGTCGTCATCGACTGGACGGAGATCGGGGCCGCACCGCCGACCGGCACCGAACCGACCAGGAGCTGGCGACTGACCCGCCGGGAAGCAAGCGGCGGCGGCGGAACAGCGGGCATACCAAGACTGACAGCGGTCACCGTGACTCCTTTCCAGCGCCGGCACCGACCAGCCGCGCCGGCGATACGTCGACATCGGTGACCGGCAGTCCTGCCAGGCATGCGATCACTTCGAACGAGATCTTTCGATCGGTCAGCCCGCAGTTGTCGAGCACCGCGCCGCGGCTGCCATGCTCAAGGAACTGGTGCGGGATGCCGAAGTCTTGTAGCGGGGTGAAAACGCCCGCGTCACGCATCGCCTGGGCGACCGCGGCACCTAGGCCGCCGACTCGTACGTTGTCCTCGATGGTCACCACCAACCGGTGCTGGGCGGCCAGCCCGACCAGCGCGCGGTCGACCGGCACGACCCAGCGTGGGTCGACCACCGTTGCCGCGACCCCTTGCCCGGCGAGAGCCTTCGCTACGCCCAGCCCGACCGTTGCCATCGGCCCGGCGCAGACTATAAGCACCTCCTGCGTGGCGGACTCGTGAAGTACATCAACACCGTCCACCTCGCGTACCGCCGTGAGGTTCGGACCCAACGCACCCTTCGGGTAACGGACCACAGTCGGGCCGGCGGTGTGCGCGACCGCCTCTCGTAGCAACTGGCGCAGCCGCACACCGTCGCGAGGCACAGCGATCCGGATCCCCGGCACCACCTGCAACACCGACAAGTCCCACATGCCGTTGTGGCTCGGCCCATCCTCGCCGGTCACCCCGGCCCGGTCCAGGACGAACGTCGCCGCACGTTGGTGCAGCGCCAGATCGGTCAGCAACTGGTCGAACGCGCGGTTCATGAACGTCGCGTAGATGGCCAGCACCGGGTGCAGGCCGTCCAGGGCGAGGCCCACGGCGGCCGCCACGGCGTGCTGCTCGGCGATGCCCACGTCGAAAACCCGTTTCGGGTAGCGCTGCTGGAACCGCTGCAGGCCGGCCGGTTCGAGCATCGCCGCGGTGATGGCCACCACATCCGGCCGGTCCGCGCCGATGGCCAGCATCTCGTCGGCGAAAACCGACGTCCAGGTCGGACCGCTGGCCTGGGTCTCGATGGCGGTCATCGGATCCATCGCCCGGACTGCGTGGAACCGGTCCAGCTCGTGCTGCTCGGCGTGCGAGTAGCCACGCCCCTTCTCCGTGACGCAGTGCACCACCACGGGTCTACCTAGCGAGCGGGCCCGGCGGAGTGCCTCCTCGGTCGCGGTAATGTCATGCCCGTCGACTGGACCGATATAGGTAAGTCCGAGATTCTCGAAGACAGACCCGACGCCGGACCCCGCCGAGCGCAGCGCGGTCATGTGTGCGGCGATACCGCCCACCGTCGGCGCGTAGGACCGGCCATTGTCGTTGAGCACGACGATGACGGGGCGGTCGGGGGCTCCACCGATGTTGTTCAGCGCCTCCCAGGCCATGCCGCCGGTGAGCGACCCGTCTCCGACGATTGCGACTACCGCGCGGTCGTGGATCCCACGCAGCTGGTATGCCCTGGCCAGGCCATCGGCATAGGACAACGCGGTGGAGGCATGCGAGTTTTCGATGATGTCGTGATCCGACTCCTTCTGGCTCGGGTATCCGGACAGACCACCCTGCTGGCGGAGCCGGTCGAACCCCTCCCGGCGGCCGGTCAGCAGTTTGTGCACATAGGTCTGGTGCCCGGTGTCCCACAACAGGCGGTCGCTGGGGGAGTCGAAGACGAGGTGCAGGGCGACAGTCAGCTCGACAACACCCAGGTTGGGGCCGAGATGACCGCCGGTGCGCGATACCTTGTCGATCATGAAGTCCCGGATCTCCGCAGCAAGTGCCGGCAGCTGGGCTGCCGGTAACCGTCGCAGATCGGCCGGCTGATCGATGGTCTCCAGCAGGGACATGTGACCCTCCCCTGTCGCTACGAGTCGATGGCGCGGAACTGGACGTGGGCCTCGGGCTTGAGCCCGATCTCCGGTCCGGTCAGGGTGCGCTCGGTGGCGATGAGTACGTTGTAGTGGTTGGGGAAGTGGCAGGCGTCGAAGCCCAGCACGGTGCCGATGACGTTGCCGTCGATCAGTACTTCGTCCCCCCGGTCGATCACCCCGCCTGCGGCGATCTCCACGAATCCGAGAAAACCGACCCGGTCGATGCGGGCGCCCGGCTCGGTATCCCGATGGTCCGTCGTGACCAGCTCGTGAATTTCACCCTGCCGTACGCACCGGCTCGCGAATGGTTCCAGTCGCATGCCCCGGTCGTCCCGTCGGTGCACAAGAACCTTGACCAGCGGACCTTCGACCAGCCGTTTCGCCCCGTTCTCGGGGTGGGGTACGGCGGGTAAGCCATTACCACGGCGCAGGCTGGGGTCGGGTGCACCCGGGGTCGAACCGGCCGCCTCGGCCCGGTACGCCTCGTGCACCAGCTCCAGCATCAGTACACCCTCGCGGGCGCGGTCCGCCCGCTGCCGCACGGCCTCGGTGAAGTCGGCGAAGATGCCGATATATTCGTGCCACAGCGAGCCCTTGAACTCGTCGTACCCGTCCAGCATGTCGGCCCGCTCAATGCGGCCGTCGGCCAGCACCACCTCGACGTCCTTGGCCTCGCCGTGTGGATAGGACCAGTCGAGCTCAATGGTGGCCAGCGCCCCGGACTCCGCCCGCAGCGTCACAATGGCCTGTCGGTCCACCCCGTCAGCGTCCCGGGTGATGTTCACCCGCTCCAAGGCGACCTCGCCGAGCAGGAACCGGGCCAGGTCGAACGCGTTCGGGCCGTTGTCCGCCACGCATCCACCGCCGCACCGGTCCATGTCCAGGTACCAGCGGTCGTTGCCGACATGCTCCTCGATCTTCTCCAGGTATCGCACGGTCACCGACCGGATCGGCACCCCGGACGGCAGCCGGTCGCGCAGCGCCAGCACGTTCGTGTTGTACCGCCGGTGGAAGGCGGTGAACAGGGTGAGCCCCTGCTGCCGGGCCAGCTCCGCCAGTGCCCGTCCCTCGGCCAGGTCCACGGTCAGCGGTTTCTCCACGCACACCGACCGCCCGCGCAGCAGCGCGTCCCGGCAGATCGTGCCGTGCGCATCGTTGGGCACGTTGACCACCACCGCGTCCAGGTCTGGCCGGTCCAGCAGTTGCCGGTGGTCGCGGTAGCAGTCCACCCGACCACGGAACGGCGCCAGCGCCTCCTCCCGTAGGTCACAGACCCCGACCAGCTCGACCGAGGGGTCCGCGTCCATGGCCGCCAGGTAGAACTTCGAGATCACCCCCAGGCCGATGACACCAATCCGCAACGTCGTCATGGCCGGTCTCCCTTCGCCTCCAAAGCAGCGAGGTCGAGTTCGGCGGCGACCGCGCACAGTTCGGCGTAGAGGGTGGCGCTCATCGGTACCCCCTCCATCTTGTTCCGCTCCGCCCGTTGCGACTCGTGCCATCCGGGGTAGCGCACCGGCTCCTCAGGACGCAGCGGCGGGCAGGCCAGCAATGTGCCGAACAGGGTCTCCGCGTCGGCGACAAAGTCCTCGCGCGAGCGCAGGGATGCTGGGGCGAGCACGAGGGCCAGAAAGCCGATGTCATCGTCACGGCCGCTCGGTCGCCCGTCGCCAGCGAGCGCTGCCGGCTCCGGGCCGAGTCCGGCGCTGGGCACCAGCGCACTCAGCACCTCGACCAGCAGGCCCAACCCGTATCCCTTGTACGCGCCGGTCTGCGGGCCGCCGCCGAGCCACTGCAGATAGCCCTCGCCACGGTCCAGCGCCCCGGGATCGGTGACCGGCTTGCCGTCGATGTCCTCCAGCCAGCCCTCCGGGATCAGTTCGCCGGCGCGGGCAGCCATTCGGATCCGCCCGGTCGGCACCACTGTCGTACTCATATCCAGCACGAACGGCGGGTGCCCGCCAGCCGGGGCGGCGAGGCTCAGCGGGTTCGTGCCCAGCATCGCCGCCCGCCCGCCCGGTGGACGGATGATGCGCTGACGTCCGCAGTTGGAGACGACCAGGCCGATCATGCCTCGGCGCACCGCGCGGGCAGCATGGTAGCCGGCACAGCCCAAGTGGGTGCTGTTGCGCACCGAGATGACGCCGACCCCGTACTCCGCGGCGCGGTCCGCCGCCATGTCGACCGCCTCGCTCGCGGCCCACAGTCCGAGTGCCTGACTGCCGTCCACCAGCGCCGCCGCGCCCCGGTCCGCCAACACCTTGAGATCCGCGCCCGGGTCTACCCGGCCGTCGGTAAACAGGGGCAGGTAGAGCCGGGTGAGATTGGTCAGACCGTGGGACGTGACCTCGGTCAGGTCGCCGTGGCACAGTGCCTCCGCGGCCACCGCGGCCCGCTCCTGCGGCAGGCCGTAGGCGGTGAACACCCGGGTGGTGAAGTCGACCAGCTCGGCGTAGCCCACCCGGAGTGCGGGGTCCGTTGCCAGGTGATCGCCGGCCGCCACCGTGCCGGGCGCAGTCGATGTCGTCATCAGGTTCCGTCTCTCAGTTGGTGATGGCTGAAGGACTCAAGAATGCGGGCGACGTCGTGCGCGAACGCGTTCAGTTCGGCGAGGTCGGCGTACTCGCCGTCGGCGTGCGCATTGTTCGCGCCGAGATCGCCCGGCCCGAACACGACAGTCGTCGCGTCGGGTACGCCGTTCATCCAGATGGCGTCGCAGGTGAAGGCCGACTGTTTCTCCGGCCACCGGGATAGCCCCGCGTCCCGGATCAGGTCCTCGGCCCACGGGTCGGCGCCGGTCAGGGCCGGCAGGCCCCGCTTGAGCCAGTCCAGCTCGACGATGTCGGCTGCCTGCATGGCGGTCAGCCTGAACAGTTCGGTGTCGGCGAATCGGCTGGCGAACTCGTCCAGACCGGTGCGAACCGCCCGGTCCAGCGCCTCGGCCAGCCGCTGTGCACCGGCGACCGATCCGTAGGAGAGGTTGAGCAGCAACTCGCCGGTGCCGTACACCTTGTTGTGCATGGTGCCGGTGTGCAGCCCGGCGATGCAGACCTGCCCGTCGCGCGCGTGCGGCGGCAACTCGGTGGCCAGGTGCTGGGCCAGGAAGCCGAGCAGCACGGTGGCGTTGTGCCCGGCCCCCGGGTCGTCGTCGATGGCGTCATGCCCAGCCACCCGCAGCCGGGCCGTCATTGCTGCGGTGGACCTGGTCAGCACACGCCGTCCGGTCGGCTCGCAGAAGACGTTGAGCCGCCCGACGTGGCCGCGTTGGATTAGCGGGCGTGTACCGAACACGCCCATCGCGCCACCCTCCTCGCCGGAGACGGCCTGGATCAGCACCGCTATTTCCTCACCCAGCGCCGGCACGGCCTCCCGGGCCGCCCGGACGCCGGCCAGCAGGGCGACCGCCGGCCCTTTCGCGTCGATCGCCCCGCGGCCGTGGAACCGTATGCCGTCGAAGACCACCGGATCGGTGCCGGCCACCGTGTCCAGATGCACGTTGAACATCACCGTCGCTGCGCGCGGCCGCGGCGGGCCCAACCGCAGGACGAGATTGGGCTGCTTGGCCAGGAAGTCCGGGATCTGGGCCAGCGCGTCGCGTACCGTCGCCGGTACGTGCTCTCCGCTGACCTCCGTCTCGTCCGCCGGCGCGTGGTGCACGACCTCGAAGCCCAGCTCGGCGGCGGCCGAGGCGTACTCGCGCTGCGCCTGCCAGAGCTCGACTGGATGGTCGCCCTCGACCTCGAGTGGACCGGCGGTGGGCAGTTCGAGCAGACGCACCAGCAGTCGCTGTTCGGCCTCCGACAGCGTGACCGGCGGTAGTGGCGAGCGAGCCGGGGTGGCCGGCGGGCGAGTCACGGCTGCCGCCCCGGTGCGGCGAGCACCTCGTCGCGAACCAACTGCTCCAGCCGGCGCCCGTACGCCACGAACGCCGCCACCCCGTCACGCTCGGCGGTCTGGTCGAGGTTGTCGTGGGGGCGCAGCAGCACGTGCGGTTCGATCGACCAGGTGCCGGTGTAGCCGTGAGCCAGCAGCAGCCGCAGGCAGTCGGCGACCCGGCACTGCCCCTCGCCCGGCAGCGTGTACTCCTGTGCCGACACGTCGCCCGTGCCGTCCTTGACGTGTACGTGCGCGACATGCTCGACGATCTCGCCCAGCAGGTCGTACGCGTCGTAGTCGTAGGCGATGCCGTTGCCCATGTCGAAGAGCAGGCGCAGGGCCGGGCTGTCCACCGTCTCCATCAGCCGGTGCATGCGCGTCGGGCACCGGCCAGCCCAGCCGGCACAGTTCTCGTGCAGTAGGACTAGTCCCAGGTCCTCGGCGCGGGCCACCAGTGTCCGCATCCGGATCAGCACCTCACGGCCCCACTCGTCCTCGGCGAGCCCGTCGTTCGGGTAGGACATCACCCGCACGTACCGGGTGCCCAGCTCGGGACAGCGCCGGCCGAGCACTTCCAGCTCACGCAGGTCGTCGGCGAGCGGTGCGGTCACCGGGCGGCCCCAGTTGGCGATACGGGAGTCGACGCAACTCACCGTCAGATTGGCTTCGTCCAGGGTGGACCGGAGTCGGGTGAATGCTGCCGAATCGAGGTCGGCCAGGGCCACCCCGTCCACGTTGCGCAGCTCGATCGCCGGCCAGCCGAGGGCGGTGATCGCCCGGACTTGGTCGGCCAGGGCCGTGCCGGCTTCGTCGCCGATGCCACAGTAAATGATCCCGGGTGGGGCCGTCGCCAGTCCGGCACCGGGTGCGTCGGGCACGGTGCGGATCTGATCAGCGGACATAACCGGCCGTCCTCTCCGCCAGCAGCGGGGTGCCCGCCATGCCGGCTGAATTCAGCATGCCCACGGTGTTCGCCATGCCGGACGCCGTGGCGGTCCGGTCGGCGCTGCCCGTGCGCACGCTGGCGTCCGTGGGGTGGGTCGCACCAGCCGCGCCCTGCTCGACGCGGCCCGCGATCCGCTTCGCTTCGTGCAGCACCTCGACCACCCGCCGGCCCAGGGACAGGTCCTCGCGCAGATCGTCTCCGGCGGCGAACCGGCGGTAGGTGTCCAGGAAGAAAGCGCGCAGCGAATCGTCGAACAGCACCGAGGCGTTTCGTCTGGCGCCGGCGGTCACGACGAGGTGGGCGTAATGGTCCGCCTCGCTGTTGGGGTAGTGTCCGATGACCCGGCCCTCGTCGAAGGTCAGATCGATACGTCGTTCCCGCACCGGCGAGGTGAGCTCAGAGAAGATCTCGGTGACCGGCCCGCTGTGGTGGTCCAGTCGCAGCCGAGCCATACCCATCCGCGGGATGACGACGTCGCCGACGTGCATGTCGGCCCATGCCGCATCGGTCACGGAGGCGTCGCCGGCCAGGCCGAGCACCAGTCCCACCGAGTGCGGCAGCTCGACATCGAACGCCGTGGGGTGGCCCGCGTCGAGCAGCGTACGGGACAGCCGAGACTTGCGCTGGACGATGTTGATCGTGCGGAGTCGGCCCAGTTCGCCCGTGTCGATGAGCTCCCGCAGCCGCAGGGTCAGTGCGCTGCGTAGCCACTGCGCAACCGGTACGAGTTGGAGCGAGTAGTCGCGGCAGACCTGCGCGATCCCCCGCAGGGCATCGACATCGGACGCGAGTGGCTTCTCGGCGAGCAGCCGAGTGAACCCCAGTGCGGCGACTTCGGTCAGTGCCGCCAGGCGGGCCGCCGGGGGCACGCAGAGGTGCACGACCGTGGTGGCCGGGTCGAGTATCCGCGCGGCTTGGGACAGGGAGTCGACCACGGTCAACCCGTCCCGCGTCGCCCGCGCCCGGGCGTCGCCGGTGTCGAAGACGACGGATGGCTCGGTGGCGAATAAACCGGCGGCCTCGTCGCTGCCGCGCAGTTGGCGCAGCACCTGCCAGTGCAACCCGGCTCCGGCCCGGCCGAAGCCGACCAAGAGGGTCCTGAGCATCGCGAGCCCCTTCAGCGGTCCCGGTAGGCGACCTGGAGGGCCATCGCTCTCAGTTCGTCCTGCCACTGCGGGTCGATCTCGGTGTGAGTGATGGCGGCACGGGCAGCCTCGACCAGTTCGTCGATGCGCTGCTCCACCTCGTCCCGCACCCCGCACTCATCGAGCAGAGAGTGCAGCGCCCTGCTGTCCCACTCGCCCGTGGTGATCATGTCGCGGACCCGCTCGTCACGCCCGGCGGCCAGGGCCAGCAGCAGCGTCATCTTGTGCTGCTTCAGGTCGTGCCCGGTCGGCTTGCCGGCCGCGTCCGTGTCGCCGTACGCGTCGATCAGGTCGTCGCGCAGCTGGAAGGCCTCGCCCAGAGTGGTGCCGTACTCCTGGAAGGCGGAGCCGAGGTCGGTGCGCCCGGCGATGGCGGCGCCCAGCACGAGGGGGCGATGGATGCTGTACCGCCCCGATTTGCCCACCGCGATCCAGCGGGACAGTTCCGGGTCGACCACCGACTCGGCCGCCACCGCGATGTCCAGGAACTGTCCGATGATCGTCTCGCTGGTCAGGCTCGACCACACCTCACGGGCGGCGGGCGGCACCGCGGCGAGCAGCCGGTCGGCGTAGGAGTAGGCCAGGTCACCGGCGAGGATTGCGACCGACTCGCCGTACCGCCGGGATTCGCCCCGCCAGCCCCGGGCGGTGTGCTCACCGGTATGCCGCACGTGCACGGTGGGCATGCCGCGGCGCAGCGACGAATGGTCCATCACGTCGTCGTGGATGAGCGCGAACGCGTGCAGGAACTCCAACCCCGCCGCCGCGTCGACGATGGTCGGATCGTCCGGATCGCCGCCAGCGGCAAGGAAGCCGGTGACGCAGAAGGCGGGGCGGAGCCGTTTGCCCCCCGCCTCGATGAGTTCCGCGATCGCGTCCACCGGTACCCGGCCGCGCGGATCGACCGCCTCCCAGCGCGCCTGTTCCTCGGAGAGGATGCGCAGGACGCATTCCTCGATGCGGGCGAGTAGCCGGTCGCGCATAGCCGGTGAATTGGCGCGTGCGGCGACGTCCGCCGTCGAAACGCTCATCGATATCCCTCTCTGCATCTGCGGGTGGCGACACCGGGACCTCAGCCGTGGCGGTCGCGCAGAACGGTCACGAAACGGGTTCGGCGGCACGCCTGGTCGTGAGTTCCGGCGGCAGTGCGAAGGTCAACGTCTCTTCAGCCAAGTTGTGGATCTCGATGTCCGCATAGCCCAAGCCAGCGAGCCGGTCGAGTAGTTGCTCCACCAGGATCGATGGTGCGCTCGCCCCGGCGCTGACCCCGACCGTCTCTACCCCGTCGAGCCAGCTTTCGTCGAGGTCGTCGGCTTCCGGGACGAGGTATGCGGGGACCCCGGCATCGCGGGCCACCTCCACCATGCGTACGGAGTTGCTGGAGTTGCGGGATCCGACCACCAGGATCAGATCGCTCTGCCCGGCGATCGCCTTGATCGCGTTCTGCCGGTTCGTGCTGGCGTAGCAGATATCACCGCCTGGTGGTTCCACCAGATCCTGGAAACGGTCGCGGAGCACGTCGACGATCTTGCTCGTCTCGTCCACCGACAGCGTGGTCTGCGTGAGGACGCCGACCGGAGTGTCGGCTGGCAGGTCCAGGTGCCGCGCCTCGTCCGCCGACTCAATCACCACGGTCCTTTCGGGCGCCTCACCGCGGGTGCCCTCCACCTCCTCGTGGTTGGCGTGCCCCACCAGCAGGATGGTCCGCCCGGCCCGGTCGAACCGCTGCGCCTCCTGATGCACCTTCGACACGAGCGGGCAGGTGGCGTCGATGGTGCGCAAGCCCAACCGCCGCGCGTTGAGTCTGACGGCAGGAGCCACCCCGTGCGCCGAGAACACGCAGAGTGCTCCTTCCGGAACCTCGTCCTCGGAATCTACAAAACGCGCACCACGCTGTTCGAGTGCCCTGATGACGTAGTGGTTATGGACGATCTCTTTGCGGACATATACCGGAGCGCCGTGAATTTCCAGCGCCCGCTCCACGATGTCGATCGCCCGACGTACTCCGGCGCAGAACCCATTGGGTTCGGCCAGAATCACCTTTTTCGTCGCGATCATCGCCTCTCCCGTCGCTCTGGTCAAATCGGTCGATCGTAATCGCGAATGGAGTCGCGCCGCGCTCCTTCGGCGCCATCGAGCCAACGGTCGTTCAGTCTCGACCGCAGAGTCAAGCGGGTACCGCTAGGACAGCAGGAATTTATGCAATCCGGCTGGGTTGACCCAAGAGGCTGTTGCCGACTTCAGAGGGCTTGCTATCCGACTGCTATTTACCTGCGATAGGCCGCCAGCCTAGTTTGGGTGGGACTCCTTGCGTAATAGTGACTCCAAATAGCTGCACCTTCGGTCGAGGTGCGTGAAATGCGCGCGGATGCGTGCGGAGAGTGAAGAAAGGGGCGAGGTTGACCGAGCTCGTGTCCCGATCCGCCGCAGCGGTTGGGGAAGCTGCCGCGCCGGTGCTGTTCTACTCGCAGACCGTCTCCTTCGAGCGGATCTGGCCGGAGATCAAACGGCACATCGGCGAGATGTTCGACCGTACCACCTACTCCAATGGCCCGAAGGTGGCGCAGTTCGAGGCGGCGATCCGGGAGTACACCGGCGCCCGGCACGCCATCGCGGTGAGCAGCGGGACCGACGCGCTGATCATGCTGCTGCGCGCCACCGGAATCGGTCCCGGGGACGAGGTCGTGGTGCCCGCGTTCACCTTCGCCGCTTCGGCCACCTCGGTGGCGCTGGTCGGCGCGCGTCCGGCCTTCGTCGACATCGAGCCGGAGACCTACAACATCGACCCGGTGTCGGCCGCCGCCGCGGTGACCGACCGCACCCGGGCGATCATGCCGGTGCACCTGTTCTGCCAGATGGCTGACATGACCGCGATGGCCGAACTCGCCACGGACCGGGAGTTACTCGTCCTTGAGGACAGCGCCGAGGCGATCGGTATGCGCTGGGATGGCCGGCACGCCGGACTGCTCGGCACCGGGGGAGTTCTCTCCTTCTTCCCGACCAAGACGCTGGGCGCCTTCGGTGACGCCGGCATGATTCTGACCGATGACGAGGACGTGGCGCGGGCGGCGTACGCTCTGCGCAACCACGGCCGGATGTTCCCCGGCACCGATCCCGGGGACGGTGCGGCGGTGTCACCGGGTGATGCCCGGCTCCCCGCCGACCTCACCAGGACGGTCGGACTGCCCGCCGAGGTGGCCGCGCTGGCCGGAGTCGCCGCGCTGGC
>DASULK010000261.1:0-3700 GCA_036278255.1 Micromonospora sp.
GTCGACGAGCCGGCTCCGGCCAGACCGCTCGAGGTTAGCCACCGAATTGGCCGATGGCCTGCATGACGACAGGCCAGTGCGGATGGTGACGGTCGTTCGATGAGGGTGGGATCAGGCAGGCGACGCGCGGCGGGACTGTGCCTCGCGCTGGCGGCGGGAGAGCCGCGCTCGGCGCACAGACGACGGCCCGACTCCCCGGGAGGGCCACAGCCGGTCGGCGTCCTGACCAACCCACTCCCGGGTTCGGGTCGAAGGTCCCGGACTGCGGGGTCGCTCGGCCGTATCGGGGTGTCGCGGCCGGGCCTAGCGTCGGAGGCGGGGGACCGGTCCGAGGAGGCGCGCGGTGAATGCGATCATGGACCAGAGGAAGACCGTGACAGCGCCGGCGCCAGGCCGGGATCGGGCGGCAACTCTCGCCGGGGCGCTGCTGGCCGCCACCGGAGTCGGCATCGTCTTGTCGACTATCACGAACGAGGCGCTCTATCCGGCGGCCCGGCACTACAGCACCTTCGCCGATACGATCAGTAGCCTGAGCGGCACCGAGCCGCCGGACAGCTACACCGTCGAGCCGAACCGGCTGATCTTCATCGTCACGATGGCGGTCGCCGGCGTCCTCGTGCTGGCTGCGGCCGCGCTGCTGCGCCACCTCGCGCGCCGCCGGCTGCTGATCGCCCTCACCGTTTTCGGCGCCGGCCTGGTGGGGATCTCGGTGTTCCCGGGCGACGTGGCCACCTGGCACCCACTGTTCGCGCTGGCCTGCTTCGTCGGCGGGTCGATCGCCGCGATCTTGTCCCGGACCCTGCTCGAGCGGCCGCTGCGCTGGTTCGCGGTGGCCCTCGGGTCGGTCGCGCTGGCGGCCACCGTGCTCGGGCTCGAGTTCTTCGCCGACTTCGGCCCGCAGGCAGCGATCGGCGTCGGCGGGGTCGAGCGCTGGATTGCCTACCCGGTGCTGCTGTGGATGGTCCTGTTCGGCGCCGCCCTGATGACGACCGCAGCCCACCCCGCACTGGGCCCCTCCGCGCGGGCTGCCAGCCCGGGCGACCAGTGACCGCACCCCGCATGGGGCCCTTCAGACCGGCGCTCCCCAGACCGAGGTCCTGGTGCCCGGAGCGCCGCCCGAAGGCTCAGGCGAATCCAGAAACCTACTGTCCGCCGATGCTACTCAGGAGTGGGCATGTTCAAGCCGATAGAGGCGGTTGCCTCGCCCGTGGCGACCTACTGCCCAGGTCGACGCAACATCGGTGTGGTGCAGGAGACTCACGACCACATGTTCCCGGTGGCACTGACATTCGAGGTGGTTACGCCGGGCACCAGCTATTCGACACGGAGATGCTCGGGTTATGTCGAGCTGGCGCCCGGTGACAGCACCGAGGTGACTACTGGCAATTCCGTGGCGTCCGTGCCCGTTGTCATCGAGAATCTCGACGGGCGGCGCTATCGCCGGCGGCCTCGCCGAGGGCGGATAACCAGGCGGTTGCTCGGTGACAAGGGCAGAGTCATTGCAATGGGGCGCGGCTGATCTCGGCCCGTGGCTGAGCAGCACGATTGCGTGAAAGCGTGCCGCGGCGAGCGGGTCAGGAGAAGCCAGCGACTATTGGTTGACGCGCAGGCATGCCACGGCGGGTAGTATGTGATGAACCGGGATCGGTGTAGATAAAGCTCAGAAGCACGTGGGCGAGACCGGTGTCGACGGGCAGCGCCGCCAGGAGGCATTATGCGGTCAGCAGGAACCCGTGTGAGCGAGCCGCCGTATCGCGAGTGGGTCGCGGCCTGGGGTGGCATGGCGCTGCTCGGCGTGGCCAACGGCGTGAGCCGCGCGCTCTACGAGAAGCGGCTGGGCGAGCACCTGGCTCACCAGGTGTCCTCGGTGACCCTCGTCGCCGCCGTCCTTCCCTACGCGGCCGCGGTGGAACGGCGTTGGCCTCTCCCCACAACCGGCGCGGCTGCACGGGCGGTGGCGGCGACGTGCACGCGGTGATCTCCGCCCGGCCGGCGTCGGCGGTGCTCGACCGGCCGGTGTCGATCAGCGTCACCGGCTTGCCGGCCGGCGCGCGGACCACGGTGACCGCGTTCGCCACCGACGCCGGCGGCACCCGGGGATGACCGCGTTCGGGCGGTGGTGCGGCTGGGGCGACTACTTCGCGCCCGACATCGCACGACCGCCGCGGTCAGAGTGGCCGTGGCTGTGCCGGCTGCACCTCTACCACCGCTGGTTGTCCTACCGGAGCGAACAGGGCCGATACCAGCGCTGCATCGGCTGCGGCCTGACCCGCGACGTGCCGGCATTCCCACCGATCTAGCGAGCCCGCGCCGGCCACGACGATGGGTCGTCGCGGGGCTCGCGGCGTCCGGTTCACTGGTGGTTCGGCACGTCGGCGTGGGAGAGCACGTACTCGGCGACGTCGGCGTGGGTCGCGAACCACACGCCTGGCCGGGAGGTGATGTGGTCGACGAGTTCGGTGAGGACCGCCATGCGGGAACGGTGGCCGATGACGTGCGGATGCATCGTCAGTTGGAAAAGTCCCCGGTCCGCGTACGCTCCCTCGAATTCGTCGATCCAGATGGTGAGCACGTTGCGCGGACTCGCGTACGGTCGCAGCGCAGCGTAGCGCTCCATCGGGAAGTAGACGGCGTCGTCGCGGATCCATTCCACCGGGATCTCCACGATGCCGGACGGCTCGCCGTGGTGCAGGATCTCGTACGGCTCGTCGTCGGCCATCAGGGACGAGTCGTACTCGAGACCGAGTTCCCTGATGATGTCCATCGTGGCGACCGTGAAGTCCCACGACGGCGTACGAATCCCTCGCGGCCGGGTTCCGGTGCTCTTCTCCAGTACGTCGGCGCTGCGCAGCGCGAGTTCTCGCTCCTCGGCCGGCTGGAGGGACCCGATTCTCTCGTGAATCCAGCCGTGCATCGCGACCTCGTGGCCTTCGGTCGCATAGCGGCGTACCTCGTCGGGGTGCAGCAACGCGGACACCGCGGGCATGAAGAACGTCGCCGGAATCCGTCGGTCGGCCAGCAGCGCCAGGATCCGCCGCGCCCCCACCCGGGCGCCGAACTCCCCCTGGGAAAGCTTCCCTGGCCCGATCTCGCCGTCCCGGAGCGGGATGGTCTCGTGATCCGAGTCGAACGACAGGGCCACCGCCACGCGATTCCCGCCCGGCCACTCGGGCGACAACGTGCGGCCCGCCCTGATGTGCTCGACGTGCCCACGCCAGGTGGCCTCGTCCCACCGCCACGCCGCGACCTCACCCACCACAGCCTCCTCGCCCGCGCGGATCACTGGGATCCCGACAATTGTCCCACCGGGTGCCACAGTGAGCGGTGAGAGCACGCGAGGATCGAGCAGCTGACGCGCATCCGAGGAGAGGAAGGTCGATGCAGACCCTGATGGTGGACTTCATCATCTCCCTGGACGGCTACGGCGCCGCGGACGGTTGGCCGGGCTTCTGGGGCATGGAAGGACCCGAATACCTGGGGTGGCTCGAGGAGCAGGAGGAGCACACGGCCCTCATGGGCGCGACGACCTATCGGCTGATGTCCGGGTTCGCCGCGCAGACGCCCGACGAGGCCGGCATGGCGGAACTGACCGCGCTGCCGAAAGTGGTGTTCTCCGCCAGCCTGGAGGGGCCACTGTCCTGGTCCAACACCGAGCTGGTCAGCGGTGACGCGGTCGACACCGTACGGGCGATGAAGGAGC
>DASULK010000262.1:0-4639 GCA_036278255.1 Micromonospora sp.
GTCGCGCCGTCGCCGTACATGGGTCACCAGGTCGTCAGCGAGCTGCCGGCGGTCTTTCTCGTCTCGTCCGGCAACGGCCGCCACGGCTGCGTCGATATCGCCCGTGGTGAGGAAGTCGAAGGGATCAGTCACGCCTGGACCTCCGCCCGTTTCGAGGCCATCGACATGGCCAGCGCGTGTTTGCAGGGGCCGCGGTGGCCGCGGTGGCGGGCCCACCAGGGGCAGGTGCAGGTGTATCCACCGTCGGGCTGGCGACGGACTCGATACACCTCGCCGTCATTGCGTACGGTCGCCCCGTCGCTGTTGATTTTGATTGCCTTTGCCTCGATCAGCGCCCGCGCGCCGACCAGCCGGGGGTTGTCCCGCTCGGCGCGCCCGGCGTCGTAGGGCATAACCCGGTGGAAGTACGCGGCCTCTGCCACGTCGAACCCGACCCGACCGGCGGTGCCCAGCTGCGCCAGCGCCGCCCGGACCCGGTGGTCGGAAATCCCCGCCGCGGCGGAGAGAGCGTGAACGTCGATCGTTGGATCCCACGACAGCAGCGCGCTGACCAGCTCGGCGTCATCGATCACGTCGTCCGTGGCGAGCGCGGTCAGCACCCCGCCCTCGCCGGAGAAACCTCGGTACGGCTCCGGGGACAGGGTGAGAGACAGCCGCAGTTCGCCGGTGTCGAGCTCCCAGACGCTGGCTACCGGCGGCGACCCGGCCGACACCGTCGGCCCGTACACCCGCAAGGTCTTGGCAAATCGCAGCAGCCCGCGCAGCGCGGACAGCCGGCCGGCCCCGGCCAGGCAGACCGCGCCCGGCACCGGACGTGAGGTCAGCCGCAGTGAACGCCCCGCCGGAACCACCCACAGCACCGAGCGGTCGTTCGTCCCGGGCAGTCGGCGGAGGAAGTTCGCCGCCTCCGTCGCCGCGATCTGCGCCCGTGGCTCCATCACGGCCGCCAGCACGTGGACCTCGGCGAACCCCCGCAGCCAGCGGGTGGGGAGCGGAACCTTCCGTTCCACCACCGGCCCATCGAGCGTGGAGACCGTCAGATCGTCGGGCCCGACCGACATGTGGAGCGGGTCGATCGCGCCGACCCGGGCCAGGGTCTCCCGCAGCGGATTGTTCACGTCCACGTTGGTCGTGCCGTGGTCGACGATGTCGCCGTCAAGGCCCCCTGGCATGACGTCCATCCGCGCGTACACCCCGCAACAGCCGGAGAATGACTCGAACCGGAGTCGGTCCCGACTGCCGGTGACCACCGGGTCCAGGCTCGCCGGGCTGATCGGCTGGTAGTAGCGGGTACGGGCGACTTCGGCGACCGCCAGCAGCCCGGCGGCGGCCGCCTGCGGAGTGGTCAGGAAGCCGGAGAAGAATCGGGGATTGACGGCCGGTCCGCCACTGGTCTGCAGCGACAGGTCACCGCGCTGCAGCGCCGACGGTCGCAGGTATCGGTAGGTCTGAACCGCGTTCACGGCTGCACACTGTAGGGGCGACCGGCGACATTCTCCGGCCAGTCGATGTTGGACGGCTGTCGGCTACGGCCTTTCGATGGACCGTAAGCGTCGGTTCGGTGGGTGAGCGGGATGGGCCGGAGCGAGCCCGAGCCCGGCAGTAAAGCAGTGCGTGGTTACGACAGATGTCGGACCTGCAGGATGCCCTCGGCGTAGCTGGCCCGGACCCGCTTCTTGTCGAATTTCCCGACCGAGGTCTTCGGCACCGCCTCGATAAAGGCCCACCGCTCCGGCACCTGCCACTGTGCGACACGGCTGCTGAGAAACTTCCGTAGCTCCTCGGCGCTGGCGGTGGCACCCGCGCGGAGTACCACCGTGGCGAGTGGGCGTTCGGTCCACCGTTCGTCCGGTACGCCGACCACACAGGCTTCCAGGACCGCCGGGTGGGCCATCAGCAGGTTCTCCAACTCGACTGAGGAGATCCACTCGCCGCCGGACTTGATGACATCCTTGGCCCGGTCGGTCAGGGTGATGTAGCCCTCCGGGGAGAGGGTGCCGACGTCACCGGTACGCAGCCATCCGTCCCGGAACTTCTCCGGGTCTGGCTCTTCCTCCCCGATGTAGCGGCCGGTGACCCACGGGCCCCGTACCTCCAGTTCACCGACGGACTCCCCGTCGGCGGGCAGCGGCACCCCGTCCGGGCCGACGATTCGCGCCTCGATCCCGGCGGGTATCCGGCCCTGCGTATAGCGGTAGGACCAGGCTTCCTCGTCGGAGACGCCAGCGGGTCGGCGGGCCACCGACCCGAGCGGGGAGGTTTCGGTCATTCCCCAGGCGTGGATCACGTTGACGTTGTACCGCTCGGCGAAGGCATGCATCAGGGCGGGCGGGCAGGCCGATCCGCCGACGATCACCTCGGTCAGTGACGAGACGTCGACATCGTTGCTGTCGAGGTGGGCGAGCAGATCGGTCCAGATCGTCGGCACCGCCCCGGCCAGCGTTGGTCGTTCGGCGGCGATCATTTGCGCGATCGGTGCGCCCTGCAGGAATCGGTCTGGCATGATCAGCGACGCGCCGGAGAGGAACGCGGCGTACGGGATGCCCCACGACATCGCGTGGAACATGGGGACGATCGCCAGTTCCCGTGCGGTCGGGGCGAGCCCGAAGCCTTCCGGCATGCAAATCTGCAGGGAGTGCAGGTAGATCGACCGGTGCGAGTAGGCGACACCTTTCGGATCCCCGGTGGTGCCGGAGGTGTAGCAGAGGGCCGCAGCGTCACGCTCGTCAACCTCCGGCCAGTCGTACCGTTCCGGCTTGCCGCGCAGCAGCTCCGCCCAGTGGTGTACGGCCACCCGCCCGCCACTCGCCGCCAGCAGCGGGGCGGGGTCGCCGCCACCGACGACCACCACGTGTTTCACTGTGGACATCTTCGGCAGAGCTCTGGCCAGCAGCGGGATCAATGTCGTGTCGACGAGAACCACCCGGTCCTCGGCGTGGTTGGCGATGTAGGCGACCTGCTCGGGGAAGAGCCGGATGTTGAGGGTGTGCAGCACGGCCCCCATGCACGGCACCGCGAAGTAGGCCACCAGATGCTCGTTGTTGTTCCACATGAAGGTGGCGACCCGCTGGTCACCGGTGATGCCGAGATCGTCGTGCAGCGCGTGCGCCAGTTGCGCGGCCGCAGCCCCGACCTGGGCGTACGTCATCCGGCGCGGCTCGGCTCCGGTCCAGGTCACGACCTCCGATCTGCCGTGCACGGTGCTGCCGTGTTCGAGGATGCGGGAGATCTGCAGGGGGATGTCCATCATCGTGCTGCGCATGCCGCAAAACTAGTGGCGTGCGTCACGTTGCGGAAGGGGGGCGGTGGCGGATTCGCCGAAACGGGCCACGTAATGCCAGACGCGCTTGAGGGTCTGCTCGTCGTATCGGCCGGCGTTGACTGCCTCACCAATGATGCGGGCATCGAGGTAACCCTGCTTGGCCAGCGTTCTGCCGCAGTCAACGATCGTCTGCCCCCGGTAATCGGGGCGGCGGACCAAGGTGTCGACGCCGAGCCGGAGACCCGGGTGCCACTCGACCGGGCAGGGCAGCCGGTGCGCCAGCTCTTCCACCGCCGTGTTTTGGAAGCACGGGTCCAGGACGAGGGCCTCGACATCCTGATCGAGGCGTAGCGGGCCGTGTACCTGCGCCTCGATGTAATCGTCCAGCAGGTCACGCGTGTCGGCATCGGCCAGCGCGATGAGCGACATCTGCTGGCTGACGCCGAAATCGGTTGGGTCCAGGTGGCTGTCCGGGTAGCAGAAGGTGGTGCGTGCCAGGACCTGAGGGCGGAGCCGGAAATGGGCGGAACCGAACCGAGGCGACCCGCCGACCGGGCGGCGGCGATGGTTGAGGGCTCCATATTTGGGCCGGTCTGCCGCTGGCGCGTCATCGTACGTGCTGCCGAACATGCGGCTCTCCCACTTCCAGCGGTCACCGCCCGGGTAGGCGGTGAGGCCGCCGTTGCTGGTGCCGGTCTCAAACTGGGATCGGTAGTGGCCGTCGCGCCGCATGGCGGTGAGGATGGGATAGCCGTCGGTGAGCCGGTCGGGGTGGAAGTTGATCGTCACCCTCAGCTCTGGGCTGATGGGGTGCCCAGCCGAACGCGCCGCTACATACTCAACCGCCCGGGCCCACACGGCTTCCTCAGCGCGATGCATCCGACGATTTTTCACCGAACTTCGGCTGCCCGTCCAGCGGATACCAGCCGGCCCGTGCCGGTAACGTCAGCAAAGTAGACCGACCGACGTACCTGAGCGGCCACCTTCGGTTGTGTCAAGCGCTCACGATCTCATTCACGGTGGCCGTGACGGTGATCGTTTTGGATTTCTGGGGGCCGCCGCCCAGGGTGGTGACGGTGTAGGTGTGGGTGGCCACCTTGTTGTCCGGGCTCCAGTCGCCGCACGGGAACGTCAGCGACAACAAGCCGGGGATCGACCGTTTATCGGGTTCCGGGCACGGATTGGCGGGCCTCATGCCCGTCGTCGGCTCATTTCTCGGCGGCCCGCCAGCGGTATACCCACTCACCGTCGGTGCCGGGCACCGACTCCAGTTCGTACATGTCCGCCCCGGTCAGCCCCTTGTCGCTGATGTGGTGGTGGGTGAGTGGGGGACGACCGGTGGAGTCGAGTTCCACGGTGAGCACGGTTCCGTCGGCT
>DASULK010000263.1:0-7103 GCA_036278255.1 Micromonospora sp.
CGACGCCGGGCGAGCGCTCCGGGTATCGGCGTGCAGGCCGGTTCGAGGACCATGCCCCTCGCTGAGGAGGTGCCCAGGTCAAGGGCGAGGATGTTCATCTCCCGCCACCGCTTCCGATGGTTCAGCTCCGGACAAGTCCACGACTGAACGCGGTGGCGACCTGCACCGCCCGGCGGGCGGTCAGCGCGGTCGCCGCCAGCGCCGTCTCATCCGGCGGAACCTCGCTGTTGGCCCAAGCCACTACAGCGTTGATCCCCCCCGCCATCCGCGCCTCCTTCGCCCGCTTTGCCCTGACAGGTACGCTACCTGCCGTTTACTGGGGTATGGGGCGGAACAAGCGAAGCTCCTGGCCAACCGCGCCGGGTGAGGATCAGATCGAGGACCAGGGCGGCCCACCCGGTCTGGTGCCACGCACCCAGGCCCGCCCCATTGTCCCCGTGGAAGTACTCCGGGAAGGCGAGGAGCTCGCGCCAGTCCGGGTGGTTCTGAAACAGCTCACAGATGTCGTACATCGGGCGCCATCAGGTCGGCGTACACGGGCTCGCTTACCACCAGGGCACGGTGTGGCCGTGGCTGATCGGCCCGTACGCCGACGCCTGCCGCCGGGCCGGGCTGCCGGTGACGGACCTGTTCGCCAGGCTGGAGGCGCATCTGTCCGATTTCGGTCTCGGGTCGGTCAGCGAGACAGCGGAGGCGGTCGCCCCACACCGGGCCACCGGTTGTCCCTTCCATGCCTGGTCGGTGGCGGAGCTGCTGCTCGTACGGCGTTGAGCTCCCACCCCATGTGGGGGTGATCCTTTCCAGACCGATCTTGGTCCTCTATGGTCGAGTCCGGCATGGGCGCGTCAAGATGATCCTGGTTGGAGGCGAGTTACGTTGACTTCCTCTCCACGTCTAAGGGCGGGGGATTCCCACCTTTGCAGGTTGGGGTTCCTGCTTCGTTGGCGACTGCACCCGAGAGGAGTCGGGATGTCTGATGTCACCTCTACAGGCAGTCATGGCAAGACCTGCCGCCAGGATGTTCTTCGCCGCGTTGGTGTCCCGGTCATGGCGGGTGCGGCAGCCCGGACAGGTCCATGTCCGGGTGGAAAGGCTCAACTTCTCCAGCAGGTGCCGGCAGGTCGAGCAGGTCTTGGTGCTGGGATACCAGCGGTCGATCACGATCAGGTGGCGGCCGTAGGTATGGGCCTTGTATGCCAGCATCCGGCGGAAGGTGGCCCACCCGCTGTCGGAGATGGCTTTGGCCAGTTTCCGGTTGTGGAGCATGCCGGCCACGTTCAGGTCCTCGACGACGAGGATGTCGTAGCGGCGGACCAGCCTGGTGGTGGTGCGGTGCAGGAAGTCCTGCCGTGCGGCGCGGACTTTGCGGTGGGCGCGGGCGATCTTGGCTTTGGCTTTGGCCCGGTTGTTCGAGCCGGGTTGGCAGCGGGCCATGCGCCGCTGGTAGCGGGCCAGGTTACAGGCTTTACGCTCCAACAGCCGAGGATGGGCGACCCGGTCGCCGTCGCTGGTGACCGTGAAATCGGTGATCCCCAGATCCACGCCCACCGCGGTGCCGGTGCCCGGCAGCGGGGCCGGGTCGGCGACCTCGACCGCCAGCGACACATACCACCGCCCGTCCGGATCACGAGACACGGCCTTCTGCTGGATGCGGGTGACCTGCTGCAACGGCACACTCGACACCTCACGCAAAAACGCCAGGCCCGGGTCACGTTTCAACTCGGTAAGGAAGACGTTGGCCTGCGACACATTCGTCGAAGCCCGTCCAGACTGCCAGCGGGCCTGCCGCCACCCCAGCAGACGGTTCCACACCAGGCGTACACAGCCGAACGTACGGTTCAACACCGCCGCCTGCTCCAGAGCCGGATAGACCCGACACTTGTACGCCCTCCGCACACCACAACCTTGCCAGCCACGTCTGATACTGCTGAACACCGATCGCCTCGACGGCGATCGGCTACCCCAGGCCCGCTACGCGGGAAGTCCGAATTCCTTTCCACGGCTCAAGCCGGGGGTCTCCTTCGGAGGTTGCGATGATGGGACCGTCCCACGCACTGTCCGGTGCGACGGTGTGGCTGGCGGGCTCGTGGGCGCTGGATCACTTCGCCGGCTACGAGCAGTCACCGCTGGCGATCGCGGCGGGAACCGCGGTCTGCGCCGGAGCGGCTCTCTTCCCCGACCTCGACCTATCCGGCAAGGTGACCGCCAACAAGGGGGGTGCCACGGTCGCCCGCACCTTCGGTGTTGTCTCTCTCTTCATCGCCGAGGTGGTGGAGAAGGTCTCGCTCGGGGTCTATCACGCCACGAAACTCAGCAAGGACCCACACCGCAACAACGGGCACCGCACCCTCACCCACACCATTCCGTTCACCGTGCTGGTCGGCTGGGGGACGACCGCGCTCTGCACCGCGTACGGCAAGTGGGCGGTCATCGGCATCCTCTTCTTCATGATCGGTCTGGCGCTGCGGGGCCTTTTCGACCAGTGGGCCAAGCGTGCCGGCTGGCTGACCGTGACGTTGCTGTCGCTGGGGGCCGCCTACGTCACCTACCTGTATCTGCCCGGGGATCGCGGCTACCCGATGATCGGGTTAGCGGTCGGGGTCGGCTGCTTCGTGCACATCATGGGCGACATGATCACCCGCTCCGGGGTGCCGATCCTCTGGCCGATCCCCATTCAGCGGCGGATGTGGCGCATGATCAGCATCCCGGACAAGTACGCGATCAAGACCGGCGGCACGGTCGAGACGCTCGTTCTGCGGGCCGTGTTCACCGCCGTGGCGGTCGTGTCGGCAGCCGGTGTGCTCGGCCCGTCCCTGCTGCGTGGCTTTCGCTAACACTTTTCGCGGCCTCGAGCCACGGCAGCATCTGTCCCAGAAAGGATGGACCCAGCAGCTTAGCTACCCAACGTGGCTCAACCGTTCGCCCGAGTAGTCGTCGATGACTGGTGCTGGAATGCTGGGCGAGGCGCCGCGGGGCCCGGCAGGGGCTCTGCACCAGAACGGTCAGGCATTGCTGCGCTGCACCGGCAACTGGGCATCGACATCCAACTCCGAAGCCTCCTCGCGGGCCCCGAAGTCCTCCACAGGGATAGTCAACCCGAAAATGCTTACCAGCTCCGGGCTGTCGACCCGCCGCCCGTCGGCCACCGAGTCGCAGGCGATGTCCACGATCTCGTCCTTGTGCGCAAGCAGATAGGGGCGGGCCCCCACATCGGCGTTGGCCAGGGTAGCGATGCCAGCCCAGTGTCGCCGGCCGAAGAGCATCGGGTAGCCGCGCAGGCCGCCATAGGTGGCGCAGACCAACGCCTCCGGGTATGGCAGTGCGGCAACCCGCCGTACCGCTTGCGGCGTAACCCCGGGCATGTCCACGGGCATCACCGCCACCGCCTCGATGGTGTTGCTGGTCAGGACCTTGAGCCCCGCGCGCAGGGAGGAACCCAGTCCGGTCGCCCAGGCCCCGTTCACCACGATCGTCGCCCCGGACAGCTCGGCCGTCTCACGCACCTGGCCGGCCACGGCCCCGAGGACCACGACGACCGGGCCGCATCCGGCCTCGCGGACGGTGTCGATCGCCCGATCCACCAGGGGTCTACCGTCCTGGCGCAATAGCGCCGCCGGAGCACCGACTCGACGCCCCCCGCCAGCAGCAATGATCATTCCCGCGACCCGACCCAGTTTCCTCACCCACCGTGCAGCCGAACCGCCCGTCACGCCGCAGCACCCGGGCGGTGCACATCTCGTCTGGACCGGCTGGCACCGGATCCACCATTGCGCCGGCACTGGTCAGAACCTCATGCCGCGTCCAACCGACCAACGATCGGACCGCGCTGAGGTGGCGGCACATCGGCAATCGAGGGATAGGCAGGCGCCTCAGGGCCGTCGCGCGGACACTCAGAGGGTGGCAGACTGCTCGACGTGGAGAGTGGTATCCGGGTACAGGGAGGCGGCAGCGGACAGCCGCTGCTGTTGCTGCTGCATGGGTTGGGTGCGACCAGTGAGGTGTGGGACGGCTGGCGGCCGCTGCTGGAGCGACGGTGGCCGGGCCGCTGGTTGGCCCCGGAGCTGCCCGGCCACGGCGGCTCGAAGCCGCTCTCGCAATACTCGTTCGAATCGCTGGCAGCCGGTGTCGCCGCGCTGCTCCCGCCCGACGAGCCGGTGGTCGTACTCGGCCACTCGCTGGGCGGGGTGCTGGGGCTGATCCTGGCCGACAAGCGCTCCGACGTCCAGGTCGAGGCTGTCGTCGGCCTGGGGGTAAAGGTTGCCTGGAGTGCCGACGAGTTGGCGAAGGCGCGGGCGTTGGCGCAACGGCCGGTCGGCTGGTTCCCGTCCCGCGACGAGGCGGCCGCCCGCCACCTGCGGGTGTCGGGACTGGCTGGCCTGCTCGCGGCGGACGACCCGGCGCTCGACGCGGGGCTGCGCGAGGAGCGGGGGCAGTGGCGGCTGGCCCTGGACCCGCGGACGTTCGGCGTCGGCGCCCCGGATATGCCCGCCCTGCTGGCGGCGTCCCGGGCCCGGGTCCTGCTGGCCCGCGGCGAGCACGACCCGATGGTCAGCGACGCGCAGCTGGCCGAACTGGGCACGTCGGCGATCACTCTGCCCGGGCTCGGCCACAACGCGCACGTCGAAGATCCCGAAGCGGTCTTCGCCCTGATCGCGCCCGACGGCGGAACGCGCGGTTAGCCGGCCCGGGGGCCGTCCCACACCAGCAGGCCATCGGCCCGTACCCGGGCACCGGCGGCCGGGGGGTGCGGGGTCAGCCGCCCGTCGGGCATGAGATGACGGACCGCCATCCCCCGACTGAGGGTCACCACATCGGCGATCAGCCTGCGGTGGCAGCGCCACCACACGCTCTCACTGCACATCACCGCGACGATACGCCGTTGGACTTCGTCAAGCAGTGGGTCCAGCGCGGCGACGAACTCGGCGGACCGGGTGTAGGCGGCGTAGGCACGGAAGGCCTGCACCTCCCACCATGTGTCCTCCTCCGGCTCGCCGGCCCGGCGGTGCCGCCGACCGCCGAACCGCTCCTCCCACCGGTAGTGAAGGCCGATCTCCGGCAGCCACCGTTCCAACGCCTCGCGACTGACGTCCGGATTTCTGCGGCTGGCCGGAAACCGCCGTACGTCGACAATCGACTGGACGCCGGCACCGGTCAGTAACTCACCGAACCGGCCGCGGTCGAGAGCACCGTGGCCGACGGTCAAGATCACCCGACCCTCACTCACCCGGCCGATTCTGCCTGACCAGGAAATCGGTGGTCCGATATCCGTGGCGGAATACTCCCGGTCACGGTTGGCGGGACTTCAATCGCGGTGCGCAGCCGTCGGGGATCCAGGTCACCGCGCGTCGGCGTAGCAGTCGACGAGGGAGACGTCGAGGGGGAAACGGACCGGGGTGTCACCGAAGAGGAGTCGCGAGGCGCGGAGCCCGGCCTCATGGATCATCCCCGCCACCACGTCGGCCTGAGTCTCCGGGCAGTGCACGACCACCTCATCGTGCTGGAAGAAGACCAGTTGGGCATCGGTTCCGGCGAGCGCGCCGCGCAGCGTGGCGAGCAGCGTCGCGGCCCACTCGGCGGCGGTGGCCTGGATGACGAAGTTACGGGTGAACCGGCCGCGGGCACGCGCCGCGGCCCGAACTCGCGGTCCGAACGGATCGGCGTCGACCTCGGGCCCCTCCCCACCGGCCACTTCCGGGCTCTTTGAGGCAGGCGGGCAGGTGCGACCGAGCCAGGAGCGGACGAGCCCGCCGGCCTCACCGGCGCGGGCGGCTGTTTCCACGAAGTCGAATGCTGTCGGATAGGCGCGTCGCAGCACGGCCAGGGCAGGAATGGCCGCACCGCCGGTCTGGCCGTACATGGCGCCGAGCAGGGCCAGCTTGGCCTGGGCGCGGTCACCGGCGAAGGTGTCCCGGGCCAGTGCGACGTAGAGGTCGCCGGCGCCGGCCGCGGCGGCCAGACGCATATCGCCGGACATCGCAGCCAGCACCCGTGGCTCCAGTTGTCCCGCGTCCGCGATGACGAACCGCCATCCGGGGTCAGCCACCACCGCCCGGCGGATGACCTTCGGGATCTGCAGCGCTCCCCCGCCCCGGGTGGCCCACCGCCCGGAAACCACACCGGCCGGCACGTACTCTGGCCGGAATCGCCCATCCCGCACCCAGGTGTCGCGCCAGGCCCAGCCATGCGCCGTCCAGATCCGGTAGAGCTCCTTGTACTCCAGCAGCAGCGGTACGGCGGGATGGTCCACGCCGCGGAGCACCCACGCCCGGGTGTTGGGCAGGTCGATGCCTGCCCGGTGGAAGGCGCGCAGCACCTCGGCGGGGGACTCGGGATGCAGTTGGCGTACGCCGAAGGCGGCGGCGATCCGCTCGGTCAACTCGACCAGTTTCCGCGGCGGACCGCCGAGACGGGACGGCTCGCCGAGCAGTTCAACCAGGAGCGCGTCGTGCAGATCAGCCCGCCAGGGCAGGCCGGTGTCCGACATCTCCTCGGCGATGAGCGCGCTGGCAGATTCGGCGGCCACGAGCAGGCGGAACCGGCCGGGATGCGCGGTCTGCGCGAGGCGCGACTGCTGGTCGGCGTAGACCGCAATGGTGACCGGTAACGAGTCGGTGCCGGTGGCGGCCGATGGGTCCGACACCGGTTCGAACAGGGTGCCCTGCCCAACTTTAGAGTCGGGCGGACGGGGTGGCGGGTCGGGGGGTACGGGCGCGTCGGTCAGTCTTGCCCAGGCAGCGGAGAGCGAGCGGGGCTGCCCCCACCGCCCGGCGTAGCCGAGCAGCAGCGCCTCGGTCAGCTCCAGGTCGTGGCACCGCTTGACCCGGACGCCGGCCCGCAGCAGGGGCGGGTAGATCTCCGAGGTGGCCGCCCACACCCAGCGGGGCCGGTCCCGGCGTTCACGGTCCGCGATCGCGGCGACCAGGTTGGCGACCGGCTCGGCCGGCCCGGCCGGGGTGGCGTCAACGCCAACCGGCTGGAGGCACCCCCCGCCGTTCTCGTCCGCCACCACCGCCATGAGCATGGCGCCGATTCTGCCGGGCGCCACCGACACAGACCGAGACGTCCGGTGGCGGGCGGCTATTTCGAGACGCTGGCGGTGAGGC
>DASULK010000264.1:0-10088 GCA_036278255.1 Micromonospora sp.
CTCCTCATCTGACGCGCCTTAGTGGAAAAGGGCCGGGACGGCACGGGGGTACGCAGACGGCACCCGCCGCCCGCGCACCCCCGCCGGTGGTCCCGTCAGCTCTTCGGGGCCAATTCGAAGTCGACGACCTGCTCCGGCGTCAACCCCGGCTCGATGGCTCCAGCACCCTGCAGGATCGCGATGGCGCGGGCCAGCCGCTGGCTGTCAAGGGTGCCGACCGCCGCACCCGACCCGGCCGATCGGACGAAGGCGGCCATCAACTCCAGTTCGGCGGCGGCGGCCTCCGCGTTGGTGGCCGGTACGTTCTTCGCGAGGATCTCGCCCGACTCCTGCGGGTGGTCGATGCTGTACTCCAACCCCTGCAGCAGCGCCTCCGTGAACTTGCGCACCATCTCCGGCTTCTCCTTGGCCATCTTCGCCGAGACGATCAGTGCGTTGCCGTAGAGGTCGGTCATCACATCGCTGTACGGCAGCAGAGCCGCCTTCTTACCCTTCGCCACCGTCTCCACGGTGGGCTTACCGACGACGAACTGGCCGATCCCGTCGACCTTTTCGGCAGCGAGCATGCCCATCAGGTTCTGCGGATCTCCGTGGACCCACTTCACCTTGTTGACATCGAAGCCGGCCAGCTTGGCGTACGTCGGGAAGAGGTTGTACACCACGGAGGCGGGGGTGTCGGCGAGGGTCTTGCCCTCCAGGTCCTTGGGGCTGGTGATGTTGTTGCCCTCCAACGAGACGATCGCGGCCATCGTCCGCTGGTGGATCGCGGCAACCGCGACGAAGTCCTTCGCCTGGCCCTGCCCCATCTGCAGCAGGCCACCGGTCAGGTCGATCACGCCGAAGTCCGCGGCCCCGCTGACGACGTGCTTGATGACGTCATTGGTCCCCCCGCCGGGCTTAACATCGACGTCGAAGCCCGATTGCTTGAAGAACCCCTTGTCCTTGGCCACCAAGGCGTACGAGTCCCGACCGAAGTTGCCGAATGAGGTGAGATAGCTCACCTTCTCGAGAGATGCGGCACCGTCGCCACCGGGCTCTTTCGCATCGTCCGAACCGCTGCAACCGGTCACGAGCACGAGCGCCGTAACCAGCGCCGCCGTGGCGATCGTACGCGTCAGCCTTCTCATGAACACTGTCCTTCCCAGATGGAGGGGTCGTTGGAGCCGGACGGCATGGGCCGCAAAGGACTCCGTGCCTTAAAGGCGTTGGTAATCATGGCGGACACAGCGTACGAGAAGATGACCTTTGGTGCGCCAGACATATGACGTATCGGAACGGGAACATTATCGTTTACCCACCCCGGGTGGCTGTCTCACCCATAATCCGGATAACCTGACCCCGACCTCCGGGCCATCTCCCGGAGCTCCGGCGACCTTGAGCCGGGCCCGCGGCCCGGACCTGCACCCCCGGGAGACGGGTCGGATGATCAAACTTGTCAACGTGTCTCGTACCTTCGCCGGGCGGTCCGGCTCGGTGGAAGCGCTGCGGGGCATCGATCTGGATGTGGCACAGGGCGAGTTTGTCGCGATCGTCGGGCGCTCCGGCTGCGGTAAGTCGACGCTGCTGCGCCTGATCGCCGGCCTGCTCCCCGCCAGCGATGGGCAGATCAGCGTCGCGGGAGAGGCGGTCACCAAGCCCCGGCGCGACATGGCGATGCTCTTCCAGCGGCCCGCGCTGCTGCCCTGGCGGTCGGTGCTCGACAATGTCCTGCTGCCGGCGGAGATTTTCGGCTGGAGCCGGGCCGACCACCGGAAGCGGGCCCTGGAACTACTGGAGATGGTCGGCCTCGACGGCTTCGAGAAACGCCTGCCCCACGAGCTCTCCGGCGGCATGCAGCAGCGAGTCTCCCTCTGCCGGTCGCTGCTCACCGAACCACGGGTGCTGCTGATGGACGAGCCCTTCTCCGCCCTGGACGCGCTGACCCGGCAGGAGCTCTCGGTGGAGCTGCAGCGCATCCACATGGAGACCGCGGCGACCTTCGTCTTCGTCACCCACTCCATCGACGAGGCGGTACTGCTCGCCGACCGGGTGGTGGTCCTCAGCCCCCGCCCCGGCCGAATCCGCAAGATCGTGGAGATCGACATTCCGCGCCCCCGCTCCCTGGGTCGCAACGCCCATCTGACAGAGGTGGCCCGGTGCAGCGCCGAGCTGCACGAGCTGCTGATGGAGCAGGAGCCGACGCCGACGGTCGAGGCCGGAGCGCGATAGCCGTGCGACCCTCCCTCTTCACCGAACCGCACGCTGGCGCGACCTACGACGACCAGTTGCGCTTCGTTCGGCTGGCCGAGGAGTGCGGCTTCGAGGGTGTGCTGCGCGCGGATCACTACCAGTCGATGGGGGCCAACGCCGGGCTGCCCGGGCCGACCGACGCCTGGGTGACCCTGGCCGGGCTGGCCCGTGAAACCTCGCGGATCCGGCTCGGCACCCTGGTCTCCTCGGCAACCTTCCGGCTGCCGGGGCCGCTGGCGGTGATGGTTGCCCAGCTGGACCAGATGAGCGGCGGGCGCATCGAGTTGGGCATCGGCGCCGGGTGGTACGAACGCGAGCACCGGTCGTACGGCATCCCGTTCCCGCCCCTCGGCGAGCGTTTCGACCGGTTGGAGGAGCAGCTCGCGGTACTGACCGGGCTCTGGTCCACCCCGGCCGGGCAACGCTTCACCCACCACGGCATCCACTACCGGCTCGTCGACGCGCCGGCCCTGCCCCAGCCGGTGCAGGTGTCGGGTCCACCGATCATCATCGGTGGGCGCGGCACCCGCCGCACCCCACGGCTCGCGGCCCGCTACGGCGACGAGTTCAACATGCCGTTCACCACGGTAGCGGCGACGGCCGCCGCCTACGAACGGGTTGCCGAAGCTTGCGACCGGTTCGATCGGGCCGACACCGGGCGTGGCCCGCTGACGCTCTCGGCCGGCATCGTGGTGGCGGTCGGCCGCACCGATGCCGAGGCGCAGCGCCGAGCCGCCCCGTTGCACGTACCAAGCGCGCTGCCGCCGGAGGCGCCGGTGATCGGCTCCCCCGCTCAGCTCGTCGATCAACTCGGCCGGTTCGCCGCGATCGGCACCACGCGGGCATACCTTCGGCTGCCTGACATGGCCGACCTCGACCACCTCGAACTCATCGCCGACGAAGTGCTGCCCCAACTGGACGCCGACACCCTGGTCGGTGCCGGAGTCCAGTAAGGGCAGCTGCAGCGCCAGATCCCGTCAGGCCAACGGCAGATAGACCCTGCCGCCGGAAGTACGGAATTCCGCCGACTTCTCCCGCATGCCGCGCTCGGCGTACTCCTTGAGGTCCTGGGTGATCTTCATCGAGCAGAACTTCGGGCCGCACATCGAGCAGAAATGGGCGGTCTTCGCCGGTTCGGCCGGCAGAGTCTCGTCGTGGTACGACCGGGCGGTCTCCGGATCCAACGAAAGGTTGAACTGGTCCTCCCAGCGGAACTCGAAACGTGCTTTGGAGAGCGCATCGTCCCAGGCCTGCGCTCCCGGATGCCCCTTGGCCAGGTCAGCCGCGTGCGCTGCGATCTTGTACGCGATCACCCCGGCCTTGACATCGTCCCGGTCCGGCAGCCCGAGGTGCTCCTTCGGGGTCACGTAGCAGAGCATCGCCGTACCGAACATGCCGATCATCGCCGCACCGATGGCGGAGGTGATGTGGTCGTAGGCCGGCGCGATGTCCGTGGTGAGGGGGCCGAGGGTGTAGAACGGCGCCTCCTGGCAGAGCTCCTGCTGCAGGTCCACGTTCTCCTTGATCTTGTGCATCGGCACGTGCCCCGGCCCCTCGACCATCACCTGCACATCGTGTTCCCAGGCCACCCGCGTCAGCTCGCCCAGAGTCCGCAGTTCGGCGAACTGCGCCTCATCGTTGGCGTCCGCGATGGACCCCGGGCGCAATCCGTCACCGAGGGAGAACGCCACGTCGTACCGGGCGAGGATCTCGCAGAGTTCGGCGAAATTGGTGTAGAGGAAGTTCTCCTCGTGGTGGGCCAGGCACCAGGCCGCCATGATCGAGCCGCCGCGGGAGACGATCCCGGTGACCCGGTCGACCGCCAATGGCACGTACGGCAGCCGGACCCCGGCATGCACGGTCATGTAGTCGACGCCCTGCTCGGCCTGCTCGATCACCGTGTCCCGGAAGACCTCCCAGGAGAGCTTGACCGGGTCGCCGCCGACCTTCTCCAGCGCCTGGTAGATCGGCACCGTGCCGATCGGGACCGGCGAGTTACGTACGATCGCCTCGCGGGTCTCGTGGATCCGCTTACCGGTCGACAGGTCCATCACCGTGTCGGCGCCCCACCGGGTCGCCCAGGTCAACTTCTCCACCTCCTCAGCGACCGACGAGGTCACCGCGGAGGTGCCGATGTTGGCGTTGACCTTCACCAGGAACCGCTTGCCGATGATCATCGGCTCGGATTCGGGGTGGTTGACGTTGGCGGGGAGCACCGCACGCCCGGCGGCGATCTCCTCCCGGACCACCTCGACCGGCATGTTTTCGCGTACCGCGACGAACTCCATCTCCGGGGTCACCATGCCCGCCCGCGCATAGGCGAGCTGGGTGGGACGGCGGCCGTCGGCGCCCGCCAACGGCGTTCCCGCCCCCCGCACCGGGGCCACATCGCCCCGCTCGGCGATCCACGGCCCCCGCAGCGCCGGTAGCCCCACCTCCGGATCCGATCCGGGGCCGGAGGTGTCGTAGAGGCGCATCGGCGGGTTGTCCCCGGTCAGGGTCACCTCGGCGAACGGCACCCGGATGTCGGGCCGGGATCCCTCTACATAGACCTTCCGACGAGCGTTCATGACTCAGCCTCCCTGGCAGTTGATTCCGACCAGCCGAAGTGGTCCAACGAGCCCCGACCGCCGCCTAACTCCCAGTCAGAAGCGCCGGCGAGCGAGCGGGTGACGTACTCCTTGGCGAACCGCACCGCGTCCGGCGCCGGGTCTCCGAGCGCGAGCCGAACCGTGACGGCCGCAGCGAACGAGCAGCCGGTCCCGTGGTTGTGCCGGGTCGGCACCCGCGGCGCCCGGATGAGCACCACCGAATCACCGGTGCAGAGGGCGTCAACCGCCTCCCTCCCGTCCAGGTCACCGCCGGTGACCACAACCGTCTCGGGCCCCTGGGACGCGAGCTGCCGCGCGGCGACCGCCATCTCGTCGGGGGTGGTGACCGGCTGCCCCAGGATCGCCGCCGCCTCGGCACAGTTCGGGGTGGCGACCTCCGCGTACGGCAGCAGCCGCTCGACCGCGGCGACGACCCCGAGTTGGTGCCCGCTGGTTGCGACCAGCACCGGGTCGACCACCAGATTGGGGAGTCGCCCCTCCCGGGCCGCGTCGGCCACGGCGGACGCGATCTCCGGGGTGCCGAGCATGCCGGTCTTGACCGCCCGTACGGGAAAATCCGCCAGCACCGAGGTGAGCTGCCCGGTGACCGCTGCCGTGGAGAGGGGGAAGACGCCGTCCACGCCGCGGGTGTTCTGAGCGGTGACCGCGGTCAGGACGGAGGTGCCGTAGGTACGCAGCGCGGCGAAGACCTTCAGATCGGCCTGGATGCCGGCTCCGGCACCGGAGTCGGAGCCGGCGATGGTCAGCACCACCGGCGGGGTCATCGCCCGCTCCTGGCCGCGGCGGCCCGCTGCAGTCCGGCGACGACCGCCGCCGGATCGTCGGCGGTCATCACGGCGCCCATCACCGCCACACCGGCCGCACCAGCTGCGAGGCAGGCGGCCACCTGCTCGGGGGTCTCGATGCCGCCGAGGGCTAGCACCGGCCGGTCGGTACGGCGGATCAACCGGGCTAGCCCGGCCGGTTGCAGTGCCGGGCCGTAGCCGGGTTTGGATCGGCTCGGAAAAACCGGGGAAAGGGTCACGTAGTCCTCACTGGAGAGTCGCCTGAGTTCTGTCTCGTCATGGCAGGAGCGCCCGACCAGCGCCACACCGCGCGGCGGTGGATAGGGCCCGGCAGCCGGCAGGTGCACCGCATCGCCGTCGAGCGGGTCCGGTCCGGCGACGATCAGCGCCGCGCCGACCGGCGCAAGCACGGCCCGCAACCCTGTAGCCAGGGCGGCACGCTCCGCACGGGGCAGGTCCTTTTCACGAAGGACGACCCAACGCACTCCTGCGTCGGCCGCGGCCCCGACAACATCGGGCAGTGGTCGCCGGGCCAGTCGCCGGTCGGTGAGCAGCACCAGCCCGCAGGGTTGTGCCGTCACAGCTCCGGACGCCCCTCGTCGGGCGTGGACGCCAGGGCGTGAAAACGCTGCGGAATCCGGCCAGCCCGCGCCGCCAACCAGCCCGCCTCAACGGCGTGCCGCATCGCCGTCGCCATCCGGGACGGATCAACGGCCCGGGTGACCGCACTGGCCAGCAGCACCGCATTGCACCCCAACTCCATCGCCAGGGCGGCGTCCGAGGCGGTACCGATCCCCGCATCGAGGATCACCGGGACCTCGACGCTCTGCCGGATCAGCCGAATGTAGTGCGGGTTGGTCACCCCCAGCCCCGAGCCGATCGGGGCGCCGGCCGGCATCACCGCCGCACAGCCCGCATCGGCCAGCCGACGAGCCAGAATCGGATCATCGTTGGTGTACGGCAGCACGGTGAAGCCCTCCATCACCAACTGCTCGGCGGCCCGCAGCAGCTCGGCCCCGTCGGGCAGCAGGGTCCGCTCGTCACCGATCACCTCCAGCTTGATCCATGAGGTGTCGAACGCCTCGCGGGCCAGGTGGGCGACCTTCACCGCCTCGGCCGCTGTGTAGCAGCCGGCCGTGTTGGGCAGCACCCGGACCCCGCACCGGTCGAGCAGATCGACCAGCCCGCCGTGCATGGTGGCGGCGGTGTCGACCCGGCGCAGCGCCAGGGTGACCAGCTCGGTTCCCGAGGCACGGATCGCCTCCTCCAGCACCTGCAGGTTCTCCGCGCCGCCGGTGCCGAGGATCAGCCGCGAGCCGAAGGTCACGCCGTCCAGCGTGAACGGCGCCACGACTTCCACAGGTACGGGTGCGGCCCGCCGTGCCCGCTCAGGGCGGTCAGGCTTGATCCCTTCGCCGGGCACGGCGGGCCGCCCCTCGGTCGATGCATCGGCAGAGCCCGACGAGGAACCGACCACAGTCGACATGGCAGTCAGCCGCCCTGGGCGGCGGAGAGCACCTCGACCCGGTCGCCGCCGCGCAGCAGCGTTGCTGACCAGTCGGCCCGCGGCACCACCTCGCCGTTGACCGCTACCGCCAGCCCCCGATCCTGGCTGGTCGTCGCCGCGACAGCCTCCGCCACAGTCGTCCCCTCGGGCAGGGTCCGCCCGGCGCCATTCACCATCAGTTCCATCAGTCGCTCCTTCCTCAGCGTGCGGATGAAATGCTTCGCTTCGAGGGGGTGTGATCCGGCGATCGCTGCAGCACCCCGGTCGCCTGCCCGATGGAACGCCCAGCGACGACCGCGCGGAAACGCTCCGGCGCGAAGGGGGCCAGCATCGGGTTGGGTACACCGGTGACCACCAGTTCGGCGATCAGATCGGCGGTCACCGGGGCCAGCACGATCCCGTGCCGGTAGTGGCCGGCCGCCACGATCACCCCGGCCCGCCCGGGCAGCGCCCCGAGAAGAGGCGCGTTGTCCGGCGTTCCCGGGCGCAGCCCGACGCGTGTCTCCACCAGGTCGTACTCGGCGATCTCCGGCACCAGGTCGACCGCGGCCCGCAACAGATCCAGCACGGCGCCCGCGGTGACCGTCGCGTCGGAGCGTTCCTCCACCGTCGCGCCGACCACCACCTCGCCGTTGTCGCGCGGCACGAGATAGACCGGCCGGCCGTCGGCGTACCCACGAATCACATGCCGGAAGCCCAGCGTGGCGTCGCCCGGTGCGCGCAGACGCAGCACCTGGCCTTTCACCGGCCGCACCGGCAGGCCGGTGAGCGCCGCGGTGGCGTGCCCGGCCGCCACCACCACGGTGTCTGCGGCCACCTCGGAGAGCTCGGCGACCGGTTCCGGAAGGATGACGACCCCGACCCGCTCCGCCGCCGACCGTAACGCGGCCGTCAGCCGGCGCGGATCGACCTGGTGATCGTCGGGGGCGTACGCACCGCCCCGCACCCGCGGCGAGAGCAGCGGCTCACGCTCACGCAGCCGCCCGGGAGGCAACGCGGTGATCGCCAACCCCAGCTCCTGCTGGTATGTCCAGAGTCGCCGCGCCGCCGCGAGGTCGTCAGCGGTCAGCGCGACCACGAGGGTCCCCTCGGCGCGGTAGCCGACATCCATTCCGGAGGCCTGGCGCAGCTCCTCCACAAACGATGGCCATCGGCCGGCCGACTCCACCAGCAGCGCGGTGAGTGCCTCCTCGCCGAAGTACGCCTCGGCGACCGGGGCGAGCATGCCGGCGGCGACATCCGAGGCGCCGGATCCCACCGCCGGGTCGTACACCGTGACCCGCATCCCCCGCTGCGCGCACCGCCAAGCGATCGCCAACCCGATCGGTCCACCGCCGACCACCGCGATCTCCCGGCGCTCCCCTACCAGCATCCGAGCGCTCCAAGCAGATCGGCGGTGACGCGTCCCGGATCAGCCGCGTCGGAGAGCGCCGCAACGACGGCGACCCCGTACGCCCCGGCGCTGCGCAACTCCGGCACCCGGGCGGCGGTGACCCCGCCGATGGCGATGACCGGCACCGTCACCGATTCAGCCACCGCCGCGATCCCGGCCGGGCCGATCGGGCCGGGCAGGCCGTCCTTTGTCGACGTGACGTAGCAGGGGCCGACACCGAGGTAACTGGCACCGGCATCTACGGCGGCCCGCCCAGCCTCGGCGGTGCGGGCGGTCGCGCCGAGAATCGCCGACGGGCCAAGCACCCGCCGGGCGGCCTCGACCGGCAGATCATCCGCGCCGACATGCCCGCCGGCGCCGTCGACCGCGAGCGCGATGTGCAGCCGGTCGTTGACCAGGCAGGTCACGTCGGTTCCCGCGCATTCGGCAACCACGCGGGTCGCCAGGTCGTAGGCTTCCCGATCGGTGGCCGAGTCCTCACCCCGGACCTGCACGACCAGTTCGCCGGTTGCCGCGGCGGCCCGGGCCGCCGCAACCGCCGCGCGTACGACGGCCAGCGGGTTACGCCCCGGCCGGGTGTCGGTGATGAGGTGCAAACGTCCTAAAGGAAGCATGACCATACTCCTCCCTGCGCCGGCATTACCCGGATCAGGTTCAACGGTCGGGGGCTGGCAGCCCCCCTCTCAGCCCGGTCCACCGGGCTCCCGTGGGATTACTTCTGCCGCTGAGGCTACGACGCTCGTGACGTTAAGTAAAGAGAGACGTGACTCAACGCACCTGCAGCTGATTTGAGAAACACAAGTGCCCCTAGTGGACGCCTATGTCTTCGGCAGCGCACCGAGTGCGGCGGCGGATAAAACAGCCGTGAGCGAGCGTTCGGAGCATCAACGACGGCGGCCGACCAGAATGGCGGGGTCGAATTCGACCGGTACGACGTTCCAGTAGGAGCCGACGGGGGCAGCCACGAAACGAGGCTGCCCCGCGGCGGACACCCGGCGACCTGGCAACAACCCACGCGCAAGTCGAAGCCCCTGAGGGGCGGATGGTGCCAGATTGGGTCAGAGGATGGCGCGCAGCTCGGCCAGATCCTCGTCGGACGGCTGCCAGGAGCCGGCGGCGGCGTTGGCGTGCACCTGCTCCGGTGTGGTGGCCCCGGCGATCACCGAGGTGACCGCCGGCTGAGCGGCCAACCCACCGATGGCCACCTGAAGCATGGAGAGCCCCCGCGCGTTCGCGTACTTCTCGATCGCCTCGATGGTGTCCCACGGCGCCGCGGCCAGCCGCTCGGCGTAGCGGCCACCGCCGGCGAGCCGGCTATCGGCCGGCGGCGCCTCGCCGCGCTTGTACTTGCCGGTCAGCAGGCCGTTGGCGAGCGGGAAGAACGGCAGCAGCCCCAGGCCGAACCGTTCACAGGCCGGCACCACCTCGGCCTCGACGTCCCGCTGCAGCAGGCTGTAGTGGTTCTGGGCGCTGATGAAGGGGGTGACCCCGCCGGTCTGAGCGGTCCAGGCGGCGTCAGCGATCTGCCAGCCGGCGAAGTTGGAGTTACCGAGGTAGCGCAC
>DASULK010000265.1:0-6762 GCA_036278255.1 Micromonospora sp.
GGTAAGGGGACCATCGGCGAGGCCCCCTTCGCCGAACTGCTGGCCCACCCCGCCACCGCCGGGGTGCCGCTCATCGTGGAGACGCCGGTGAAGCAGCACGGGGGTCACGCGGCGGACATCGCCACGTTGAAACGCCTGCGCACCTGATCACCCGCGCCCCCACTTCCCTTCCCACGCCCCCCGCCCCCACTTTTTCGATCTCAAGCGAAGTGGATCTAGGGCGAATTCTCGTGATCGAAGATCAATCCACAAGAATTCGCCCTAGATCGACAGCAGGGGAGGGAGGCCGGTAGTCGGTGTCCTACCGGTCAGCGGCGGAGGATGGCGGTGAGTACCTCGATGGCACGGTCGACTCCGGTGTCATCGACGTCCAGGTGGGTGACCAACCGCGCGGTCTGTGGGCCCAGCACCGAGACGAGGACCTTCTCGGCGCGGGCGGCGGCCGCCAGTCCCGGGGCGTCCAGCGCCACCTTGGTCAGATCGAGGGGCACGATGTTGGTGCGCACCGGCCCGGCCACGACCCCGAAGGGGGCCAGCACCTCGGCGAGTCGGGCGGCCCGCTCATGGTCGTCGGCCAGCCGGTCGAGGTGGTGTCGCAGTGCGTACCGGCCGGCGGCGGCGAGGATGCCGGCCTGGCGCAGGCCGCCGCCCATCCGTTTACGGATCCACCGCGCCCGGTCGACCTGCTCGGCGCTGCCGATCATCAGCGACCCGACCGGGGCGCCGAGCCCCTTGGAGAGGCACACCGACAGTGTGTCGAAGAGTCCACCGTAGGTGGCCAGCGGCACCCCGTCCGCGACGTGAGCGTGCCAGATCCGGGCACCGTCACAATGTAATGCCGCACCGGCCGCATCCGCGATATCACGGAGCGCACGCAGCACCGGCAGCGGGATCACCCCGCCACCACCCCGGTTGTGGGTCTGTTCGACCGCGATCGCCCGGGTCGGCACCGCGAAGTAGCCGTCGGGGCGGATCATCGCCGCCACCGCATCGGGGTCGAGGTCGGCGCCGACCGCCGGCCAGGTACGGGAAGAGATGCCGCCGTAGGCGGCGGCGGCTCCGATCTCGTACGTCACCACGTGCGCGTCGGCGTCGCAGAGCAGTTCAGCGGCCGGGGGTACCAGCACCTGCAGCGCGATCTGGTTGGCCATCGAGCCGCTCGGGGCGAAGAGTGCGGCCTCATGCCCGAAGAGCGCCGCCACCTCGGCTTCCAGTGCGTTGACCGTCGGATCTTCGCCGTAAACGTCGTCGCCGACCTCCGCCTGTATCATCGCCGCCCGCATGGCAGCGGTCGGCTTGGTCACCGTGTCCGACCGCAGGTCCACCGGGTCAGCCACGCAGCATCTCTGCGACGAGGAAGGCCAACTCCAGCGACTGCTGGGTGTTCAACCGCGGGTCGCAGGCCGTCTCGTACCGGCCGGGTAGGTCGAGGTCCTCGATACCCTGGGCGCCGCCGAGGCACTCGGTGACGTCTTCGCCGGTCAGTTCAACGTGCAGGCCGCCCGGGTGGGTCTCCAGTGCGCGGTGCACCTCGAAGTAGCCAAGCACCTCATCGACAATACGGTCGAAGTGACGGGTCTTGTAACCGTTGGACGACTCGTGCGTGTTCCCGTGCATCGGGTCGCACTGCCAGACCACCTTGTGCCCGGCGGCGGTGACCTTCTCCACGATGGAGGGCAGCACGTCCCGGACCCGGTGGTTGCCCATCCGGCTGATGAGGGTGAGTCGCCCCGGCACGTTCTCCGGGTTGAGCTTCTCGCACAACTCCAACGCCTGCTCCGGGGTGCTGGTCGGGCCCAGCTTGACCCCGATCGGGTTAGCGATGCGGGAGGCGAAGTCGATGTGCGCGCCATCGATCTGGCGGGTGCGTTCGCCGACCCACAGGAAGTGGCCGGAGAGGCCGTAGGCCCGCGAGTCGCTGACGCGGGTCAGCGCCCGGTCGTATTCGAGGGCGAGTGCTTCGTGCGAGCAGTAGAGGGTGACGGTGCGCAGCGCCTCGTCGTCGGTCATGCCGCAGGCCTGGATGAACGCCAGCGCGCGGTCAATCTCCCGGGCGATCGCCTCGTAGCGTTCGCCGGCCGGGGAGTTCTTGACGAAGTCCTTGTTCCAGGTGTGCACGGCGTCCAGGTCGGCCAACCCACCGGAGAGGTAGGCGCGGAGCATGTTCATCGCCGCTGCCGAGTTGGCGTACGCCCGGATCATGCGCTGCGGATCGGCGACGCGCGCCTCCGGCGTCGTCTCCAGCGAATTGATCAGGTCCCCGCGGTAGGAGGGCAGGCCCAGCGCGTCGGTCGGTGACGACCGTGGCTTGGTGTACTGCCCAGCAACCCGGGCCACCTTGACCACCGGCATCGAGGCCCCGTACGTCAGCACAACCGCCATCTGCAGCAGGGTGCGGGCGTTGGCCAGCAGGTGGCTCTCGGTGTTGTCGACGAAGGTCTCGGCGCAGTCGCCGCCCTGCAGCAGGAACGCCTTGCCCTCGCAGACCAGCGCCAGCCGTTGGCGCAGCTGGTCTACCTCATAGGGGGCGACGATCGACGGCACGTTGTCGAGTACCCGGCACACCTCGTCAACCGCGGCCGGGTCGGGCCAGGGCGGGGTCTGAGCCCGGGGCAGGGTACGCCAGAGGTCCAGGCCCAGGGCCTCGTCCTCGGCGGAGTCAACGGTCGGGCGGCTGGTCTGCAGACCAGGGTTGCCCACCGCGGGGTAGCTCAACTGATGCCACTCTTGGCGCATACCCTCAAGCCTACGGCGGCGATCGGGACCGGCAACGGTGAGGTTGCTCTCGTCCGCCCCGTGGGATGAAGGGTCATGGAGCAGCGGTCGGCGTGGCCGTGGGCTTCGTGGGTTGCTCGTCGGCGATGCACCAGCGGTCACCCTCCTTGGCCACGGCGAAGCGGAGGTTGATGACGCCCTCCTGCCCGGAGGCGTTCACCGTGACCGCGGCGCTGACCTCCTGTCTGCCGTCGTTGGGCCGCACATCGGTGATGGCCACCTCGGTCACGGTGAAATGGTCGGCGAAGTCCCCGTTGGGTCCGGTTGCCGCCTCCTCGAAGCTCGGGTGCAGCACCGGGCAGAACTGCTCCCGGCCGACGGATGGGTCTTTGGCCATCATCGCGTCGAGGTAGTTCTCCACCCGCTCGCGGGCTTTGGCGACGGCATCCTCAGCGGCGGCCTGGTCGGCGTCGGTGTCTTCCAGGCCGCAGCCGACCAGGGCGAGCGGCAGGATCGCCACCGCCGTGATCAGGAGCAGCGGGTGCCGGGGGGTGACGCGCATCGGGGTTGCCTGCTTCTTCAAATGGACCGGGGATCAGCGGCGAGTGTGCCACAATTTGCCGCTCCGTAAGGAAGGGCCCCTTCTTATCGCTTGCGGTAGCGGAAGGGACCCTTCCTCACCATCGAAGGGCCGAACGGGGGTCAGTTGAGCCCGTTGCGGATGGCGCCGATGAGTTCTCCGCTACTGGTGTCCCCGGAGAGCTCCCAGAAGAAGGCCCCGCCGAGCCCCTGATTCTTGGTGTACGTCATCTTGCCGTTGATAGTTCCTGGGGTGTCGTAGCCCCACCACTGGTTGCCGCAGTAGGCGTAGGCCGTACCGCCGACGGTGCCGGTGGCGGGGCATCGGGTCTTGAGCACCTTGTAGTCCTCGATGCCCTGCTCGTAGGTTCCGGGCGCCGGCCCGGTCGCCCTGCCGCCGGGTGCGGACTGGGTGACCCCGGTCCAGCCGCGGCCGTAGAAGCCGACGCCGAGCAGGAGCTTACTGGCCGGGATTCCCTTGCTCTTGAGCTTCTGGATCGCGGCATCGGAGTTGAATCCCTGTTGCGGGATACCGGTATACGCGTTGAGCGGCGAGTGGGGGGCGGTCGGCCCTTGCGCCGCGAAGGCACCGAAGAAGTCGTAGGTCATCGGCATGACCCAGTCCATCTTCTGTGCTGCGGTGGCGTAGTTGGTGGCGTCGATCTTGCCGCCGGTGCTGGCGTCGGCGGTGATGGCCGCGGTCACCAGCTGTGACGAGCCGAACCGGTTACGCAGTGCGGTGATCAGGTTGTTGAAGGCGTTGGGTCCGCTGTTGTCACAGGTGAGCCCGCAGGCGTTGGGGTATTCCCAGTCGATGTCGATGCCGTCGAAGACGTCGGCCCAGCGCGGGTCCTTGACCAGGTTGTAGCAGGAGTTGGCGAAGGCGGTCGGGTTGGCCGCGGCCTGCCCGAAGCCGCCCGACCAGGTCCAGCCGCCGAACGACCAGAGCACCTTCAGGTGCGGGTACATCCGCTTGAGGCGGCGCAGTTGGCCGAAGTTGCCGCGCAGTGCCCCGGCGTCCCAGGTGTCAGCGACACCGTCGACGCTCTCGGCTGCGGAGTACGCCTTGTCGTAGTCGGCGTAGCTGTCCCCGACGGTGCACTGCCCGCCGTTGACGTTGCCGAAGGCGTAGAGGATGTGGGTCAGCTTCGACGCGGACCCGCTGGTGTGGATGTTCTTCACGTGGTAGTTGCGGGCGTAGATGCCCCACTGGACGAAGTAGCCCACCACTTTCTTACCGCCCGGTGGCGGGCTGGTCGGCGGTGGGCTGGCGGTGGGCGACGGGCTCGGCGAGGCCGAGGTCGGCGGGGCGGAGGTGGGGGCCGGGCCGCCGCTGCAGGCCACGCCGTTGATGGTGCAGTTGAGTGGGGCCCGGTAGGCGCCGGTGCCGATGTAGCCCCAACTGAAGGAGGCGCCTGGGGCCAGCGAGCCGGCCCAGCTTTTGTTGACGGCCACGTAGCGATTACCGCTCTGGGTGATGTCGGCGTCCCAGAAGCTGCTGATGCTGGTGCCGGAGGGCAGGTCGAATTGGATGCGCCAGGTGTTCACCGTGGTGCTCGAACCGTTAACGACGGTGACCTTGACTTCGTGCCCGGTGCCCCAGTCGGAGGCGGCGGCGAAGGTGGCGGTCACACTGCCGGCGCCGAGGGCCGCGGTCACCGGGAGCAGGGCCAGGGCCAGCGCGGCGACGACACCGCCCCAGAGGGCACGGCGCAGTGGTCTCTTCATTGGCACGTCTCCTCAATAGTTAGGAAACTTTCCAAAAGATAGAGAAGAGACGCTACCGAGGGCGACAACCCCACGTCAAGATGTCCATCGATCGATTTCCGGCCGACGCCAGACAGAGCCGAAGGTCCAGCCTTCAGCCACTCTGGCGGGCGCGGTCGCGCAGGCTACCGCGCTGCACGGCACGGCTGATGTCGCTGGGCGAGACGATCCCGACCAGTTGGCCGTCGGAGACCACCAGCGCTCGCCCGTCGGAGCACTCGCTCAGCCGGGGCAGCAGGTCGACCAGCGGCTCTTCCGGGGTGGCGGTCACCAGTTCCTCCGACCGGCAGGCCACCTCACCCAGGGCGGTGGCCCCACGCTGGTCGGCCGGCACCTGCCGGACCCGGTCCAGGGTCACCAAGCCGACCGGATGGTCGTTTTCGGTGAGTGGGAGAGCCGAGTGGCGGTAGGCGAACAGGTAGTGGTCGACGAAGTCGGCGACGCTGACGTTCGAGGCCACAGTCTGCGGCTCGGGGGTCATCACATCGCGGACCCGCACGCCGGTAAGGGCCCCCCCGACCCGTGCCTGCTGCTCTTCCGCGCCGGCGGCGGCGATCAGGAACCAGCCGATCAAGGCCAGCCACAGCGCACCGATCGCGGGACCGATCAGAAACTGCCACAACCCGAAGACGATCAGCGCCAGGCCGAGGAACCGGCCGGCCCGGGCGGCGGTGACGGCCGCCCAGTTACGGTCACCACGCCACTTCCATAACGCGGCGCGCAGCACCCGCCCGCCGTCGAGGGGGGCAGCGGGCAGGATGTTGAAAATCGCCAGCAGGATGTTGATGCCGGCGAGCCAGGCGACAGCGCCGAAGACCAGACCGGCCTGTCCGGCCAGCGCGAGCGCGACGGCGAGCCCACCGAAGGCCAGCCCGAGGACCAGGCTGACCAGCGGTCCGATGCCGGCGATGCGCAGCTCCGCGCCGGGGCTGCGGGCTTCGCCGCGCAGTTCGGCCACCCCGCCGAAAAGCCACAGGGTGATCCCCGCCACGGAGAGTCCGTTGCGCTTGGCGACCACCGCGTGGGAAACCTCGTGGGCGAGCAGGCCGAGAAAAAACACCACCGCGGCGGTGAACCCGGCGACGACGTACGCCCAGCCCGGGTTGCCCGGATAGCCGCGGGGCAGCACGTTGGCGGAGAGTCCCCAAGCGATCAACGCGAAGATGACCAGGACACTCCAGTTGACGCCGACCGGCACGCCGACGATCCTGCCCAAACGGAAGCTGGCCCTCATGCCGCCCTGTCTACCCGTAGCGGTCGGCGCCATTCCTGTCGCAGGACGACAACCGGGCGTCCACCGATGCCCCGCCTGGGCATGATCGGTACACCGGCCGAAGCGGCGATCATCCAAGGACGGAGATGGGGTGAGCATGCGGGGCTGCCGTCCGGGTAGTCCCACCGCATGGCCTCTGCCCGCATGCGGCGGCACCTGGCCCGGTCGCCCACGGATGTTGACGAGCAACGGGCCCGCAGGGTCATCCAACAGGTGCAGAGCAGTGGCAAGGCCTTCGGGCGGGACCGGCTCCGCCGGCAGGATCCGTCACGGGGAAGGCCAGACATCCCATCAGGCCGAGCGCCCCGGGGATCCGGGTGTCCTGGCGGAGGAACTGCACCACGATCGGGACCGGCGAGCGCACCACCGCGCCGTAGGGCCGGTCCAGCCGGATCGCCGCCGGCTCGATCAGGTCGTTGAAGCGGACG
>DASULK010000266.1:0-12349 GCA_036278255.1 Micromonospora sp.
GGTGGGGAATTGCCTGCGTTGTTGCGGGGTCTGGTGCCGTCGGTGCGGCGTCGCGCCACTGTGGGCGCGGCCGGGGTTGGGGTGCTGCGGCAGCGGCTGGCTGGCCTCAGCGACGAGGCACGCGCCGAACTCATCCTCGGCGCGGTGCGCAGCTACGCGGCCCAGGTCCTCGGCCACGAGGACGCCGAGGCCGTCGACACCAACCACGGGTTCCTCGAATCCGGCTTCGACTCCCTCACCGCTCTGGAGCTGCGCAACCTGCTCAACGCCGCGACCGGCCTGAATCTGTCGACGATGGCGGTCTTGGACAGCAAGAATCCGGCCGAGTTGGCTCAGCTGATCCAGGCCGAGCTGGCCTCGCTGCCCGCCGCCGTCGAGGATGAGGTCGCCGTCCCCGCGAGCGCCGCGGTGCAGGAGCGGCGCGAGGAGAGCCTTTACGACTTGTTTGTCGGTGCCATCAACGCCGGCAGCACGATGAAGGGCATGGCGATGCTGCAGGCCGTCGCCCAGCTGCGCCCGATGTTCGACTCGCCGGCGGACCTGCCGGGGCTGCCCGAGCCGGTGCGGTTCAAGACCCGCCCGGAGCGCCAGGACGGTGTCCGGCGCCCGAGACTCATCTGCCTCAGCACGCCGACTGTCGCCGGCGGGGTGCACCAGCACGCCCGGCTCGCCGCGATGCTGGCAGCGCCGGTCACCGCGTTGCCAACCCCCGGGTTCGGCCGCGGCGAGGCGCTGCCCGGGTCGTGGGACTCGGCCGTCCAGGTTCTCGCAGAGGGCGTACTTAAGGCCGCGGCGGGGGAGCCGTTCGTGCTCTATGGGTTCTCCTCCGGGGGGCTGCTCGCCCACGCCGTCACCGCCTACCTCGACCGCGTGTCCGGCGTGCGGCCCGCTGGGCTGGTCATGGCCGACACATACCGCATCGACAGCCCGATCAACCAGGCGATCTTCGCCGCGATGGCGTACGCGGTTGAGGAGAAGGCGATGACGATGGGCCAGTTCAGCAATGCCGAGCTGTCGGCCATGGGCCGCTACGCAGAGCTCCTCCCGCAGTTCCGGCCCGAGCACATCGGCGCGCCGCTGCTGTTCATCCAGGCGCGTGACCTGTTCTCCGTCAACGGCCGGCCCGCGCTCGATGGCGACAGCTGGCAGGCCAGCTGGGATGCCGCCGACGCCCTGAGGGTCGTGCCGGGCACGCATTTCACGATCGCTGAGCAGGACGCTGCCACGACAGCGCAAGCCATCGACGACTGGCTGGCGGCCCTGCCCGCTTAACGAGGGGAAACTTCCGTGACACAGAACGAGAGGCGCGCCGCCGCCGAGGTCGGCGGGGCCCAGCGCATGCACGAGTTCCTCCTCGCGGAGGGGCGGTCCACGCCGGAGCGTCCGGCCGTGGTCGAGGTTGACTCGGACGGTGCGCTACACACGCTGACCTACCGGCAGCTTGAGGGACGGATGCGGCGGTACGCCGCCACGCTCAACACGCTGGGCCTGAACATCGGCGACCGCGTGATCTTGGAGACTGACAATTCCGCGTCCGCCGTCGCGATGCTGCTCGCCTGCTCCTCGCTCGGGCTGACGTTCATCCCGGTGAGCCCGGAGGTACCGGCGCCTCGGCTACAGTCCATCATCGCCGTCGCTGAGCCGGCGCTGTACCTGCAGACCATGGACGGGCGCCGCAGCGATGTTGTTCCGCCGGATGTGGGCACCGCCCGGTTCGGCTCGGACGACGTGGTGGTGGAGCGCCCGCCGCTGCCCCGGCCCGGGGGGCGCCGGGTGCCTGTCTGCACCGACGCGGCGTACATCATCTTCACCTCTGGGACGACTGGCCGCCCTAAGGGCGTCGTGATGAGTCACCGTGCCGTTGTGTCCTTTTACCGTGGAATGTTGGAGCGCGGCATCGTCGACCGTAACGACCGGGTTGCCACCACCTCGCCGTTGCAGTTCGACTTCTCTTTGCTGGATATTGGCTTGACCCTCGGTAGCGGCGCGGTACTGCTGCCGGTGCCGCGCGGCCTGCTGCATTTTCCGCGGCGTCTGCTGCGGTTCCTCGCCGAGTCCGGGGCGACTCAGGTTAACGGTGTGCCGTCGATTTGGCGGCCGGTGCTCAAACACGAGGCTGAGGGCTTGACCGAGCTTCGTTCGCAGATTCGCGGTGTGCTGTATTCCGGGGAGGCGTTCCCTGTCCCGGAGCTGCGCCAGCTGCAGGCCTTGTTGCCGCTGGCCCGGATAGTGAACTGTTTCGGCCCCACCGAGGCGATGGCGTTCTCGCTCACCGACGTGCCCAACCCGCTACCGGCCGGTCAGGATCGGATCTCCATTGGCGACGTGTATCCGGGTGCGGAGATCCTGCTGCTCGATGACGACGGCGTCGTGATCGAAAAAAGTGGCGTGACCGGCGAGATCTACCTGCGCGGTCCGTCGCTGTTCACCGGTTACTGGGACGATCCGGAGGCCACCCGTGAGGCGCTCGTGCCCGACCCGCTCGACCACCGCTCCGGTCAGCTGGTCTACCGCTCCCGGGACCTGGCCTACTACGGCGAGTCCGGCGAGCTGTTCTTCGTCGGCAGGGCCGACCTCCAGGTGAAGATTCGCGGCAACCGGGTCGAGCTCGGCGAGATCGAGCGGCGGCTGCTGGAGTACCCGGGGGTCGCTGCGGCGGCCGTCGTGGTGCGGCCCCGGCCGGACGACGACCCGGAGTTGTGCGCGTTCGTGGTGCCCGCGCCCGACGGGGGCCTTACCGACGGGAGTGGGCTGAGTGTGTTCTGCATGCGTGCGCTGCCCGCCTACATGGTGCCCAGGAGCGTCGAGCTGATCGACGCCCTGCCCGTGACCGCGAACGGTAAGACGGACCGCCGCGCGCTGCTGGAGCTGCTGGCGGGATCGGCGCGCTGACGCCGGGTTATGGATCCAGGCGGCCCGGTTGTGCCGGGTAACCAGGTCGCCCGGATCCATAACCCGCCCGGCGGGGTCAGCCTTTGGACTGACGCAGGCTGAGCAGCTCCGGTTCGGCCATCAGCAGCACGGCGTCGGCGAGCTCCCGCCCGGTGGGTGCGCTCGCGGCGTCGGTGAGTACCTGCGCCATGATTCCGGTCATCAGCACCAGGCAGAACCGGCCCAGCATGTTGGCCTCGTACTTGTCGAGTGAGGGATCGACACGCTGCAGCAGCAGCGCGAGCCCCTCGCGGCCCTGCGCCTGCGCCTGCGCGACGAATGGGTATTTCTCCGGCGCTAGTTGGATCTGCGTGAGCATCTCGAACTGCGCCGCCCACAGCCCCTTGTGCGACTGGATCAGCTCGATCACCCGGTCCCAGATGGTCGCGAGGCGATCCAGCCGGCTCGTCGCGGGATCGAAGTCGATGGTCATCGCCTTTTCCAGCTCGTGTGTCCACTCAGCGGTTGTCTGCATCAGCGCCTCGTTCATCAGCGCCTCTTTGGACCCGAAGTGGTAGCCGATCGAGCCCAAGTTGGCCCCCGAGGCGGCCACGATGTCGCGCGCAGTAGTGCGTGTGTAGCCCTTCGTGGTGAGGCAGAGCTTCGCCCCGACCAGCAAGTCCTCGCGATGTCCCATGTCAACCAGCATAACAAGATCCATGTACGATCGTCCTATACAAACGTGTAATACTGACGTATGTTTATTGGATGACAGTCACTGGCGCCACCGAACCCGGAATCAAGGCCGGCGGCAAGGAGTGGATCGCTCTGAGCGTGCTCCTCCTGCCCGTCCTCCTGGTCTCCATGGACCTGACGGTGCTCTATTTCGCACTGCCGTCCATCAGCAAGGACCTCCAGCCCAGCAGCACCGAGCAGTTGTGGATCCTCGACGTCTACAGCTTCGTGCTCGCCGGGCTGATGCTCACCATGGGGGCGTTGGCCGACCGGGCCGGGCGGCGCCTCATGCTCCTTGTTGGGGCGACCGCGTTCGGCATCGGCTCGGCGCTGGCGTCCTACGCCACCAGCCCCCAGATGCTGATCGCGGCCCGCGCCCTGCAGGGCCTCGGCGGCGCCACCCTCATGCCGTCCACGCTCGGCCTGATCCGCAACCTCTTCCATGACCAGAAGCAGCGGCGCTCCGCCGTGGCTCTGTGGTCGACCGGCATGGCCGCCGGCGCCGCGCTCGGCCCGGTGGTCAGCGGCGCGCTGCTCAACGAGTTCTGGTGGGGCTCGGTCTTCCTCATCAACGTGCCGGTCATGGCGGTACTGCTGGTGCTCGGTCCGATACTGCTGCCCGAGTTCCGGGCGCGCGTCAGCGGCCGGTTCGACATGCTAGGCGCGGCGCTCTCGCTTGCCGCCGTGCTGCCGATCATCTACGGCTTCAAGAAGATCTCGATCAACGGTTTCGAGACCCTGCATGTCACGGCGGTCGCCGTCGGCCTGGTCTTCCTTGTGCTCTTCGTGATCCGTCAGCGAGTCGCTGCCGCTCCGATGGTCGACATGCAGCTGTTCAAGTCCCGCACATTCGGGCCGGCGGTGTTCACTAACGTGCTCGCCTCGTTCAGCCTGATCGGCTTCTCGCTGTTCACGACGCAGTACCTGCAGTCGGTGCTCGGCATGCGGCCGCTGGAATCCGCGCTATGGACGCTGCCCGGCACGGTTGCCGTATTCATGGTCGTGCCGATCGCGACAGTGCTCGTGCGCAAGATCCGCCCTGCCTACATCATTTGCGCCGGATTCCTCATCTCCGCCTCGGCTATGGGGCTGCTCACCCAGGTGCCCCCCCGAGGCGGCCTGGCGATGCTGCTCATCGGCATCATCGCGCTGGCGGTCGGACTCACGCCCGTGCTGACCCTCGTCACCGAAATGGTGGTCGGCTCGACGTCGCCGGAGCAGGCGGGCTCGGCCTCGGCGGTACTGCAGACCGGCCAGGAGTTCGGCGGGGCGCTCGGCGTCGCGGTGCTCGGCACCGTGGGGGCCGCGGTCTACAGCCGTAGCCAAGAGCTCGACGCTCTAGTCGGCGTGCCGGCCGAGGCGCTGGGGCCGGCCCGGGAGACACTCGGCGGTGCCCTCGCCGTCGCCGCCGAGCTGCCGGAACAGGCCGCGACCGCGTTGATCACGGCGGCCCGCGCCGCCTTCACCAGCGAGCTGCATGCCGCGGCACTGACCGGTGCCATCGTGATGGTGTTCGCGGCGATCTTCGCCTTCGCGACGCTGCGCTCCGTCATGAGCGACGAGCATCGTGCCGCGGAGGCCGCCGAGGCGTCTGCGGAGGCCCCGGTGGAGGGCCGGGATCGGGAGCCCAGCGCCGTGTGAACGGAAGATTGTCAGCTTTTCCCTTACGCCGCCCGGTCCGTTACCCCCGTTGACGGACCGGGTGGCCCTGTGCTGTACGGGGAAGAATTGGCGCTTATGCATGCCGGCGTAAGGGTAAGGCTGGGGTGTCCTGGGGTCACCTGGGGGCATCCAGGTGCTATCTCGTGACTAACCTCCACGTGGGAATACCGATCTGATCCGGCTGCACTCGACGAGCTGACAACCCATCCGGTACGAGCCGGCGCTAGTCAAGGTGGCACGAGATGGGAGGACACCGCGCATGTCGCTGCTGGAAACCATGCCTGAGACCGCACGATTCCGTGCGCTCGGCCCGAAGCAGTTCGACGAGATCGCTCAACGGTACGGGCTGAACGAAGATATCCGGCGGGCCGTTCGCCTCACCGCGTTGGTCCTGCCGTTCCGGGTCAACGAGTACGTGCTTTCGCAGCTCATAAACTGGGACCGGATTCCCGACGATCCGATTTTTCAGATGGTCTTTCCGCAGCCTGGCATGCTACCCGCGGAGGACGAACGGCGACTCGGGGAGCTGTCCTCCGCGCCGGAGAACAGTCTGGCCCTGCAGACCGCGATCCAGAGCATCCGGGGCCGACTGAATCCGCACCCCTCGGGGCAGAAGAAGTTCAACGTGCCCAGCCTGGACGGCGTCGAACTTCCTGGCATGCAGCACAAGTACCGCGAAACGGTGCTCTACTTCCCGAGCCAGGGCCAGACGTGCCATTCCTACTGCACCTATTGCTTTCGGTGGGCGCAGTTCGTTGGTGATCCCGACCTGCGTTTCGCGGCCCAGACGCCGAAGTTGCTGATCGACTATCTGGGGCAGCACCCGGAGGTCACCGACGTGCTGGTGACCGGCGGTGATCCGATGGTGATGTCGACCGAGCGGCTGCGCAGCCACATCGAGCCGCTGCTGGGTGTGCCGAGCGTGCGCAACATTCGTATCGGCACCAAGTCAGTCGCATACTGGCCCTACCGGTACGTCACCGACTCCGACGCCGCCGACCTGCTGCGCCTGTTCGAACAGGTGGTCGCCTCCGGTCGCAACCTGGTTGTCATGGCGCACTTCAGTCACCCGTGCGAGATAGGCACCGAGATCGCCCAGCGGGCGCTGTCGCAGATCCGCTCCACCGGCGCGCTGGTCTACTGCCAGGCCCCGCTCATCGCCCGGGTCAACGACGACTCGGCCGTCTGGGGAGAGCTGTGGCGGGCCGAGCTCGCCGCCGGCGCGGTGCCCTACTTCATGTTCGTCGAGCGCGACACCGGCCCGTACGACTACTTCAAGGTGCCGTTGACCAAGGCCGTGGAGATATTCCAGGGTGCCTACCGCACGCTGCCCGGTCTGGCCCGCACCGTCCGTGGCCCGGTCATGTCGGCCACGCCCGGCAAGGTCATGGTCGACGCCGTCGTGGACACCCCGCAGGGCCGCTTCTTCCAGCTGCGGCTGCTGCAGGCGCGTAACCCGGAGCTCGTCGGCCGCCCATTCCGGGCGCACGTCGACGACGGCGCCGCCTGGCTTGACGAGCTTAAGCTCGAAGACTCCACTCCGCCCGATCTCGTGGCCGCGATCACGGGCTCCGTCTGGCCGGACAGCATCGACCGGGGCGAGCAGAGCCTCGACCTGCGCTGAGAGGAGCAACACCATGGCCGTCGTGGCCGATTGGAAGGTCTCGCCCAACCTGGCGCTCAACCAACTTGTGGCCGAGCGTCGAGCGGGTGACGAGTTCCTTGTGCACCTAGCCTTCGGTGAGGCGCGCCTGCCCGCGTTCGCGCCACTCGTGGAGCAGCTCGCCGCGGGCGCCGGGCGTAACGCGTACGGGCCGGTCGCTGGTGGGCTCGCCGTGCGGACGGAGGTGGCGGGCTACTTCCGCCGCCGCCGCCTACCGACCGATCCTGACCAGATCGTCGTCGCACCGGGCAGCAAGCCGCTGCTCCTAGCGGTGCAGCACGTCGTCCCCGGCGACGTGCTGCTGCCGCGTCCGGCGTGGAATACCTACGCGCCGCAGGCGCGGCTGGCCGGCAAGGAGGCGATCGGGGTGCCGATCCCGGCTGGCTTCGGCGGCGTGCCCGAGCCCGTCGCGCTGCGGGCGGCCATCGCCGCCGCGCGGACCCGCGGGCAAGACCCGCGGATCGTTGTGCTGACCCTGCCGGACAACCCGACCGGGACGATTGCTCCACCGGAGACGGTGCGAGAGATCTGCGAGATTGCGCGGGAGCACAACCTACTCATCGTCTCCGACGAGATCTACCGCGACGTCATGCACGACCCGGCGACGCCGCTGCTGAGCCCGGCCGAGGTGGCCCCGGAGCGCACCGTGGTGACCGGCGGGCTGAGCAAAAGCCTTGCGCTGGGCGGCTGGCGGATCGGCATGGCGCGCTTTCCCGAAGGGGAGTGGGGCGAGCGGATCCGCGCCAGCGTCATCTCGGTCGCGAGCGAAGTGTGGTCGGTCCTCGCCGGGCCGATGCAGCAGGTCGCGGAGTACGCCTTCGCCGAACCCGCAGAGCTGCGCGAGCGGCTGGCCGCGACCAATCGGCTGCACGGCGCGGTGGCCCGCGCGGTGCACCGCATCATGGTCTCGGCGGGAGCGTCGTGCCGCCCGCCCACTGGCGGGTTCTACGTCTACCCGGACTTCGAGCCGGTCCGTGACGTGCTCGCCGCCCGGGGTGCGACGGACTCGGCGTCGCTGGCCCGATTCCTGCTCGACACGTTCGGCATCGTCGTGCTCGCTGGCCACCACCTGGGCGACTCCCCGCAGGCGCTGCGTTTCAAGGCCGCCACGAGCATGCTCTACGGCGACACCGCGCAGGAGCAGTCCTTGGCGCTTGCCAGCGCCGACCCGATCGCGTTGCCGCATGTCAGCCGCCTGCTGGAACGCATCGAGGACAGCTTCGCCAAGCTGTCCTCGTAGTTGTTTGCCGCTGGCACCGAAAAAGACCGTGGCCGGCTCGAGGACTTCACTCATCGAGCCGGGCCGGAAAAATAGTTCAGGCGGACAGCAGGAGCATCCGGTTCAGAGTGCTCCACAGCACCGCGGGAGTGGCGAAGTTGCGCAGGTCTAGCGCGTCGTCACGGAATCGCACCTGATAGGTGCTCTCCAGCTTGGCCAACAGCTCGACGGCGCCCATGGAATCCAGGCCGATGTCGCGCAGTTCAGTGTCGCCGGAAAGCGTTTCTCCAGGTGCAAGGAAAGGCAGGAACTGGCGGAGGAGCGACTCGAACCGGTCGTCCCAAGGGGGTGCTTCGGAAACATTTTCGGACATTATTCAATAATACTCGCAAGGCTATGCCGCTGTCAATAGTGATCGATCAGAATTCGATTAAGACGGACTCAGTGATCGGTCATGAATGCGTGGAACAATGCTGGCATTGAACGTGAGAGGAGTACCGAATGAAGCAGATAACTAGCGATAGTCTGACCGCGCGGTTCCTGCGCGGCCTTGCGACCTCCCCTGAGGGAATCGCGATCCGGGTCGAGGACGATACGGTGACCTACGCGAAGGCGCACGCTCTGGCCCTGGAATGGGCCGGCGCCTTGCTGGCCATTCCGAACGGCCCGCCGCGCGCGGTCAGCGTGCTGGCCGGGCGGACGGTCGAGTCGTACCTGGGAATCCTCGCCTGCCTCTACGCCGGGGTACCGGTCGTGCCGCTGCTGGCCGACTTCCCGTCGGAGCGCATCGGACACATGCTCGAGGCCGCCGACGTGTCCGCGCTGATCGTCGACGCGCAGGGCGCCGCAGTGCTGCCGGAGCTGCCTTCGCTCGTCCACGACCGCAAGTTGACCGTCCTCGCGCCATGGGTCGACGGTGAGATCGAGGGACCGTTCGACGTCGTCGAGGTCGACCCGCGCGCGGCGCTGAGCGAGCCGTACGCCACGGCCGAGCCCGGAGACGTCGCCTACGTGCTGTTCACGTCCGGCTCGACCGGCCGGCCCAAGGGCGTTCGCCTCACCCACGCCAACATGCACCACTACTTTACGCTGATGGACGCCTGGTACGACTTCACCGCCGCCGATGTGTTCTCGCAGGCGGCCAACCTGAACTGGGACTCGGCAGTATCGGATCTGTGGTGCGCCTGGGGTGCCGGCGCGACCCTGGTCTCGGTTCCGCCGCATGCCTACCGCAACATCCCGGCGTTCGTCGCTCGGCACGGCATCACGGTCTGGTTCTCAGCGCCGAGCGTGATCGCCCTCGTGCGCAAGACCGGCCACCTCACGCCGGGCAGCATGCCAACGCTGCGTTGGACGTATTTCGGCGGCGAGGCCCTGCAGTGCCGCGATACCGACGACTGGCAACGTGCGGCCCCCGATTCGGCAGTGATCAACGTGTACGGCCCGACCGAGATGACCATTACCACGCACCGGCACACGTGGTCGCCGGAGCGGTCGCCGGCCCTCGGTGTCAACGGTGTGGTGCCGCTGGGTTGCCTGCACGACGGGCACGCCGAGCTGCTGTTCGACGAGCAGGGCGAGCCGAGTGAGACCGAGGGCGAGCTGTGGCTGGCCGGCCCGCAGCTCTCTGACGGGTACCTCGACCCCGCAGACGGCGCCGGCAAGTACCTGGAGCGCGACGGCCGCACCTGGTACCGCACCGGCGACCGCGTCCGCCGCATCGCCAGCGGCGAGCTGATTTACCTGGGCAGGGTCGACTCCCAGGTGCAGGTGCAGGGGTACCGGGTCGAACTCGCGGAGATCGAGCACGCGCTGCGCACCTGCTCCGCCGTGAAGGACGCGGTCGTGGTCGGCGTCCAGGTCGCCGGAAGCACCGAACTGTTCGCGTTCTACCTCGGCCAGGATGTGCCGGCGCGGGAGCTCGCCGGGCAGCTCGGCCGGAAGCTACCGCAGCAGATGATCCCGCGGCACTACCGGCTGCTGGACCGGTTCCCGCTCAACGTCAACAAGAAGATCGACCGGCTGGCGCTCACCGCACGCGCGGCTGAGCTGCGGGCCGCGCTCGGAGGGCCACTGGTGGTTGGTGAACCCGGTGGCGGCGGGGGCGCTCCCTAGGGGCCGCTAGGGGCTGTAGGCGAGTTTCCCCGCCGCTAGCTTCGCTCCGGGCCTTCAACCGCCACGGATCGAAGGGACGATTGTCATGCATAAACGGATTCGCAACCACCCCGGCTGGGTCCGCAGCCTAGTGTTGCCTCTCGCGATGGTCCTGGCCGCTGTTCTGCCCGGAGTGGCGCCGGCGACCGCGTTCGCCGAGTCCTCCAGCTGGTCGAGCTACGGCTACGACATTTTCGCCGGGCCCGCCAGTTGGTCGAGCTACGGCCACGACATCTTCAACACCCGCTACAACCCATCTGAGAAGAAGATCGAACCGTCCAACGCGAGCCGGCTCGCGGTGAAGTGGACGTACACCACCCACGGAGACGTCTCGGCGACCCCCGCGGTTGTTGACAAAGCCGTTTACTTCCCGGACTGGGGCGGCTACCTGCACAAGGTCGACGCCCGTACCGGCGCCCGGATCTGGTCCCACGCTGTCTCAACGTACACCGGCCGCGCCGACTCGGTCTCCCGCTCCAGCCCGGCCGTGGTCGGCAACACCGTCTACATCGCCGACTACTCGAGCGCCACGCTGATCGCAGTGAACGCGACCACCGGCGCCCTGATCTGGAAGACCCAGCTCGACAGCCACCCCTACGCCGTGGTGACCCAGTCGCCGCTCGTTCACGGCGGCGTGATCTACCAGGGCGTCTCCTCGCGTGAGTCCGAGCTCGCGGCAGCCGATCCGACGTACCCGTGCTGCACCTTCCGGGGCAGCGCGAACGCCATTGACGCCCGCACCGGTCGCATCCTGTGGACCTACTACACCGTGCCGGACAACGGCGGCCAGGCCGGCGGGTACAGCGGCGCTGCGGTCTGGGGCGCGCCGGCCATCGACCCGGTGCGCGACGTCGTGTACTTCACCACCGGCAACAACTACCACGTGCCGACGAGCGTTACCGACTGCCAGACCGCCGGCGGTACCCCGCAGGAGTGCATGTCCCCGGATAACCACGTCGACTCGGTACTCGCGCTGGACATGCGCACCGGCAGGCTGATCTGGGCCACCGGCGCGACTGAGTTCGACGCCTGGAACGTCAGCTGCTTCCCCGGCTTCCCGCCGAACAACTGTCCGGACCACGTGGGCCCGGACTACGACTTCGGTGACGGCGCGCACCTGCTGAGCATCCGCGACGCCAATGGCAAGCAGCGGCGGGTCGTCGGTGCCGGCCAGAAGAGCGGCGTGTACTGGCTGCTCGACGCCACCACCGGCGAGGTCGTGTGGAGCGCGGCTGTCGGGCCCGGGGGCAAGGTCGGTGGCATCCTCTGGGGCACCGCAACGGACGGAAAGCGCATCTACGTGGCCGAGGCGAACTTCGAAAAGGAGCCCTACCAGCTGCCCGACGGAACGACCATCACGGGTAGCTCGTTCGCCGCGTTGGACGCACAGACCGGTGCAATTATCTGGCAGATCGCCGATCTCGCTGACGGGTATGCGTGGGCCCCGGTGAGCGTCGCCAACGGCGTGCTCTACGCGAGCTCCACCAACGGGAACATGTACGCCATCGACGCGGCGACCGGCCAGTACCTGTGGGACTTCCAAGGCCCGTACTCGTCCAACGCGGGCGCCGCGGTGGTCGACGGCACGGTCTACTGGGGCAACGGCTACGTCAAGTTCTCGTACGCCGGCACCACCGGCAGCACGACGACGGGAACGTTCTACGCGTTCTCCGTTGACGGCCGCTGACCCGATCGGTACATACACCGCGAAACGGCCGTGCCACCAGCTGGTGGCACGGCCGTTTCGCGGTGTACTGGGGCTAGGCGACGACGGGCATCTTCCGACGGACCGGCTGCGTGGCGGCCGCCGGGGTGAGTGGTACGACTTCGAAGTTGCGCGTTGCGGCGGGAACCCGGCCGAACATGCCGTCCTGACCGGAGACGTAGAGCCGGCCGACGCCGAGCTCCTTGAACGTGTCCAGTACGGCGGGCCAGCGTACGGTCCGCACGAACCCGTCAAGCAGCATGTCCCGCACGCCGGCGCCGGTGTCGCGCACCGTGCCGTCCTGGTCGGCGACGACCGGCAGCACGGGTTCGGCGATTGT
>DASULK010000267.1:0-3116 GCA_036278255.1 Micromonospora sp.
GGGCGCTGCCGGCCCTGAACTGCCGCTGCAGCGCCCCTGGTCCCCACCGGCCGGGGAAGCGCAGCCGACCGGGAATGACGTGCCCCTCGACCACGAACGCATCATCGGTGACATCGCCGCTCGCCTGCCGATGGCGACGAGCGCCGCTGCCGCCTGCCATTCGGTCGCGGACGTTCTCGGCCGGCACACCCGCGCGATGGTGGCGGTGCTGCTCCGGGTGCACGACCGGCTCCGCTGCATGGCCGCCACCGGCTCCTGGCACGTCTTCTCCAGCCTGCCCGCCGGCACCGGGGTGATCGGTCGGGTCTACGCCTCCGGCCGAGCCGAGATCATCACCGACGTCGAGAAGGATCCCGACTATCTGCCCCTCGGCCCCGATGTCGCGGTGGAGATCTGTACTCCGATCACGAATCCGTCCGGCCAGCCGATCGGAGTCCTCAATCTCGAATGGGCGGCCCCGATCGACGCGGACCGGTGGGCCGTGACCGTGGGGCAGATCGCGGACCTGCTCGGCGACCGGATCGCCCAACTCAATGGGCCACCGGCGGAGAGCCGCAGCGAGAAGCTGCTGCGGCATGCGGTGGCGCTGACCAGCGCCACCTCCGAGGAGGAACTGATGGCCGAGGCGGTCGACGCCGCCCGGGACGTCTCCGGGCTTTCGGCTGGCGTCTTCATCTCGTCTGGTGCGGGGGGCCGTACCGCCGGCCGGCCGGCAGCTCTCCCCGGTGAGCTGGAGTCCCGGATCTTTGCCCGGCTCGCCGACGCCGGCCCGGTCATCCTCGCCGAACTGGTGTCCCTGGCGCATCGGCAGGGGGCCTGCTACACGCTTGGCGAATCCGGGCATCCGGTGCTGCCCGGTTACGACGTCCTGGTCGAGGCGGGGGCCCGTACCCTCATCGCCGTACCGGTCGGTCCTTCGCCTACGGGCGGCGCGCTGGTGGTGGCCGACGAACGGCTCCTCCGGCCGGACCCGACCGTGGTCAATCTGATGGAGCTGCTCGCCGCACAGACCTGGGCCTGCCTCGACCGGCTGCACAGCCTCGCAAAGCTGCACGAGCAGGCGATCTCCGACCCGCTGACCGGGCTACGCCACCACGGGCCGTTCGGGGAGCGGATCGCTGCGGCGACGCCGGACCGTACGGCGCTGCTCGCCATCGACGTGGACGGGTTCAAGAACGTCAACGACACGTACGGCCACGAGGTGGGTGACCGGGTCCTGGTCCGGCTGGCCCGGGCGATGGAGGGGGCGCTACGCCACGGCGACGAGCTCTACCGGGTCGGCGGGGATGAGTTCGTGGCGGTCGTGGAGGTGCTGCGCCCGGAGGAGGCGCTCGGGGTCGCGGAGCGGTTGGCGCGGGCGGCCCGGAAAATCGGCCAGACCATCAGTGTGGGGGTCGCGGTGCAGCACGACGGCGAGTCGGCGAAGGAGACGTTACGCCGCGCCGATACCGCCCTCTACGAGGTGAAACGGCAGGGCCGCGACGGGGTACGCCTCGCCGCCCCCTGATGGAAGAGGGAGGGGCCCGGGGGTCAGCGGGCGGTGAACTCGGCGGCGAGCAGTTCAGCGATCTGCGTGGTGTTGAGGGCAGCGCCCTTGCGCAGGTTGTCGCCGGTGACGAAGAGGTCGAGGGCTCGCGGGTCGTCGATCGACCGCCGGATCCGCCCCACCCAGGTGGGGTCGGTACCGACCGCGTCGATGGGCGTCGGGAATTCTCCCGTCTCCGGCTCGTCAACCACGATCACTCCGGGGGCATCGTTAATGACCGCCCGGGCCCCTTCGGTGTCGACCTCGCTGGCGAAGACCGCGTGCACCGCCACGGAGTGTCCGGTGACCACCGGCACCCGGACGCAGGTGGCGGAGACCTTCAGGTCCGGCAGCCCGAGGATCTTGCGTGACTCGTTGCGCATCTTCAACTCCTCGGACGACCAGCCGGCATCCTGCAGCGCTCCGGCCCAGGGCACCACGTTGAGGGCCAGCGGCGCCGGGAAGGGGCCCAGGTCGTCGCCGATGGCCTGGCGGACGTCACCGGGTCGGGAGCCGAGCATCCGGTCCCCGGCGACCTTGGTGAGCTGGTCGTGGAGGGTGTCGATGCCGGCCTGTCCGGCCCCGGAGACGGCCTGGTAGGAGGCGAGCACCAACTCTCGGAGGTTGTACTCCCGGTGCAGCGGCGCCACCGCCATGATCATGGCGAGGGTGGTGCAGTTGGCGTTGGCGATGATCCCTTTCGGGCGGTTGCGGACGAGCTGCGGATTGATCTCGGCGACGACCAGCGGCACCTCGGGGTCCATGCGAAATGCCGCGGAGTTGTCGACCACGACCGCGCCCTGGGCGACCGCCACCGGTGCCCACTGCGCCGCAATCTCGTCGGGCAGGTCGAACATCGCCACGTCGATGCCTTCGAAGGCCTGCGCGGAGAGTGCCTGAACGGTCAGTTCTTCACCGCGGCACCGCAGCGTCCGCCCGACCGAGTTGGGGGAGGCGAGCAGCCGGATCTCCCCCCAGACGTTCTTGCGGGCGGAGAGCATCTCGCAGATCACCGTGCCGACTGCGCCGGTCGCACCGACGACGGCGAGGGTGGGCAGTCGGGTCATGGGGTTACCTCCCGGTGCCGGCGTAGACGACCGCTTCTTCGTCCCCGCCGAGTTGGAATGCGTCATGGACCGCGCGCACCGCGGTGTCCAGATCGGTGTCCCGGCACACCACCGACACCCGGATCTCGGATGTGGAGATCATTTCGATGTTGACGCCGGCCTCGGCGAGGGCGGCGAAGAAGCCGGCCGCCACACCCGGGTGCGACCGCATCCCGGCGCCGATCAGGGAGAGCTTCCCCACCTGGTCGTCGTAGAGCAGGCTCTTGAACTTGACCGATTCCTGGATCTTGTTCAGCGTGCTCATCGCGGTCGGGCCGTCGGCCTTCGGCAGGGTGAAGGAGATGTCGGTACGCCCGGTGCCCTCCGTCGACACGTTCTGCACGATCATGTCGATGTTGATCTCGGCGCTGGCGACGGTCTCGAAGATCCGGGCCGCCGCGCCTGGCTCGTCCGGAACCCCGACGATCGTGATCTTTGCTTCGCTCCGGTCGTGGGCGACCCCGGTGATCAGTGCTTGCTCCACG
>DASULK010000268.1:0-6237 GCA_036278255.1 Micromonospora sp.
CGGGCCGCCGCGTCGGCCGGCAGCGGCCAAGCCCAAGGGTCCGGTCCCGGGTCCGCCGCCGTCGGCAGTCGCCAAGCCGGCGAGTGCCCACGACATCGAGGTAGCGGCCGCCGAGGCGCGTGCCGCTGCGCTCAAGGCTGAGCAGGAGGCGTCCGTCCGGGCTGCCCGGCAGCGGGAAACCGAGCGCCGTGAGCCGCCGACTGACGGAGGTGTGTCCCGGCCCAAGCCCGGTCCCGGCACCATTCCGCCGCGTCCGGGTTCACCGGCTGCGGGCCGTCCCGTCACGCCGGGGGCGCGTCCATCGGCACCCGGTGGTCGCCCGCCGGCCCGGGGTGCTGGCAACAACCCCTTCGGTATCACCCCGGCGGCCCAACGACCGGCTCCCGCCGGTGGCCCGCGTCCCAGCCCGGCCAACATGCCGCCGCGGCCGAGTCCGGCCAACATGCCGCCGCGTCCCAGCCCGGCATCCATGCCGTCGCAACGGCCCACCCGCCCGGGTGGCGGTGCCGGCCGTCCCGGTGGCGGTGTGGGGCGTCCCGGTGGTGGCGGCGGCTACCGCGGCGGTGGCGCCGGTCGTCCCGGTGGCGGCGGTGGATACCGCGGCGGCGGTGGCGGTGGTGGCGGTGGTGGTTTCCGCGGCGGTCCCGGTGCGCCCGGTGCCGGCGTAGGAGGCTTCGGCCGCCCCGGTGGTGGTGGCCGCGGTCGTGGCGGTGGTGCCGCGGGTGCCTTCGGTCGCCCGGGGGGCCGGCCGGCCCGCGGTCGCAAGTCCAGGAAGCAGCGCAGACAAGAGTTCGACAATCTGTCCGCCCCGACCATGAGTTCGGGTGCCCCTCGGGGTAACGGCCAGGTCGTACGCCTGTCGCGCGGCGCCTCCCTGTCGGACTTCGCTGACAGGATCAACGCGAACCCCGGTTCGTTGGTCCAGGAGATGTTCAACCTGGGCGAGATGGTGACCGCGACTCAGTCGTGCTCCGACGAGGTCCTGCTGCTGCTGGGGGAACACCTCGGCTTCAACGTGCAGATCGTCAGCCCGGAGGACGAGGATCGCGAGCTGCTGGCGCAGTTCAACATCGATCTCGATGCCGAGGCACCCGAGGACAGCCTGGTCAGCCGACCTCCGGTGGTGACCGTCATGGGGCACGTCGACCACGGTAAGACCAAGCTGCTCGACGCGATCCGCAAGGCCAACGTGGTTGCGGGCGAAGCGGGCGGCATCACCCAGCACATCGGTGCCTACCAGGTGCATGTGCCACATGAGGGTGAGGAGCGGGCGCTGACCTTCATCGACACCCCGGGTCACGAGGCGTTCACCGCCATGCGTGCCCGCGGTGCGCAGGTCACGGACATCGTGGTGCTGGTGGTCGCGGCTGACGACGGCGTCATGCCGCAGACGGTCGAGGCGCTCAACCACTCCAAGGCGGCCGACGTGCCGATCGTGGTGGCGGTCAACAAGATCGACAAGCCGGAGGCCAACCCCGACAAGGTCCGGCAGCAGTTGACCGAGTACGGCCTGGTCGCCGAGGAGTACGGTGGCGACACCATGTTCGTGGATGTGGCGGCGAAGCCGGGCATCGGTATCGATGACCTGCTGGAAGCGGTGCTGTTGACCACCGACGCCGCGTTGGAGTTGACCGCTCCCGTCGACGGGCCGGCCCAGGGTGTGGCCATCGAGGCGCACCTCGACAAGGGGCGCGGTGCGGTGTCCACCGTGCTGGTGCAGCGGGGCACCCTGCGGGCGGGCGACTCGATCGTCGCCGGTGGGGCGCACGGCCGGGTCCGCGCCATGTTCGACGAGAACGGCAAGGAGGTCACCGAGGCGGGTCCGTCCCGTCCGGTGCTGGTGCTCGGTCTGACCGCAGTTCCTGGCGCCGGTGACACCTTCCTGGCGGCCGAGGATGACCGGACGGTTCGGCAGATCGCCGAGCAGCGTCAGGCGCGGCGGCGGGCGGCGAGCTTCGCCAATGCCCGTGGTCGGGCGACTCTCGAGACGCTCATGGAGCAGATCAAGGAGGGCGAGAAGACCTCGCTCAACCTGCTGCTCAAGGGTGACGGCTCCGGTTCGGTGGAGGCGCTCGAGGATGCGCTGTTCAAGCTCGACATCCCGGAGGAGGTCCAACTTCGGGTCATCCACCGAGGCGTCGGCGCGATCACCGAGAGCGACGTGATGCTGGCCAGCGCGACCTCCGAGGCCGTGACGATCATCGGCTTCAACGTCCGGGCCTCCAACCGGGTCCGGGAGATCGCCGAGCGCGAGGGCGTGGAGATTCGTTACTACACGATCATCTACCAGGCCATCGAGGAGATCGAGGCGGCGCTTAAGGGCCTGCTCAAGCCGGAGTACGAAGAGGTTGACCTGGGGTCGGCGGAGGTCCGCGAGGTGTTCCGTTCGTCCAGGATCGGCAACATCTCCGGCTGCATCGTGCGGTCGGGGCTCATCCGACGCAACGCCAAGGCACGTGTGCTGCGGGACGGGACGGTCGTGGCGGACAACCTCACGATCAGCTCGCTCAAGCGGTTCAAGGATGACGCCACCGAGGTCCGCGAGGGCTTCGAGTGTGGTCTGACCCTGGCCAACTTCAACAATGTCCAGGTCGGCGACATCATTGAGACCTTCGAGATGCGGGAGAAACCCCGCACCTGACGATGGTTCGATCGATCAAGGGGTTTGCGCCGAAGGCGCAAACCCCTTGATTTTTCGGTTCCTGGTTCGAGTATCCTCGCCTGCAATGTTTACCGGAACCGCGACCTTCGACCTGCTGTTGCCGGGGGACTCCCGGTCACTGAAAGCGAAGAGATCATATGTACGCCCGATCGTGGCGGCGCTACGGCGTTTCGACGTCTCCGTCGCCGAGGTAGGGGCGCTTGACCTGTATGGCCGGGCGCAGATCGCTGTGGCTGTCGTGGCCGCGGAGGCGGGCCATGTCGGCGAGGTGTTGGATTCCTGTGAACGGCTCGTGGCAGCCCGCCCTGAGGTCGAGTTGCTCTCGGTCAGGCGGCGGCTACACGGTGCGGATGACTGATCCTCGTGATGGAGGCATCACTGCGGCGGGGAGGTAGGCCACGTCTCCGTGCCCGATTCGCGGGTAGTGTTTCGAGGGGTTAGCTGATCCGGTCGGGTGCGGAGACCCACGCCCCGGGTTGACCGGTCGGCAGGATGCCGTGGAGGTGACGAGATGACGGACCCGGCCAAGGTGCGCCGTCACGCGGAACGCGTGCGGGAACTGGTGGCTTCGGTGGTGCGCACACAGATCAAGGACCCGCGGCTCGGCATGATCACGATCACCGATGCCCGGATCACCCCGGATCTCCGCGATGCCACGGTGTTCTACACCGTCCTTGGCGACGCGGCCGCCCAAGCCGCCACCGCTGCGGCGTTGGAGAGTGCTAGGGGCATGGTGCGGAGCACGGTCGGTAAGGCCCTCGGGCTGCGGCATTCGCCGTCCCTGACCTTCGTGCTCGACAACGTGCAGGAGCACGCCAAGCACATCGATGAGCTGCTCGCTGCGGCGCGTACCGCGGATGCCGAGGTTCAGCGGCTCGCGACCCGGGCCAGATATGCCGGTGAATCGCAGCCGTACCGGAGCCTTGAGGAGGACGAGGGCGAGCCCGATGCGGTGAAGGACGTTACCGAGGACGGGCGGTGAGCGGCGTAGCCGATGGTGGCGCCGGGACAGCACTGGCCGAGCGCTTCTCCGAAGCCGCCGTCGGGCCCACGGAGGCGGACTGGGCGGCTGCCGTGGCCGCGGTCCGCAACGTCGCGGCCGATGGCCGGGTGCTGCTCATCTGTCATGTCAACCCGGACGGCGATGCGCTGGGTAGCATGTTGGGGTTCGGGATCGGGCTGCGTCGGCTCGGGATCCGTGAAGTCCAGGCGACCTTTCCCGGGCAGCCGGAGGTGCCGGAGCCGTTCCAAGAGATGCCGGGCCTCGACCTGCTGGTGCCCGAGGAGCAGGCCTGTTCCGATCCTGACCTGGTGGTCTGCTTCGACGCGGCGAGCGCCTCCCGGTTGGGGGCGCTGGTCGACCGGCTGCGCGGCGCGGTCTCCGTCGTGCTGGACCACCACGCGTCGAACACCCGTTTCGGCACCATCCACCTGGTTGACCCGCATGCCGCGGCGACGTCGGTGGTTGCCGAGGAACTCCTCACCCGGCTGGGGGTCCCGCTCGACGCGAAGATCGCCGAGTGCTTCTACATCGCGTTGGCTACCGATACGGGATCGTTTCGCTTCGATACGACGACGCCGGCGGTGCACGAGATGGCTGCGCGTCTGTTGGCGACCGGCATCCGGCCCGGGGAGATTTCTCGGCGGATCTTCGACACTCGGCCCTTCGGCGCGGTCCGGCTCTATGGTGAGGTGTTGAGCCGGGCACAGTTCGCTCCGGGCGCCGCTGGCGGGCGGGGCTTGGTCTGGACCCACGCGACCCTCGATGACCTGGCCCGCTACGGGCAGCGGCCTTACGTGCTGGAACCGTTGATCGATTCGATCCGCTGTGCAGCAGAAGCGGATGTGAGCTGTGTGGTCAAGCAGGTCGCTGCGGGTGAGTGGGCGGTGTCCCTGCGAAGCAAAGGCGGGGTCGACGTCAGCCGCGTGGCGGTGAATCTCGGCGGAGGCGGCCACCGCCTGGCGGCGGGCTTCACCGGGTACGGCTCGGTGTCTGAGATCGTCGGTCTGATCCGGGCGGAGCTGGCTAACGCGGTCATGGGTTCCGGGAACCAGAGGTAGCGGGTCTCTGCGGGCGGATGCCCGCGATGGCCGCGGACGCCGATTCCGGCCGGTGCTGTTCCGCGGCTCGATCTCAATTCTTCTCGAAATGTGGGAATCGCGGGCAGTGTGTGGACCTGAACGATAGCTTGGGTATCGATGCGCACCCTGTTCATTATTAGCTGCCCGCCCCGAGGGCTCAGCTCCTGATCGAGCGACCTCGCGGCGGGGTTCATCGTTGGCCGTGAGTGAGGGCGGGAAACGGCGCGGGGTGCGTCACCGCACGTCCTGAGGGTCAACCGACCCGTACTTGCGCTGCCCCGGCTATCTTCCGGCGATCCCGGATGGCCGCTCGTCAACCGCCCTACGGCATGCCAGCTTCATGCCAGGGCTGCCGCCAGAGGCTGCCCGGCGTCCCAGCGGAGAGGCACCACCATGAAGAGCGGTACCAAGACCAAGACCCGACCCAAGACCGAGGTGGATGAGGCGCGCGAGCAGGCCCGCCGGGCTCTGCAGACCTCGATGGACACCCGCCAGTGATTAGTGTGGCGTGGCGGCGGCCGGGCTGCCGCCACGCCCAGCATGGCCCGGGAGCCGGTTCAGCTGTAAAAAGGCGGGAATCTCGGCTGTTCATGGCTGGGAGGGACGCTGTTACGTTGCCGGGCGTTTTTGGTTCTCGATGTACTTCTTGGTGACCGTCAGGGGTGTCCCGCCGCGCGATCCGGCGAAATACGATGGCGGCCACGGGTGGCCGCCCCACAGGTAGCGGTTCAGGTGGTTGCCGTGCTTCTGCCGGAGCCGGCGCGAGGACATGTCTTTGAGGCTGTTGGCCAGCTTCGATAGTGCGACGGTCGGTGGGTGGTGCACGAGTAGGTGTATGTGGTCGTCTTCGTCGTTGAACTTGCGAAGTTCGGCGCTGAAGTCTGTGCACAGGTCGGCCGTGGTCTGTTGGCGGCGGGTGGGTATCGGGTTGGTGAGCGCTCCGGGTGGGTGTTTGGTGGTGAAGACCGGGTGTGTGTGCAGGTTGTGGCCAGCGCTCCTGTCTCGTCTGGTGTTGGGGGTTGGTGTCTATCGTGGTGACGTAGGGCAGTGGTTGAATGTTCGGGTGAAGTTGGTGGTGTAGGTCAAGCTGCTGCCGACGTCGCAGCAGGCGCAGGCGCTGGAAGCGACTCTGCACGCTTGCAATGCGGCCGCGTCTGATGTGGCGCAGGTGGCCCGCGATCTGGGCTGTTACCGCAATTACGACATGCGGCGGCACACCTATCACGGCATCAAAACCAGCTATGGGCTGGGTGCGCAGGCCGCGCAGCACGTGATCAAGAAGGTCGCCGACGCCTACACCACCCTGCGCGCCAACATCAAGGCCGGTAACTACGGCAGGCCCGGGCAGCAAGCGTCGCCGCCGAATCGAGACCAACCCGATCCGGTTTCGGTGGGACGCGGCGCAGCCGTACGACGCGCGGATGCTGTCGTGGCAGCATGATGCCCGCACCGTTTCGATCTGGACAGTGAACGGACGTCTCAAGGGCGTCGAT
>DASULK010000269.1:0-17582 GCA_036278255.1 Micromonospora sp.
GGGAGACAACATGGCGGCGATGAAGCCGCGGACGGGCGACGGTCCGCTGGAGGTCACCAAGGAGGGGCGCGGCATCGTCATGCGGGTCCCGCTGGAAGGCGGTGGCCGCCTCGTCGTCGAGATGACCCCCGACGAGGCTAAGGCGCTCGGCGAAGCACTGACTTCCGCTGTCAGCTAAATAGGTACGCCGGCACGGGCACTGCCCGTGCCGGCGGCCTTTTCTCCCCCCGGAGGTAGGTCGGGTGCTCGACATCCGCTTGGTCGAAGGTCCCGTCGCCCTCGACGCCCTGGCGATGCCGGTTCTCAGCGATGCGGAGGACGGGGGCCGAGCGGGCATCATGCCGGCGTCCCTGGCCATCCCGCCGGACGCGGTCGCCGAAGCCGAAGCCCTGCTGTCGCAGGCCGAGCAGGCCGATGCAGCCGGAGCGGTGCAGCTGCTGCCGCGACCGCTGCGCTCCCCGTCGCGACTGCTGCTGGTCGGTGTGGGGGCAGGCGACGAGGCGGGCTGGCGTGCCGCCGGTGCCGCCCTGGCCCGGGCGGCCGGCCCCACCGCACCTTCGCTCACCATCGCCATGCCCGCCGATGCCGCTGCCGACGCGGTGCGGGGATTGGCCGAGGGGTTGTGGCTCGCGTCCTACCGGTTCCGGCTTCCGGGCCAGCAGCCGGCCGGGAACGACTCGCCGGTGCTGCGGCAGATTGAGATCGTGGTGACCGGAGCCGAACAGTACGAGGCGGCACTCACCACTGCCCGCGCTACCGCCGAGGCCACCGGCTTCGCTCGTGATCTGACCAACATGCCCTCCTCCCACAAGAGCCCCGAGTGGTTCGCCGAGCAGGTCCAGGCGGCTGCCGCCGGGCATGCCGGGCTGAGCGTTGAGGTGCGGGATCCGGCGCAGCTCGCTGCGGACGGCTTCGGCGGAATCCTCGCTGTCGGCGGCGGATCGGCGCGCGGCCCGCGTCTGGTCGAAATCAGCTGGCACCCCGCTGACGCGCGACGGCACGTCGTTCTGGTGGGCAAGGGCATCACCTTTGACACCGGCGGCCTCTCCATCAAGCCGCGCGACGGCATGAAGCTGATGCGCAAGGACATGGGCGGCGCCGCCGCCGTCGTCGCTGCCGTACTGGGGGCGGCCGCGCTGCGCCTGCCGCTGCGGTTGACCGCCGTCGCCCCGCTGGCGGAGAACATGGTCAGTGGGTCGGCGTTCCGCCCCGGCGATGTCATACGCCACTACGGTGGCCGTACCAGCGAAAGCACCAACTCCGACGCCGAGGGGCGTCTGGTGCTCGCCGATGCACTCGCCTACGCCGTGGATCAGTTGGCGCCGGACCTGCTGGTCAGCCTGGCCACCCTCACCGGAGCCAACGCCGTCGCACTCGGTAAGCGCACCGCCGCCCTCTACGGCGACGATGCGGAACTGGTGGCGGCGGTGGCGGCCGCCTCCGCTGCCTCCGGCGAGCAGGCCTGGCGCCTGCCGCTGCCGGCCGACTACCTCGAGTACCTGGGCAGTGACATCGCTGACCTCTACAGTGCACCCAACCGTGGGGCCGGGTCGGTGACCGCCGCGCTCTACCTGCGCGAGTTCACCGGCGACCTCCGCGACCGCTGGGCGCACCTGGACATGTCCGCTCCGTCCTGGTCGGACGTTGACGACGCCGAACTGGTCAAGGGTGCCACCGGCTGGGGGGTCCGAACCCTGCTGCGTTGGCTGCCGACGCTCTAGCAGCTTCCGGTACCCAAAGGGATCAGGGCCGCTTCACCGCGGCGAGAAGACCTTCCCCCGTGGGGAGCAGTGCGGGGATCCATTCTTCAGACTCCCGTACCGCCTTGATCACCTCGCGGAGCGTCACCGTGTCCAGATCCCGGGCGGCGGGATCCCCGATCCGTCCCCCGGCGAGCGCGCCGTGCAGGGCGAGCATCCCACCCGGCCGCAGCAGGCGTTGGGCCGCTTCCACGCTGGCGCTGTACTCGGCGGGTTCGGCGTCGACGAAGACCATGTCGTAGACACCGTCAGCCAGCCGCGGCAGCACGTCCAAGGCCCGCCCGGTGATGATGCGGGTCCGGCCGGGGGCGAAACCGGCCTCCAGGAAGATCCTTCGGGCGATCCGTTGGTGCTCGGTCTCCAGGTCGATGGTGGTCAGCACCGCGTCGTCCCGCATGCCGCGGAGCAGCCATACGCCACTGACCCCGGTACCCGTGCCGATCTCGACCACCGCTCGCGCATTGACCGTGGCGGCCAGCAGGCGCAGGGCCGCCCCCATGGCCGGGCTGACGGCCGGCAGGCCCACCTCGTGGGCGAGGGTGCGGGCCGTCTGCAGCACCAGATCCTCGGCGACGTAGGCCTCCACGAACTGTTGTGCCTGTGGGGTCATCGCAGTCAGGGAACTGACGACCGGGCCGATGGCGCACCTCCGGACAACGGGCCGCCGGCATACCGGCAGCTTTCCTAGAGCCTAGAGCCGGAGGTCACCGATGGGCAGAGGGCACCTTCGCCCCCGGACCCCTCGCCAAGTGCCGAATGCTCTTCGACCAACCATGCCATCCTGGATGCGGCAGACCTGAAGCATCCGGCACGGTGCGCTCCTACTGCGACAGTTGCCGGTACTCAGCGTCGACGGGACGGACGACTGGGAGGCACGGACCTTGACCGACGGCTGGGACGGCCGCCAGCCCCGTGGGGCCGCAGCGCCGACGCTTTCGCCGGTATCGCCCGGTGGCGCAGCGGAGGCGGCACACTGGTGGTCCGACGCGCTGCGCGACCCGTGGCGTAATCCGCACTCGCCGACGATGGTGGTCGTGCCGGCCGGCCCGGAACCCAGCGCGCTGCCCGAGCAGGTCCCGGACCCGGGGGCGCCGCGGGGCCAAGGGCTCTTTCCGGTGCTCCTGGTGTCCCTCATCACCGCCCTGCTGGCCGGGTCCCTCGGTGGCGCCCTGGGCTATGCCTTCGCGGTGCGTTCCCATGTCGGCGCAACGGAACTCGGAGCGCCGGGTCAGAGCGCGCCGGCGGCAGCGCAGCGACCACCGGACTCTCTTGCCGGAGTCGCCGCCCGGGTGCTGCCCAGCGTGGTGACGGTCCGGGTCAGCGGTGGGGGTGGGTTGAGCCTCGGATCGGGTTTCGTGGTCAGCGCCGACGGTTATCTGATCACCAATGATCACGTGCTCGAGGGCGGGGCCGGTCCGGTGACGGTGGTTTTCAACGACGGCACCACCGCCTCGGCCACCATCGTCGGGCAGGATCCAGAGTCGGACATCGCCGTGATCAAGGTGGCCCGTGACGGGCTGGTCCCGGTGGAGTTCGGCGACTCCGAGGCGATTGCCGTCGGTGACCCGGTCCTGGCCTTCGGTTCTCCCCTGGCCTTGGCCAACACGGTTACGGCGGGCATCGTCAGCGCGGTTGACCGCACCATCCAGGCCGGCGAGCCCGGCGGGCAGGTCCGCTACTACGCGGCTATCCAGACCGACGCGGCGGTCAATCAGGGCAATTCCGGGGGACCGCTCGTCGATGCCGCCGGCCGCGTCGTCGGCGTCAACTCGGTGATCAAGTCATTGGCCGCCGATGAGGAGGAGGCGGGGAACATCGGTCTCGCCTTCGCCATCCCGATCAACCAGGCCAAGCGGATCACGCAGGAGATCATCGACACCGGTAGAGCGCGCCGTACCGTGATCGGGGCGCAGGTCGGCACTACAGGTAACGATTCGGGTGTACGTGTGGCCGGCGTCGCTGCCGGCGGGCCGGCGGCCGGCGCTGGGCTACGTGCCGGAGATGTGCTTCTCAAGCTCGACAACCGGCCGCTGGCCGACGCGACCGATCTGATCGCGCTGGTGCGGAAGTATGCGCCCGGTTCGGTGGTGCACGTCGAGTATCGCCGCGGCGGCAATCGGCAGACAACATCGGTGACCCTCGCTGCGGACGCGAAGTAACCGCCCCGCCCCTCCCGTCCAGCGCGGCAACATGCGTACCCTTGCGGTTGGACGGCAGGAGGAGGGCCCGGATGTTCGAGAACCTGAACTGGTGGGAAATCGGGGCTTTGCTGCTCATCGCCTTGTTGATCTTCGGTGATCGGCTGCCGAATGCGATCAGCGATGGTCTGCGGATGGTGCGCAACCTCCGCAACATGGCCCGCAACGCCACCGAGGATCTGAGCCGGGAGTTGGGCACCGACATCCAGCTGGAGGACCTGCACCCGAAGACGTTGATCCGTAAGCACCTGCTCAGCGAGGAGGACGAGGCGGCCCTCCGCAAACCGTTGCAGGGGATCTACGACAGCGTGCGTTCCGACCTCAGCGGCGTGGAGCGGGAGTTGAAGGACGCGGCCGCCGCGGTCGATCTGCGTTCGACCTCCCGCACGGCGATCCCCAAGGGCCCGGCCGGCCCTACCTCCGCTGCGCCAAGCAGCCCGCCCGCCCAGGCCTTCGACACCGACGCCACCTGATGCCGGTGAGCTGAACCGGCCGGAACCCCTGAGCTGAACCGGCCGGAACCCCGCTCCCGCTGCTCAGCGTCCGGCGGGACGCAGGCCGAGGGGCTTGCCGAGGAGCGACTCGCGCCGGACCGCGAGCCGGTCGGCGACAGCCCGCAGCGCCACCGAGGCGGGCGCCTCCGGCTCGGCCAGAACGATCGGGTTACCGCTGTCGCTCGTCTCCCGAACCCGGGTGTCGAGCGGGATCTGACCGAGTAGGGGAACCTGAGCGCCGAGGGTCCGGGTCAGTGATTCCGCGACGGTTTCCCCACCGCCGGAACCGAACACCTCCATCCGGCCGCCGTCGGGCAGCTCCAGCCAGGACATGTTCTCGACTACCCCGACCAGACGCTGATGGGTCTGCAGGGAGATGGCCCCGGCCCGCTCGGCGACCTCAGCGGCCGCGGCCTGCGGGGTGGTCACCACCAGGATCTCCGCGTTGGGCAGCAGTTGCGCCAGGGAGATCGCCACGTCACCGGTGCCGGGGGGCAGGTCGAGCAGGAGCACGTCCAGGTCGCCCCAGTAGACGTCGGCGAGGAATTGCTGCAGGGCGCGGTGCAGCATGGGGCCACGCCAGACCACCGCGGCGTTGTCAGCGGTGAACATCCCGATCGAGATGACCTTCACACCATGCGCCTGGGGCGGCATGATCATGTCTTCGACCCGGGTGGGCCGGGCGCTGACCCCGAGCATCCGGGGCACCGAATGGCCGTAGATGTCCGCATCGACCACGCCAACCGACAGGCCCCGGGCGGCGAGTGCCGCGGCCAGGTTGACGGTGACGCTCGACTTGCCCACGCCCCCCTTCCCGCTGGCCACCGCATAGACGCGGGTACGGGATCCGGGCTGGGCGAACGGGATCACCGGTTCCGCGGTCGCGGAACCGCCCCGCAGCTTGGCCTGCAGCGCTTGGCGTTGCTCCGGGCTCATGACGCCGAGGTCGACCTCGACCGCGGTCACGCCGGGGACCGCCCCGACCGCCTCGGTGATGTCCGAGCGCAGCTTGTCCTTCAACGGGCAGCCGGCGATGGTGAGCAGTAGCTCAACCCGGACCACCCCGTCGGCGTCGATCACCGCGGAGCGCACCATGCCGAGCTCGGTGATCGGCCGGCGGATCTCCGGGTCGTGGACGGTGGCGAGGGCGGCCTGGATCGCTTCCTCGGTAGCGCCGGTGGCTTCGGCGTCGCGGCCCAGGGCGGCAGGATGTGCGGACATGCCGCAATGTTACGTCGGGTGAAGACCATGACCGGCACCCACGACCGCCACTGTGAGCGAATCGATGCGGCCTTATAGGTGAGTAGGCCCCTGGTCGCCGTCCAGGTCATCCCGCGGCTCGTCCAGCGACCCGATGGTGTCGGTATCGGTGCGCGGTCCGGCCCGGTTGAGCTGCTTCGACTGCTGCTCACGTTCCGTCTCGCGTGTCCGGGGTGCCGGCTCCTCCAATTCCTCCAGCAGCCGGTTCAGTTCCGAGCGCAGGAAATCGCGGGTGGCGATCTCGCCCACCGCGATGCGTAGCGAGGCGATCTCCCGGGACAGGTACTCCGTGTCGGCTTTCTGCATCGCCGCCCGGCGGCGGTCCTCCTCCAGCGCCACCCGGTCACGGTCGGCCTGCCGGTTCTGTGCGAGCAGGATCAACGGTGCCGCGTAGGAGGCCTGGATGGAGAGCATCAGGGTCAGGAACGTGAACGTGTACGGGTCGAAGCGCAGGTCGGCCGGGGCCAGGGTGTTCCACCCGAACCAGAGGGCGATCACCGCCGTCATGTAGACGATGAACTTGGCCGTACCCATGAAGCGGGCGATGCTCTCCGACCACTTGCCGAAAGCCTCCGGGTCGAAGCGGGGCAGGGTGATCCGGCCCTGCCGTGGCTGGTCGAGGTGCTGCACGCGGCGTGGCTCAACCATCGCCGTCTCCGTGCCACCCGGGGCTGCCGACGCCGGGGCCGGGCTGACCATCCGTCTCGCCGATGGCGCGGTTACGCCAGTCCCGCGGCAGCGTGTGGTCGAGTACGTCATCGACCGTGACCGCGCCGACCAGGCGCTGCTGCTGGTCGACCACCGGCATGGCGACCAGATCGTAGGTGGCCATCCGCCGGGTGATCTCCGGTAGCGGTGTGGCCGGCTGCAGCGGGTCGATACCGGTGTCGAGCACGCCGCCCAGCAGATCCGCCGGGGGCTCCCGCAACAGCCGCTGAAAATGCGCGATGCCCAGGTAGCGGCCGGTCGGGGTGGTCAGCGGTGGACGGGCAACGAAGACCTGCGCCGCGACGGCCGGCCGCAGCGCCGCTTCGCGGACGCGCGCCAGCGCCTCCGCCACCGATGCGTCCGGCGGAAGGATGATCGGCTCGGAGGTCATCACACTGCCCGCCGTGCCCGGCTGGTACTTGAGTAGCTGGCGTACGGAGTCGGCCTCGTCCGGCTCCATCAGTTCGAGCAGCACCTCCTGTTCCGGCCGGGGTAGCTCGTAGAGCAGGTCGGCTGCGTCGTCGGGCTCCATCTCGTCGAGCACGTCGGCGGCCCGCTCCCGCCCCAGTACCGCGAGGATCTCCACCTGGTCGCGTTCGGGCAGCTCACCGAGGACGGTGGCGAGCCGTTCATCGTCGAGCGCGGCGGCAATCTCGTTGCGGCGGGCGTCCGGCAGCTCCTGCAATGCGTTGGCGAGGTCCGGGGGGCGTAGCTCCCCGAGGACCGCGAGCAGGTTGGCGGTGCCCTGCGTGTCGGGCAGGCCGATCAGCCCGCGCACCTGGTCCCACTCGAGTTGGTGCAGCTGGCCCCGGCGGGTGAGCCGGCCGGTCTGTTCCCGCACCGCCACCCGGGTCAGTGACCACTCGCCCCGGCGGTCGCTCTCCATCGCCACGTCGACCACGGTGCCCGGATGGGTGTCGGGCCCGATCAGCACCCGTCGGTCGAGGAGATCTTCGAGGACGAGTAGTTCGTTGGGGCGTCGTTCGAAGCGCCGGAGATTGAGCGTCCCCGAGCCGAGCATGACCGCGTCGGATTCGATCGAGGTGATCCGGTTGATCGACAGGAAGATCCGGCGGCGCAGCGGCATCTCCGCCACCAGGCCGACAACCGTGGGAGGGCGGTTGGCGGACCGTACCCGGATCACCGCGTCCCGGACCCGGCCCACCTGGTCGCCGTTGGGGTCGAAGACGGCGAGGCCTGCAAGTCGCGCGACATACACTCTGGCCGCCGTCGTCATGGTCACCAGCCTAAGCGCCTAGGGTTGAGCAATGTCGAGCCTCGCGTACGAGATCGTGGATGTCTTCACGGATCGCCCGTTTGCGGGTAATCCGCTCGCCGTCGTCTTCGGTGCGGAGGCGCTGGCCGCCGATCAGATGCAGACGATCGCCCGGGAGTTCAACCTGTCGGAGACGGTGTTCATCCTGCCGGCCACGCAATCCACCGCCACCTACCGTGCCCGGATCTTCACCCCGGCACGGGAGCTGCCTTTCGCGGGGCACCCCAGCGTCGGGGCGGCGGTGACGGTGGTGGGTAAGGGGCTGGCCGCGCCGGGCCAGGTGGTCCAGGAGTGCGGTGCGGGGCTGCTGCCGATCGAGGTGGCGGCCGACAGCGCCACCCTGACCGGGGGTGTCCCCACCGTCGGGGCGGAGCTCGACCCGGCACCGCTGCTGGAGAGCGTCGGGCTGACCATGGAGGACTTCGCCGGCCCGGCACCGCGGGTGGCCGGGTGCGGTCTGGAGTTCCACTACCTCTCGGTGCGTCCGGATGCGGTTGCCCGGGCGGCGCTGGACCACTCCGCGGCGGTCCGCCATGGGATAGAGGATGTCAGTGTCTTCTCCTGGAATGCCGTTGAGCGGATCGCCCACGCCCGGGTCTTCGTGCCGGGCGTCGGTGTGGCGGAGGATCCCGCCACCGGATCGGCCGCGCTGGGCCTGGGCGTGTGGTTGGTGACCAGCGGCCTGCTGCCGGGGGAGGGCAGGTCCGACTACCTCATCCGGCAGGGCAGCGAGATTCGCCGACCCTCCGTGCTGACCTGCACGGTCACAGCGGTTGGCGGGGGAGCGGCCGGAGCGACGGTGGCCGGCCAGGTCATCCCGATCGCCCGCGGCGAGATCGCTGTCCCCCCGTTCGTCGGCTAGCCCCCCTGTTGCCAGATGATCAGGGAGTACGTTGGGCGTGTCGCCGGCGTGTCGCTGGACCAAGTCCCTGATCATCGCCGGCTCGGCATGGTCGTTGTGGTCAGCGGCGGCGTACCCGGTGCAGCCGGAAGGGTTTGCGGGTCGGTCGTGCGGCGGGGCTGATGCGGGGCGGGGCGGCGAGCGATCCCTCCGGCAGGCTCTCGCCGGCAGCCAGGGGTGCGCCGGCGGGGGCCAGCCGGTGCAGCGTGCACCGGGCCGCCCACCGCTCGACCACCTCGGTGATGCTGCCGCGGGCGTTCAGCCGCTTGGCGGCGACCTGTGGTGCGACGGTCTCCCACTGCTCGCTGCCCGGGTTCACCGTTGTCACCTCGGCCGGCCAGGTGATGATCCGCCCGCCATGGTCGCCTGCGAGGGTGACGGTGGCGGACGTCGCCGCATCGAGGCCGGGGGCCGACTGTTCGCCGGGACCGCTGACCAGGTAGAGCCGCCCCTCCAACGGCACACACCACAGGGCGATCGCCGGCGCATCACCGACCGCCACCCAGGCCACCGCGGCTCTCTTCATCGCCTCGTCCACCAGCGGCGTGGTCACGCCGTCCACCTCGTCCGTCACACCCCGAATCCTGCCCCATCGGCGACGCCGGTGCCCTGATCAGCGGAGGCAGGGAGTGGTGGGTCAGGATGGTTCTCCGTGTCGAGCCACCACCCTCCCCTCAGCCGGCCACCGGCCGAGATCCGCACCACCGGGGCGATCATCGTCGCGTTGGCCGCGATCTCCTCCTCCGCCCCGCTGATCGCCTTCGCCGCCGCCCCCGCGCTGGCCATCGCGTTCTGGCGCAACGCGCTCGCGGTCGGTGTGCTCGGCCCACTCGCGGTGGCTCGGCGGCGAGCCGAATTCCGGTCGCTCGTCAGCAGCCATCGTCGGCAGGTCCGGTACAGCCTGCTGGCAGGGGTGGCGCTGGCGGTGCACTTCGCGGCCTGGACACCGAGCGTGCGGATGACCACCGTGGCAGCGGCGACCGCACTGGTCGCCACCCAACCGATCTGGCAGGGGCTGATCGCCGTCGCGCAGGGGCAGCGGCTGCCTTCGTTCACCTGGATCGGCATTGCTGTGGCAGTCGTCGGGGCGGTCCTGGCCACCGGGGCTGACTTCGGGGTGTCCGGTCAGGCGGTCCTCGGTGACCTGCTCGCGGTCATCGGTGGAATCGCCGGTGCCGTCTACACCGCCTTCGGTGAGCGGGTCCGCGCCACGATCAGCACCACCACCTATACCACCATCTGCTACGGGGCCTGCGCCGTGCTGCTGCTCGTCGTGTGTCTGGTCGGCGGTCTTCCGCTGACCGGCTTCGACACCGCGACGTGGCTGGCCATCCTGGGCCTGGTGGCCGGCGCCCAACTGCTCGGTCATTCGATGTTCAGCTATGTGCTGCGCCGGATCTCGGCGACCACGGTGAGCGTCCTCATCCTGCTCGAAGCGCCCGGTGCCGCACTGATCGCCTGGGTCTGGCTCGGGCAGGCCCCCCGTACGGTGGCGCTGCCGGGGCTGGCGCTGCTCCTGGCGGGAGTCGCGGTCGCGGTGCTGGGCAATGCCCGCCTCGGGCGGCGCAGCCTCCCCGCGCCACCCGAAGCCGGCCCGCTGCCGTCGTAGCCGGGGAGTGACATCTTCCACAGTGTTGTTTTCCCCGGTCGTCGCGCGAGGTTACCGTGACGTAGGTAGTTCGTGTGACTGTTCTGACGATCGTCGATTCCGCTGCGACGGGCTGCCGGTGGCGCACGTCGGCGGGAAGAATGGAGAGCCGCAGATGGCCACTGTTGGGCGCCCCCGCCGCTCCTGCCTCGCCGTGCCCGGATCGAGCCCCAAGATGCTCGACAAGGCCCAGGGGCTGCCGGCGGACCAGGTGTTTCTCGATCTGGAGGATGCGGTTGCGCCGCTGGCCAAACCGGAGGCCCGTAAGAACATCGTGGCGGCGCTCAATAACGGCGACTGGGGCGGCAAGACCCGGGTGGTGCGGGTCAACGACCTGACCACACCATGGACCTACCGCGATGTTGTCGAGGTGGTCGAGGGGGCGGGAGCCAACCTTGACTGTGTGATGCTGCCCAAGGTGCAGACCGCCGGGCACATCGAATGGTTGGACCTGACGTTGACCCAGATCGAGCGGACTCTGGGCCTGCCGGTGGGTGGCATCGGCATCGAAGCGCAGATCGAGAACGCGGCCGGCCTGGTGAACATCGACGCGATCGCCGCCGCGTCACCCCGGGTCGAAACGATCATCTTCGGCCCGGCTGACTTCATGGCTTCGATCAACATGAAGTCGCTGGTGGTGGGGGCGTTGATCCCGGAATACCCCGGCGACCCGTACCACTACATTCTGATGCGGATCCTGATGGCCGCGCGGATGCACGATAAGCAGGCGATCGACGGCCCCTATCTGCAGATCCGGGACATCGACGGCTTCCGCGAAACGGCCCTGCGCTCGGCGGCGCTGGGGTTCGACGGCAAGTGGGTGCTGCACCCGGGGCAGATCGAGGCGGCCAACGAGGTCTACTCACCGAGCCAGGCGGACTACGACCACGCCGAGTTGATCCTCGACGCGTACGAGTACTACACCTCGGAGGTGGGGGGCCGGCTCGGTGCGGTCATGCTCGGCGACGAGATGATCGACGAGGCCTCCCGGAAGATGGCGCTGGTCATCGCCGCCAAGGGCCGGGCCGCCGGGCTGGCCCGTACCTCACGCTTCACGCCGCCGGAGGCCTGATCGGTGGTCCGCGATATCCCGCCCCTCCACCCCGGCCGGCCGGTTTTACTGCTGGCTGGCGCCGATCGCGAGCAAGACCATGAAGACGTAGAAGGCGATGAAGAGCCCCATGAGTCCGGTGAGGATCCAGCCGATGATGATGCCGGCCAGGGCCAGACCTTCGCCGCCTTCGCCGCGTTCGCGGATCTGCCGGCGAGCGACGTGGCCGAGGATTGCCCCGACGGGGGCGGTGATGCAGGTCGCGGTGCCGGCGATCGAGCAGACCAGCGCGGCGATCGCCAGGCCGTTGGTGGGTGGGGGGACGGCCACCGGGTAGCCGTAGGCCGGGTAGCCGGGGTAGGCCGGCGGGGGATAGCCCTCGGCGCCCGTCGGCTGCCCACTGGCCGGATTGGACGGATCTTGATAAGCGCCTGGCTGGCTGGGCCAGTTCGGGTCATTCCAGTTCTCGGGCTGCTGTGGATAGGTCAAGACTCTCTCCGTCTCGGCAGGGGGGCGTGGTCAGAGTAGTCAGCGACCGCCAACGCCGCATGCCGCGATTCCATGGTTCGGCGATTTCGGTGTCGGCGGTGAAGCTTCTCACAGCGAGTGTGGTCGATGCGGCCATTGGCAGCGGCCATGGCATGGGTCGATACTGAGTCGGAGCTGGTTACCCGTCGGTATCACCTCTTCTCCGGAGGCTGAAGATGTCCCGTCTCGCCCAGACTCCCGGCCTGACCGATGTGCAGCAATCGATCCTGGAGACGGTCCGCGAGTTCGTCAACAAGGAGATCATCCCGCATGCGCAGCGACTGGAGCACGCCGACGAGTACCCGGCGGAGATTGTCGACGGGATGCGCGAGATGGGGCTCTTCGGACTGACCATCGGCGAGGAGTACGGCGGGCTCGGCGAGTCGCTGCTGACCTATGCCCTGGTGGTGGAGGAACTCTCCCGGGGCTGGATGTCCATCTCCGGCATCATCAACACGCACTTCATCGTGGCGTACCTGATCTCGCAGCACGGCTCTGCCGAACAGAAGCGGTCGCTCCTGCCGCGGATGGCGACCGGCGAGGTCCGGGGCGCCTTCTCGATGTCGGAGCCGGGCTGCGGCTCCGACGTCGCGGCGATCCGCACCAAGGCGGTCCGATCCGGGGACTCCTACATCCTCAACGGACAGAAGATGTGGCTGACCAACGGGGCCTACTCATCGGTGGTCGCCACGCTGGTCAAGACCGACACCGGCGCGGATTCGATCTACGGCAACATGTCGACCTTCCTGCTGGAGAAGGAGCCGGGATTCGGTGAGACCGCGCCCGGCCTGACCATCCCCGGCAAGCTCGAAAAAATGGGTTACAAGGGCGTCGAGACCACCGAGATGGTTCTCGACGGGGTGACCGTCCCCGCCTCGGCGATCCTGGGCGGTCCTGCCGGTGTCGGGCGTGGCTTCTATCAGATGATGGACGGCATCGAGGTGGGGCGGGTCAACGTCGCCGCCCGCGCCTGCGGCCTGTCGATCCGCGCTTTTGAACTCGCCGTCGCCTACGCCCAGCAGCGGCAGACGTTCGGTGCCCCGCTGGCCAAGCATCAGGCGGTCGCCTTCAAGCTCGCCGAGATGGGGACGAAGATCGAGGCGGCGCATGCGCTCATGGTCAACGCGGCCCGACTGAAGGATTCCGGGGCACGTAACGACGTCGAGGCCGGGATGGCCAAGCTCCTCGCCTCGGAATACTGCGTCGAGGTGGTGCAGGATGCGTTCCGCATCCACGGCGGCTACGGGTACTCCAAGGAGTACGAGATCGAGCGGCTGATGCGGGAAGCGCCGTTCCTGCTCATCGGCGAGGGCACCTCCGAGATCCAGAAGACGATCATCTCGCGGGGCCTGCTGCGGGCGTACCGGATCTGAAGCGCCTGCTGTCTACGATCTGTTTTCGATAGCACGCCCTCGTTGGATGCGGAAGATCCTGGCGCATATCCGATGATCCATTGACATGTTTGATAGTGTCGCTAGGCTGCGGGGTACACGGCGGCGAGTCCCCTACCGGTGGGCTCTTCGCTTCGTTATCGAGCATGGGAAAGGCGGAGCATGGAAGGCACCCGACCTGCGATGTCCCGGCGGGGGCTGCTGACAGCGGTGGTAGCCGGATCGGCGGTCGGCCTGGCTGGCGCAACCGCCGCATCCGCCGCCGAGCGAACGGGTTCAGCGGCCGATGGTCCCCTGGTGACTCACGATCGTATCGGCGCGGCGGTGACCAGGGCGGTGGATGGCCGCGCGGTAGCGATGGAATATGAGCAGGACTTCCACGACCGACTTGGTGAGTGGCTGCGCTTCTGGTGGGCCAACTCGCCGGGGCACTGGGTGAATCCGCTGGAAATCGTCGGCGAGGTTCAGCCCGGCGGCCAGGTCTTCGTACTGTCCGGCATCCGATACACCCATCGGGATCGGCTGCATGATGCATTCGCTGCCGAGTCGCGGCAGACGGCGGCCTACTGGGCGACGGTCGCCAGTCTGCATCACTTTTTTCCGGTGGTCCGGATCGACCCGTCTTCCGGGCGGGTACGCATCGAGGCCGGGCACGCTGGCTTCACCGCTTCGGTCGACCAGATCAATTTTGTCCGCGCCGCCTGCCAGGTTGTCTGGGGCGACGCCACCGCACCGAAGGATTGGCGGGCTCGCAGCGCGCAGATCATCAGTCGTGGTGACTCCGGCGGCCTGACCACCCGAATTGGATGGTCGGCGTTCACCAGGGCCACGGTGCGGCGGGGGCTGGGCACCGATATTTGATCCCACCACGATCGAAACGTATGCACCAACGCAGCCAAGGATGGAAAAGGGAAGGGACCGTATCATGCGTAGTGAATTCCGGTTTGTAATCGACGGCGTCGACCTGAGCGATGAGCAGAAGAAAATCATCGGCACGGCTATCCAGCAGGCTGGATTGACCGCCCTGCGGACCGTGAACGCGAAGCTGGAAAGCCCGGTGATGGTGGGCCACCTCATCCCGGAACTTCGGCCGGAATGGTACGGGCTGTTGATCGGTGATGGGAAGTTCGGTAGGGAATTGGCCGAGCGGATCAACGACATCGGGTTCTACGCCCGGTAATGGACGAGCAGCGACTTGATCCGCCGGGGCGGATGTGCCCGAGTACTCCCGTCAGTAACTCCACGGTCTTCCTCGGCATGATCACCCCGGCGGGTCGGGTGGCCTACGTGACTCCGGCCGTGCCGACCGAGAACGTGCTGGACACGCTGTCAGCCGACGAGGCGGGCCGGCCGCTGGAGAAAGGCTACCGGTTTGCCGGGCCGTGCGTGACTTCGTCCTGTGGGTATTGGACCGGTGACCATTGTGGGCTCGGGGCGAAGGTCGCCGCCTCCTATCGCGAAGTCACCGATCCAGCGGATGACGCACTTCCAAAGTGCGCTATCCGCCGTGATTGTCGCTGGTTCGCCGAGCAGGGGCGGGCCGCATGTACACCGTGCTCATACATTGCCACCGATGCGCGCTGAGGCAGCCCGGGGCGGGTCTTCTCGTCCCGGGCTGCGTTCTCGCCCCGGAATGCTAGCGGGACAGCTTCCCGATGGCGCGCTCAACCGCGATGCAGCGGTCCTCCACATAGTCGAGGCCGGCCTGCTCGGCGATCTGCCGGGCCGGCGGCGAGACGATGCCGAGTTGCAGCCAGACAGCCGGTGCACCGATCTCCACCGCCTGCCGCACGATCTCGGCCGCCTCGGCGGCGGGCCGGAAAACATTGACCAGGTCGACCGGGTGCGGGATGTCGGCCAGTGAACGGTAGACCCGTTCGCCGAAGAGCTCATCCGCGCCGGGATTCACGGGGATGATCCGCCAGCCGTGCCGCTGCATCTGCAGTGGCACGCTGTGTGCGGCCTTCTCCGGGTCGCGCGAGGCGCCGACGACCGCGATCACTGCAGCATCGGCCAGGATCTGCTGAGGAGTTCGCATCTTTTCGACAGTACATAGTCGCCGCGGGGATGGTTGAACATATGTGCGAGTGATGTGCAACTCCTTCGCCTCCGCGCGTTGGCCAGCGCGGCCCGATAGCGGCACCATGGATCCATGGGTCTATCCACCTTTGTATATGACGGTGACTGCGGATTCTGCACCTCCTGCGCCGAATTCATCGGCCGCCGCATCCCTACCGCGTCACGGGTGGTGCCCTGGCAGTTCGCCGACCTGAAGGCGCTGGGCCTGACCGTGGCCGAATGCGACGAAGCCGTGCAATGGGTAGGCGCAGACGGCACGAGAGCCGCCGGCCCGGACGCGATCGCCCGGTTGCTGGGGAACAGTACGTCGCTCTGGCGCGCGGCGGGCCGAATGCTGAAGGTGCGGCCGGTGCGGGCCTTGGCCTGGCCGGTCTATCGGTGGGTGGCCCGCAACCGGCATCGGATGCCGGGCGGCACCGCGGCCTGCGCCCTGCCGCAGGCGGCCCGCGATCGCGGCTACGTCACGGGCCCGGCGGGAGACGGCTGATGTCGTCCGTCGGCCGGGCCGACCCGCCCGGGCGGCTCCTCCGCGGTGTCGTCGGTCTGTTCGATCCGGCCACGCCGGCGCTGGACGAGTTGGCGTAGCCACTCGATCGGACGTACCCGTTCCAGCGGCAGGAAGCTGGTCATCGCCACCAGGTGGGGGGCGAAGGAGATGGTGATGGTGGCCATCGTGACCAGGTGGAACGAGTAGAAAAAGCCGATCGTTCGGTGGCGCCACCGTTCGCGCAGCAGGAACAGCAGCGGGCTGGCCAGTTCGAACGCCATGATGCCGAACTGGGCCGCGATGAGCAGCCCCGGCACCTGCGCGATCACGTCGGCGAGTTCAGTGCCCCGCCGAATGACCGCCCGCGCGAGCACCGAACCGGTCAGCCACTCCAGGCCGCCGAAGCGCAGTTTGGCGAAGGCGGCGAGGAAGTACGTGCAGACGACGGCGATCTGGGTGATCCGCAGCGCCCACCCGCCAGCCTCGGTGCGGATGCTGTCGCCGTGCCGGGCTCGTCCGGCCGTCGGCAGTAATGCCAGCGCGACCAGGAAGGCAAACCGGTCGTGGTCGACCTTCCCGTAACTCATCGCGATGATCATCCACTGGAAGTAGAGCAGGAAGACCGGCCAGCCCAGCGCTCGCGGGGCCCGTCCGGTGGCCGCCAAAAGGGCAAGCGGCAGCAGGATCCAGAAGATGCTGGTGATCAGCAGCGGCGTCGGGGTGGGTAGCGGCAGCACGCGAGCCACGAAGAGCGGCTGGTAGAGCTCGGCGGGGACGTTGGCGTGGGCGCGTACCCAGGGGGTGAAGACCACGAGGTCGGCGGCGACGAAGAGATAGACCAGCGTGCGGAAGGCGGCGATCCGCCCCCGCGGCACCGGCTCGGTGAGCCACCGTCCGACCGTGTTTACGACGCTTGCCACCGCACCACCGTCTCGTCGGAGAAGGTTCCGGTTGGCCGGCCACCCTTGATGCCGTGCCAACAGATGACGATGCGGACCTCGACGAGTTGAGGCGCTGTCGGGTTTCGATCAGTGAAGGCGTTCGCCACCTGACGCAGCCGCTCCGGATCGCTGACGTAACGGTCTTGCTGGCCTTCGATCTCGGCTCGGCGGATGCCGGTGTTGTCCTGGTTGAGAATGATCACGGCACCGGTGGTGTCGACACCCTCGAGCCGGGTGTCCGGTGCGGGTTCGTTGGGCGGGTTGGAGGTGGAGTACATCCGGAACGGGCCGAACGGGAAATGGTCGTCCTGTCCCCAGAGTGTCCCGGCGAGCAGCAGCGCCCCGCCGAGGAGGGTGACCAGCAGGCGGCTGGTACGTCCGCGGGGCGTCAAGATGTCCATCGCGGGCTGATCTTACCCAGCGATGGACATCTGTGACGTCCCGTCAGCGGTTCTGTGTGGTCAACTGCTGGCGTACCTCGGCCATGTCCAGTGCCCGTACCTGTTCGATCAGCGATTCCAGGGCTGATTCGGGGAGGGCGCCGGGCTGGGAGAAGACGATGACCCCGTCCCGGATCGCCATGATCGTGGGGATGGAGCGGATGTCGAAGGTGGCGGCCAGCTCCTGCTGCGCCTCGGTGTCGACCTTGCCGAAGAGGATGTCCTCGTGCTTGTCGGAAGCCCGTTCGTAGATCGGACCGAAGGTCCGGCAGGGGCCGCACCAGCTGGCCCAGAAGTCGACCAGCACGATGCCGTCCTGGCTGGTCATCTCTTCGAAGTTCGCCGTTGTCAGCTCAACGGTCGCCATTGATCTCTCCGATCGCGGGATGTGGCTTGTGAAAGGAAGAACTCGGCCAACCC
>DASULK010000270.1:0-27957 GCA_036278255.1 Micromonospora sp.
GACATCGACCCGGACGCCATCCCACCGTGGCCACACCACCCGGCCGAGCCGCTACGGCCGATCGTGGGCCCTGCGTACCTGCGGTGGCTGGCCACACACGAGACCGCGGTGGCGTGGGTGCCGACGATCGGTGAGGCGGTCGGCGCGTACGTGGACCAAGTCACGGACGTGCGGCGCCGTGAACGCCAGGCCGAAGAGTTGGCGCGGTACGGGCGGGTGCTGACCCCTGACGAGCGCACGCGACGCAACGACCGCGAATTTGACCGTGTGCAGCGCGCGGCACGATGCGCCGCATCCTCAGCCCAACGATGAAGAAGGAGACAAGATCATGTCCGAAGCTTTTGAACGGGGGCGGCAGGCCGCCCGGCGGCGTTTCGGTCAGCCGGCCGAACAAGCAGCGGCCGAAGAACACTACAGCGCACTACCCGCGACCGCCGTCAACCGCGGCAAGCTCGCGGCGGTCGCCCGGCACAACCCCGACCCGGCACAGCGGGCCGCCGCCGCCGAAGTCCTTCGCCGGTGGGGTGCCCCCCAGCTCGACCAGCGCGCCGGAGGCGACGAAACGCGGCTGTACGCTGCCGCCGACCTGGACGCCACCCCTTGAAACGTTCCCCTAGCGGCGTGAACGTCACCGCACCCGCAATCTGGACGGGCGGGGCGGAACGATGGTGGCGAGCGCTTTCCCATGAGCGCGAAGACCCGCCAGCGCCGCGGAGCTGCGCCGGGCCGACCGGGATTAACCCCGAAATCGGCCCGGCGCGGCCCACTTTCCGCGCAGAAAAGCCGTCTTCCGTCCCTTTCCGGGGCGGTAAAACGGCACTAAATACAAGGCAGAAACAAGCGATGAGCAGCAAAAACAGCGCCACGGCAGAGGGCCGCCATGGATCGTTTCAGGGTGCAGCCAGGGCGAACGCCAGAACGCCCCGATCCCGCGCGGCGTGTGGGGGCGGGGGTCCCTCCCCCTAGGGGTGCGCGCGTGTGGCGGGTGGGCGTGACGCGGGCGTGTGTGGTGGTGAGGAGAGGAGTCGATGGTGAACGATGGCGGGAAGCCGCGGCGGCCGGCTGGGTTGGGTCGTGCGGGTCGGGTGTTGTGGGCGAGCCTGGTCGACGGGTTCGATTTCGAGCCGCACGAGCTTGTTGTGGTCGGGCAGGCGTGCCGGGTGGCGGATCGGATCGCGGCGCTTGACCGGGTGGTCGACGGCCAGGGCGTGACCGTGGCCGACGCGAAGGGCGACGTGCGTGCACATCCTGCGCTGGTGGAGAGCAGGCAGCAGCGCATCACGTTGGCGCGGTTGTTGGCGGTCCTGAGGTTGCCTGACGAGGGCGACGTGCGGCCGCAGCGGCGGCCGGGTGTGCGGGGCGCATACGGGTTGCAGGCGGTGAGCTGATGGCGCGGCGTCGCCGGTCGGTGTTGCCGGTTGCGGGGGCAGTGCCGCCGCCTGAGCTTGCCGAGCGGTGTGTTGTCGAGGACTGGATCACGCCAGAGGAGCTGGCGAGGTTGCGTGTGCCGGTGTCGGTGCCGACATGGCAGCGGTCCGATCCTGACTGGCGGGCTTTGGCGATGTTGCTGGCGTGGCGACGCTGGCGGAAGGCACGGCGGTCGTGGCTGGCCGAGCACGGTGGGCCGCATGAGCGGGAGGCTGAACTCATTCCACTTCGGCGACCGGCGTTTTGCGTCATATCAAACGTTGAGGAGGGTTAGCCCCATTTCTGTATGGGGGTTTCCCGATGAGATCAGCTGTGCCATTGTGAACCTATGGGAACCACGGGCATACAAGGCGGCATCGTGATCGTCGTGGACGCCCCGCGACGGACCTTGCGCCCTCAGGAGTACATGGTCGTACTTGACCAGACGCGGTTGGCGCTGGAAGAAATCGACAGAATCGTACTGCCGAACCCCCAACAACCTCGGCTCGATTGGGTCATCGAGGACACATCCGTCAACGGCGTTCACCGGGCTGTCATCGTGCCCAGGGTGATCCCGGCGAACCGTAGGCCACCGACAGTAACCGCGACCACGACCGGGCTGGTGCACGGTGTCGACCAACTCCGTCAGAGAGCCGAGATCCCGCCGCTTTTTTCGGCATCAACAGTCGAACGGATTGCCCGTATCGGTAAGCGGGTCGGCGAACGGGCGAGCGCCGTCCACTTGAGCAGCACCGACGACAGCGACGAAGCCATCGTCGATCAGACGACCGTGGAGCACGCCAAACAGGCAACCCACCTAGCGCGGAGCGCCTATGGGAGTGTGCAGGGCCGGCTAAGCGTGCTCTCGGCACGTCGGAGGGGCATTAGCGCATCCGTTATGGAGGAGCACAGCGGTCGTGTGGTCACGGTACGAGCTGCGGACGATGCCACGGAGCAGTTGCGACAGGCGTGGGGGAAACGGGTGCAGTGCGCGGGCGTGCTGACCCGCAACGCGGTCGGTCAGCCGATCAGGCTCGATCTAACAGAACTACGGGTGCTGCCTGAACAGGTAAGGGTGTCAGCTAGCGACATCTTGGGCATCGCGCCGGATTACACGGGGAACCTGACGACAGAGGAGTTCATCAGGCATGTCCGCCGCAGCTAGAAGCAAGGCGAAGGTCCCCTTGCTCTACCTTGACACGTTGGTCTTCCTGAACGTCATCAAGCGTGAGCGCGGATTCTGGGCCGACTCGTACAAGATCCTTCTCGCAGCCGAGCGGAACGACATCCAACTGGTGGCCTCAACGTTAGTGCTGGTCGAGGTCGGCTCTCACAAGGGCGACATAGATCCATTAAAGCGGAACGAAGTCATCGAGCGATACCTGGTTAATGCGCCCGTCCGCTGGTACGAGCTAGACCTATTCGTGGCCGAGGAAGCGCGACGCTTGTGCGGCACCCACCAACTGCGGGGCGCGGATGCGGCACACCTGGCCACTGCCATCCGAGCCAAGGCGGACTACTTTGTCACCCACGACACGGACTTTCCTTTAGGAAAGACGGTCAGCGGTGTGGAAGTGATCAAGCCTCGACTGCTCTGGAACCCAACCCTCGAAGACGAGCAGGTGGACAAGGAAGCAGCGGAGCACCCGTGAAGACACGTGCTCGTTTTGGAGATGGAGCACCTCTCTGAGCACCGGGTGCGCCGCATGCCCGCGCGCCAGTTTGCTCAGCGTGCATCGTGGTGTGGACGCCTGGCACGATTCCAAATCCGGCGCCCTACTCTCAGCCGCCGGCCGCTGGCCTTGCACCACCGGCACGGCCGGCTGATCCGGCGGTTGTTCTTCGGGCTGTGATGCCCGCGCCCTTCGCATACCCAGCAGCGGACGAAGGGCCAGACAAGGCACGAGACGGCGTAGCCGAGGACGAGGGCCAGGGCGACGCCGGTAGCGGTCAGAGCATGTCTCACAGGTGCCTCCGGAGGGTGGTTTCGGGGTCTGTCGGGTGCTGCCGCTACCCGCTACCTTGGCTGTTTGTGCTGGCCAGGGTGGTAGCGGGTAGCGGTAGCGGTGCCGCGACCGTTGCCGGTGGCGCTACTCGGCGGTGATCTCGCGGCGTGCGATGGCGGATTCGATTTCGGCGCGCCTGCAGCCCTTGCGGGTTACGCCTTCGGACTTCACATCGACCGAGGGGACGCCCTTGTCCCGTACGAGCGCCGACACGGCGTCGGCGGAGATCTCGGCGTAGGTTTCGGGTGCGATCGCGGCGAACTGCTCGGCGATGGTCTGCCAGTGCAGGCCGCGCCGGCCAACGGTGGCGAACACCCGCAGCACGTCATCGAGCACGTCCCTGCGGGCCGTGGTCGTGTCGTCCTGGTCGCCGACGACGCCGCCGCGCAACTGCGTCGCGCGGGCCACGATCCGGGCGGTTACCTTCGGGTCGGGGTAGTGCGAGCGGACCGGCGTCGGTTCTTCTAGGCCGGTGATGATGCCCCACCCGGCATCGACAACCGGCCGGTAGGCGGTAGCGGTCTGGCCGCGCTTGTAGGCCCCGGTGCCGAGGATCATGTCGTTGGCGACCTGGTCTTGTACGGCCAGGCACCACCGCACGTTGACGCACCGGGTGATGTTCGGCGGCAGCGACGTGCGGTCGGGTATCTGCGTAGCGAGCACGACCATCAACCCCAGGGCCCGGCCGCGCTTGATCAGACGCTCGGCAGCAACCGCCGCGTTCTTGCCGATGGCCGGGTCGCCGAACAGTTCGTGCGCCTCGTCGATGAGGATCAGAACCGGGTGCAGACCGGAGCCGGGCCGAGCGGCCAGTTCCGTTGTCACTTTGCCCTCGGGTGCCTCCCCACGCTCACGAGCACGTCGGATCCGTTCGCCGCGGCGTTCCGCTTCGGCCAGACCCCATGCCAGGATCTCCGCCCCGGTGGTCAACGCCGCATCGTCGACACCGCACGCGTACGCCGAGCACAGGTGCGCCAGGTCGCCGAAGTCCGCGGTTCCCTTGAACTCGGCAATCTTGAGCTCACATGTCGGATCGAGCGCCGCGGCGATGGCCAGCGTGCGCGCGGCGTAGGACTTGCCGCTACCGGGCACACCTCCGATGAGGAAGTTCCGGGCGAACAGCGGCGTAGTCACGGGCCGCTGCCGCTCATCGGTGCCGAACTCCACCGGCTCAAACACCGACGTGCGCGCGTTGTCGGCTGCCAGCGACCAGCGCGGCTGGCCCATCTTCGACGCCGGCGCCAACCCGACCCACAGGTCAACCTGCCCGGCGTGCTCGGGGCCGACCGCCGGCCACACCTGGTCAACCGGCAACCGGAGCGCACTGGACAGCCGGCCGCGCCTCTCGAGCACGGTCACCGCCTCAACACCGGTCGGCAGGTTCACCCGAGCGAGATAGCCGGGGCCGTCACGGTGAACCTCTTGCGGGAACGTGAGCGCGCCCGGCTCCTTGGCCGCGCCGATGTCGACCAGCGCCGCGCGCACCATCTCAGCGGTCAGTCGGGTGAACCGCTCGCCGACGTGTACCCGGTCGACGATCGGCCGGTCAGCGGGCCGCCCCATGCGGGCCAGCACCGGCACCACCACGACCAGAGCCGCCCACGGCGACCACCACGGCGCCAACCCAGAGGCGAGCACGAGCACCAGGGCGATGAGGGCGAGCAAGCCGCCAGCGAGCACCCACCATCGCCAGCGTGACTGCCGCTCACGTACCCGGTCCAGTTGCAGCCAGGTGTGCGGGTCGTTGCGGTTGGCCGCCTGCTGGCGAAGGTGCCAGTTGCCTTCCTCCGCCATCGCCCAACGCAGCGCACGGCCGACGAGGCGGGCCGCCCCGACCGGCGACCACATCGCCACCTTCGCCGCATACTTCGGCGACCTGGTGACGTGGTACAGGGCCGCATGCGTGGCGTAGCCGGCAGTCCACCGCGCAAGCTGTCGCCGCTGGTCCGGCGACCGCAGCGACGCCGGCACGATCGGCCGCCGACTGTCTTCCCGCGACACGACTGCGGCGAACGTGGTTGGCCGCTCCGGCGGGTCGACTGGGCCGCCGAGCGCACGCGGGCCGCCCTCGATCATTTCCGCGTCAAAATTCATTGTGGTCATCGCTTGCCCTCCCGGATCTCGTCTCGTACCTGCCGAGCGGTATCCATCCCGCACCGCAACGTTTTCTGCAATGCGTTGGCGGACGGCTCAGCCGGCAGCTCGCCAGACGCGATCAGGTGCCGTGCCCTGGCGGTCAGAGCGCCCACATCGCCCCGCGTCGGGAAGTTGCCGGCCGTGTTTTCCCTGTACGACGGGCCAGTAAGGCCGCCGGTAAGGGGACCGTGGTCAAGGCCAGCGAACGCAGCCAGGATGATCGGTAGTGCCGTCACGATCGCCACCGCGACAACCGGCCCCAGCAGATGCAGCACCAGCCGCGACAGCGAGAACTCGGCGGCCACCCACGGCAGATGTGGCCAGGCGTTCATGCCCAGCGTCAACCCGAGGAACAGCCACTCGATCCGGCGCAGGGTTCGCGACTGGATCGGCTGACCTCGGGTGCCCATGTACGCCCGCGCCCCAACCACAACCAGCAACGCGAGCGACAGGAACGGCTCCACCAGCCACGCCGACACCCAAGCCGGCGACCACGGCTCCGCACCATCGGCGGCGAACACCTGCACACCGGCCGTCGACCACGCCAACGCCAACGCCAGCGACACCAGCGCAGCGACCACCAGCACCCGGCGGAATCGGGCAGCCTGGTATGCCCGCATAACCGGGTCCTGAGCAAGCTGGTGTAGCCGGGCCGCCTCATATGCGGCACGCCTGCGCTTACGGACACGAGGGCTGTCCAGCAACAGCGGGGTGTCGTCGCCCTGGAGTTGCGCCAGCAAATGCGCTTCGGCAACCTCTGCCCGCAACTGGCGGACGCGGCGGGTCTCCCCAGTTGGCAGATGCCCGCGCTCCTGCTCGTCGACGAGTTGCAGGGCGGTGGCTGCCGGGGCGACGTCGGCCAGGTAGCGCTCGATCGCGTCGATACCGGCTCCAGTTTCGTCAGGCTCGGGTGCAGTGGGAATCTGGATGGTCATCGGCTGCCTCCCTGGCGGATCGCGAGGATCAGGAACAGCACGCTGGCGATGGCGAACGCCAATTTGCCGGTGGTGGCGGCAGCCAGCCCGCAGGCGATGGCGGCGAGGGCCAGAAGGGTTTTCATCGGGCCACCGCCTTGATCCGCTCGACGGCCGCCGCGTGCTCGGCGACCTGGTGCCGCTGCGCCGCGCCGAGCACAGCGGCCCGGTACTCGTTGGCGTGCCGGGCGACCAGGTACCGGGAGACGACGGCGACCAGGGCGACGACCAGGGCCAGACCACCCCCGGCCAGGGCGAGAACGACGTAGGGGTTCATCGGACCACCTCCGGGAAGGTGGCGAGCACGGCGGACCGGTCGGCGTCGGTCAACGTGTGGCGGTGCGCCCACCAGCCGAGCGCCGACGCGGCGGTCTTGCGGTCGGTGGCACCGAACACGCGCAGAGCACCCACGGCCCGGTCGATGTTCTCGCGGCGCTGCGCGTCGGCTGCCTCGTCGCCGGGGTGGCCGGGGTTGACGTGCGCCGGATTCGGCGCGGTTGGGATGATGGTCATGGGTCGGACCTCCTACGTCCGGTCAAGGCCCTCGGTTAGCGGTTGGATCGCTCGCCGGGGGCCGCCTTATTTGGGTTAGGTGGAACAGCCCTCGGCGGTGCCGAGGTGGTCACAAGGTGGACACGGACGCGCCAGAGTGGTCACAGCGAGCCCGGCACGGCGCGGCATACGACACCGCGCATGAGCAGCGCAAACAGCTTGGGAAATCATCGGGCGTCACCGCCCGACACGTTCAAATGCCGACTTTTAATCCGTAGGTTCGGGGTTCGAGTCCCCGGCGACCCACAACTGGTCTACGCGAACACTTCGCATCGCGGCAACTGCTTTGAGTAATGCTATGGGGCATTTTGCCCTTTTCGATCTAGGTTGGGGTCACTATCCGTCTTCGGTTTGGTGTTCGCATGCCGTGACCTTTACCTACTGCTGATCGGTCGCGAACTCGGTTCGAGGCGTGCGTGCCAAGGCTGGGCGGTTCTGGTTTGCGGGCAGCGCTCGTCGGGATGGCCACCCTGCGCAGCACCGCGATCGGCTACCACCGCACCAACGGCGACGCCAACATCGCCCGCGCCACCCGACGCGCCGACCGCCGATCAGACAACCTCATCCAGGCAGTGACCAGCAGCTACCCGAACATGCAATGACCCTGTTCGACATGCTCCGCAGCGGCGGGCAGGGGTGGGTTCTTTCGAGATTTGTCGATAGGATGGCCTCTCGCGTTCATGCCTGACGCCGGGGGCTGGTATGCATGGCGATCGAACTGCCGCTTCTCGCGGTGGAGCCCGGGGTACATTCCGAGCCCCCGCCGACCCGGTCTCTGCGCGTCGCGCTCGTCAACATGCCGTGGGCCCGCCTTGATGCGCCATCCATACAGTGCGGACTGCTGCAATCCGTGGCCCGCGACGCCGGGCACCAGTGTGACGTGCACTATCTGAACCTGGACTTCGCGGCCGTTATCGGCGCGGAGACGTACAATGGCCTGTCGGGCATACCCAGCGAACGGCTGCACCTCATCGGTGAGTGGCTGTTCTCCTACGCGGCCTTCGGCGAGGTGCTGCCCGAGTCGGCGTACTACCGGGATTTTCCCGAGGTCGAGAAGCAGTGGGCAAAGCTCACCGGTGGCTGCCTGGCGGAACTGACGAAGCTGCGCCGCCGGACGATTCCGGAGTGGCTGCACGGATGTGTGCGACGCGTCGACTGGGGCAGCTACGACGTCGTCGGGTTCACCTCCACCTTCCTGCAGAACACGGCGTCGCTCGCGATGGGGCGGTTGTTGCGCGAACAGCATCCGAACGTGGTGCAGGTGTACGGCGGCGCGAACTTCGACGGCGACATGGGCGCCGGGTACCTCGGCGCGCTGCCCTGGCTCGACCACATCGTGACGGGGGAGGGTGATATCGCGTTTCCCCGGCTACTTGCGCAGCTCGCCGCCTCCGAGCACCCGACGGAGGCCGTCTGCCGGGTCCCCGGCGTGCTCAGCTCCTCCATTCCCGCTTCGCAGACCCGCGACGCACCCCGTACCCAACGGCTAGACCAGCTGCCGGTCCCCGACTACGCCGACTATTTCACCACGCTGGAGGGACACGGACGCGCGACGATCCTGGGCGACGAGCCGATCAAGCTGCCGGTCGAGTTCGCCCGGGGCTGCTGGTGGGGGCAGAAGCACCACTGCACCTTCTGCGGGCTGAACGCGATGGGCATGGCGTACCGGCCCAAGAGCCCGGACCGGGCGGTGTCGGAGCTGTCGACGCTGCTCAGCACCTATCCCAGCGTGCACGTCGAGGCGGTGGACAACATCCTCGACATGTCCTACCTCTCATCGTTCTGCGCGGAACTCGCCGACCGGCGCTGGGACATCCACATGTTCTTCGAGGTGAAGGCGAACCTGACCCGGGAACAGCTGGCGGTGCTGCGCCGGGCCGGAATCCTCACCATCCAACCCGGCATCGAGAGCCTCAGTACCCACGTGTTGAAGCTGATGCGCAAGGGCTCCACCAAGCTGCTCAACATCAGGCTGTTGAAGTGGGCCCGCTACCACGGCATCCGGGTGGTGTGGAACCTGCTGACCGGCTTCCCCGGCGAGACCGACGAGGACTACCACGAGCAGGTCGAACTGATCCCGCTGCTGCACCACCTGCACCCGCCGGACGGGTGCAGCAGACTGTGGCTCGAACGCTTCAGCCCATACTTCACCGACCCGTCGTTCCCGATCTCGGACATCCGGCCGCGGCCAAGCTACCGGCACATCTACCCGGACTCCCTCGACCACTCCCGGATCGCCTACTTCTTTGACTACACGGCCGAGGAGACGGGCAGCGACGAGGCGTTCACCGTCCTGTCCTCCGCCGCGCGGCAGTGGCGGCAGCGCTGGGCGACGCACCGACCGTCACTGATCTATCAGCGATTGCCGGGGCGGCTGGTGCTGGTGGACACCCGTGGTGAACAGGCCCGCCGCGCCGTCCTTACCGGCTGGCAGGCCGAGGCGTACGAGTTGTGCGGGGACAAGCCGCACTCGGCCGACCGAGTCCGGACGGCGCTGGAGTCGGCCGGGCACCCGGTCACCACGGCGCAGGTGGCGGCCCTGCTGGACCGTTGCTGCCGCTCCGGGGTGATGGTGCCCGAGGACGGCCACTACCTCTCCCTCGCGATCCCGGAGAACCCGGGATGGTGGTGAGCGCACCGCAACGACACGCCCTCGCCCGCGAGGTCGCCGCACGGCTGGCGGCCCGTCCCGGGGTGACCAGCGTCTTCCTCAGTGGGAGCCTGGCCGTGGGGCTGGGCAACCACACGTCCGACGTGGACATCTACCTCGCCGGGCCGGAAGTCACCCCGAGCCGCGAGCAGGTCTTCGCCGGCCCGGTACGGGTCGACGTGCACAGCCTCACAATGGAGAGCCTGGCGGGCATCGTGCGGCGGGTCGTGGCGGCGACCCTGCGTAGCGACGACGGCGCGGACGTGGTCCCCGAGCGGGACGTCACCACCGCGTTGTGCCTGCACAGCGGGGAGATCGTCGTCGACGGCGGAGCGGTCGCCCTGCAACGGACCCTGCGCGAACACGACGCCACGCTCCGCCAGCTGCTGATCACGCGGTGGCTCAACCTCGCCCACTACTGCCAGGAGGATCTGTCCGGGTTGATCGACGTTCCCGAGGACACGGACGCCGCCACCATGGTGGCCCGGCTACTCCTCCGAACCGCCGGCAAGGCCGTCGCGGCCGCCTGCGGCGACCTCTTCCCCGGGGAGAAGTGGGTGTGGCGCCAGCTTGACCGGTCGGCGCCAGCCGAGTTCCCGTACGATCACTACCGTCACCTGCTGCGCGCGGACCCGCTGGCCGCCGGGCCGGAGGCGGTTCGCCTGGCCGACCTGCGCCGGTTCGCCCAGACCTGCCTGGCCGCCACGGCGGCGCTCGGCTGGCACGGCGTACCGATGGCGCACTGGCCTCGGTGGCGCGGCGGGGACGGGCCGCTGCGCCGGGTGCCGGAACTGTCCGTTCGAGCGTACCGGGACGGAGTCGTCATTACCTCGCCGGAGAGCCGCCGGGTCCGGATGAGCCACGAAGCGGCACTGGTCTGGGCGCTGTGCGACGGGGTCGATGTGCCGACCCTCCACCGGGAGGTGAAGCACCTGCGCCTGGTGCACATCGGCGTTCAGCAGCTGACTTCGGCCCGGGTGACCGCGCTCGCCGAAGAACTGCTCACTGCGCGGCTGCTCGACCGGAGTCCGGCATGAAGGTGACCTACGCCCGCAGCGGCACCCTCGATCTCTGCCTGGCGCTGCACCGGGAGTTGGTGGGTCGGTGCTCCTGGGAGATCGGCATGCTGCCCCGACCGGTCGAGCCGGCGATCGCGGCGTTCCGCGACGGGCTGCGGGGCTGGCGGGAGAACGGCGTACCGATCCCGCCGGCCGCCTTCGCCTTGACCGGCGGTCCGCCGGCACTCACGGACGATGCGACCCGGACGGTACTCGCCGCGATGGAGGCAGCCCGGCCGCGCCTCGCACCGGCGATCGCGGCCTACGACGAACACCGCACCCTCGCCGAGGCCAACCTCGACCAGCGCCTCTGCCTCTCTCAGGTAGCGGACACGCTGGCCGCGGCGATCGGCGTTTCGGGTAGCTCCCTGGAGCTGCCGGTGTTCCTGGTGCCCTTCGCGCCCTACCCGCCCTCGGTGGGTCTGCTCCTCGACGGTTCCCGAGTGGCGGGCGCCTACCTCGACTTCCGGCGGTACGTCGGTGCCACGCTGGCCGACGCGGTGCTGACCCAGCTGGGCTGGGCGCTGCTGCGCACCGAACACGGCCCGGACCATTTGCTGGGGCGGTTACAGGCCCTGCTGCCTGGTGCCGGGCCGTACCAGCGCCGGTTGCGGCTGCTGCTGACAAAGACAATGGTGGAGCTGACCGCCGGTCACTTGGTCGGGACGACGGACCCGGCGCACCGCCCATGCGTGGAGGTGCTGGGCACGGCGTGGCGCTTCCCCCGCCTGTACGACCTGGTCCGCCGCCACTGGATGCCCTATCTGCGCGGTCACCTGGGCCGGGACCGGGCGTTGGCCGCCATCGCCGAGGAGGCCGCCGGGTACACCCCCCGGTGGTACGTGGAGAACATCGACGGCGCGGCCCTGGCCGCCGACTTCTACCTGCTGGAATGGTTGGCGGCCCAGGACGACGGGGAGGCCCGGGAGCGGCTGGCCAGGTGGGCACCGCAGCTCAGCGCTGCCTTCGCCGGCCAGCTGGACCTGATCATCGGCACCGAGCTGGGCCACTACGAATGCGCCCGCCTCGACCCGTTCCCGCCGGACCTCGCCGCCTTTCTCCGGCAGGTGAACCTGGGCGACAGCCGGGTCGGTTGGTGGCGGACCCGCCGCGAACTCGGTGAGCTCCGCGCGTTGGACCTGGCGGGGGACGCCTTCGCCGGGCCGGGCGTGGAGTACGGCGGCGAGGCGTGGGCCCCTATAGCGACGATGCTCAGGCGGTACGCGGCCGGCGAGCTACCGGCCCGGGTCTTCATCGACCAGTGCTTCACCCTGCAACACAACAACGGCTGCCTCTTCGACAAGTACTTCGAGGCGGAACACCTCATGCCGGTCCTCGAGGCACAGGCCGCTGGCGACCTCACGACGCTCGCCCGGCACGCTTCTGACGAGGTACGCCGCCGCTGGCAGCGCCACCAACACCGGCTTGAGCGCGGCTACTCGCCGGATTGGCTGGGCGACGACCGAGCGCCCGACGTGCCGCCGCCACAGCCGCCACGCACCAGCCGGCTCACCCTCGGGGCCCCGCCACCGGGCAGCCTCGGCTGCGGGTCCAGCGAGGAGCCCGATCGACTGGCCGCGTCCCCCCAGGACGCTACCGAGCCGATCCGCACCCGCAGCTGGCAGTTCCGCCGGCCGTGGCCGGCGGTGCCGCGCCGGTACACCGCAGTGACGGCCACCCTGCACACCGGTTTGGGCGATGTACGAATGGAACTGTGGCCGACGGTGGTGCCGCACACCGTCGACAACTTCGTGGCGCTGGCCACCGGGGCCCGGCCATGGCGGGACCCGGTCACCGGCGAGCGACGCGACGAGCCGTTCTACGACGGCGTCGAGTTCCACCGCAGGGTGCCGAACTTCGTGGTCGAGGCCGGCGACCGCTCGGGCACCGGCCGGGGCGGCCCTGGATTCCGGATACCGGACGAGTTCCAGGCCGACGTCTTCGACCGGCCGTTCCTGGTGGCGATGGCCAACAACGGACGGGACAGCGCCGGGTCGCGCTTCTTCGTCACCCTGGCCGCCGCCCGACACCTGGACGGCGGATTCGTGCAGTTAGGAGAGGTGACGGACGCCATTTCCCGGGACGTGGTGACCAGGATCGCCGAGGCGCCCGACCCGGTCCGGCTGCACCGGGTGACGATCGACGCCCACCTGGTTTGACGTTCGCGACGTCAGTGGGCTTTAGCTTGCGTTTAACCTCGGTCGTCTGCCGCGACGAGTGTCGACTGCGGTCGGCGTGTTGACGTGACGTGGGCCGGCCACCGCGTGATCCTCTTCGGGTTCCTTCCACAGAACTTGAAGAAGATGAAAGCGGTGGCCGTGGCTAACAGCGTGCCGCAGGCGGTGGCTCGGGGCGAGTAGGGTGGTGCGGCGCGTCGTCACGATCTTGTTGCGTTTCGTCGTTCGTTTTATGACTGCCTGACCCCACGTGCCGATGCGTTGTTCGAGCTCACCGACGCGGTGTTGTGTGTGGACGGCCCGGTGACGTCGTTGGCGGAGCTGTCGTTGGCCGGTTGTTTTCGCTGTGGTCACGGTGCTCTGTACGACGCGCTGGCGGCCGGGGCCGTCGACGCCGACGGGGTGCGGGGTCTGCTGGTCGATCACCTGCCGGCCGATGGGCCGGTGACGTTCACGGTGGATGTGAGCGTGTGGCCACGCCCGGATGCCGAGTGCTCACCGCAGCGGCTGCACTGTCACCAGCCGTGCCGCTGCGACGGAGTACGTCAGACCATCCCTGGATGCCCGTACCAGGTGGTGGCGTTGTTGGAGCCGGGTACCTCGTCGTGGACCGCGCCGTGCGACGCGGTGCGGCTTGGTCCCGATGACGATACCACCGAGGTGACCGCCGATCAGATCCATGACCTGCTGGGGCGGCTGCGTCGTCAAGGGCGCCTCACCGACGGCGATGCCCCGCCGCTGGGGGTGTTCGACTCAGGCTACGACCTGACCCGGCTGGGTTGGCTGCTGCGCGATGACGTGGTGCAGCTACTCGGTCGTATCCGCGCCGACCGGGTGTTCTACACCCCGTCGCGGCGCCCGGGCGCCGCGACGGGCGGGTCGGGCGTCGGCCTCGCCACGGCGACCGCTTCGAGTTGGCCCACCCCGACCGGCTGCCCGCCGCTGACCGGCAGCTGACTGCGCAGCACGCCCGCTACGGGAAGGTGACGGTACGGGCTTGGCATCGGCTGTACCAGAAGCTGGAACACAGGGCCAACTGGGCCGACCACGACGGCGACCTGCCGATCGTGGAAGGCAGCGTGATCCTGGTGCAGGTCGAGCAGCTTCCCGGCGGCCGAGCGCCGACACCCGCTGTGGTTGTGGTGGACCGCACCCGAGGGGACCGCGTTCGACCTGGACCCGTGCCCGGGTGCGTACCCCGGCGCAAGCCGACCGCTGGACGTGGCTAATCATCGCTGCTTACGCGCAGTTACGCCTGGCCCGCCACCGCATCGACGACCTGCGCCACCCCTGGGAGAAACCCCTACCGCCACACCGACCGCCCAGCCCGCCACGGGTCCGGCGGGGATTTCGCCGCATCCGCCGAACCGCCGGCATCCCCGCCCGCGCGGCGAAACCCCCCGGCCTGGCCCCGGCCGGCCACCAGGTCGCACCTCCGTGCCAGCTCCTCGCCACCCCGTCGACAAGAAGACCCGCAAAAAGGATAGGCCGCGGCGAGGAGGGAAACCACAAACAGGTTAAAACGCAAGCTTAGGCGAAATCGTCGTGCCCGTGCCGGCGGGCGCGCCGCATCTGCACGGCGACGATCGCCGCGGTGACGCCCAGCCAACCGATGCCCACCGCGGCCTCGGCCGCCACCTGCGCCACCCACGGGTCGCCGCGCATCCAGGCGTGCACCGCGGCGATCCCGTGCCGGCCCGGCAGGAATGCCCCGACGAGGTCTAGCACCGGCACTCGCCCCGGCGGCAGGAAGGCGCCGCTGCAGAGCATCACCACGTACCCCATCAGGTTGCTGGCCAGCGTCTCCGCCCGCCGGCCTACGGCGAACGCGGCGGCGGCCAGGCCGGCGGCGGTCGCGGTGAAGGAGATCAGCAGGTAGACGAAGGCCATCGGCGCCAGGCGGAGCGCGATCTCACCGAGCCCGGCGAGGGGGGCCACGACGACGGCGGCGACGAGGACGACAGCGAAGCCGGCGAACGGGTACGGCAGCGAACGTGCGACGAAGACCGCGGTCGGGTGTAGCAGCCCGGTGCGCAACCGCCAGAACGTGGCGGACTCCTTGTCGGCCACCGGCACCTGCGAGACGTAGAGGATGTTGGTCATCGCAAGCGCGAGCACCAGCCCGCCGACGAACGCGTACTCCTGGTGCCGAGCGCCCGCCACGACGCCGCCCAGCAACGTGAAGAAGAGCGTCTGCAGCACCATACGGGGCAGGATGCTGCCGCCCAGCACGCTCGGTGGGTTCATGGCGAAGAACTCCCGGCACCCGAAGCGGACGGCCTCGCCGAGCCGCCACAACACCGGCGTGCCCGCACGGCTAGACGAGATCAAGGGTCCCCCTCCGGCGGCCGGTGTCGACGGCGGCGCGCAGACAACCGACCGCCGCGACCAGGTACGTCACGGTCAGCGCGAGCGCGATCACGAGCGGCGTGGCCCGTGGCACGCCCGAGCTGATGCCCACCACGAACTCGTGGATCCAGCGGAGGCTGAGCAGCGCCGGAACCCAGCGGAGCCATTCCGGCAGCGCGTCCGGCGGGATCAGCAGCCCGCCCAGAATGAACACCGGATAGATCAGCGCGCCGGACCAGGCGAGCCCGTGCCGGGTGACCAGGAACAGGCAGGCGAGCAGCATGCCGAGCGCGGTGCCGGACGCGACGACGACGAGCAGCGCGACGAGCAGCCACAGGGGGTGCGGCACCGCGATCCGCAGCCGGAGCAGCACGATCACCGCGGCGGAGCTGGCGAGGATCCCGGCGGCGCTGTAGAGCGTTGCACCGAGGCTCCGGCCGAACAGCACCAGGCTGGGGGAGAACTGGCTGGTGACGCTACGGGCCAGTGTGCCGTACGTGCGTTCGCGCCGCAGCACCCCACCGGCCGTCCACACGGTGGCGCTCCACATCGCGGTCAGCACCACCGCGGAGACGATGACGCTCGCCTGGTCGGAGGCAAGGCGGCGGGTGCCGGCGACGATGGCCAGCAGCGCCACCGGTTGCACGACCGAAACGACGACGACCATGGGCCGGGTCCGCATGCCCTGCTGTTCGGCACGCAGGGCCGTCCAGACCACCCAGGCGGCGGTGAGCAGACGTTCGCTCACCGCGTCCCCGTCGCGGTGTGGTCGTCGGCCGACAGGCGGTTCATGACGGTGGCGTAGACGTCCTCCAGCCGTACCGGGGCGACGTCCACCGCCAGCACGTCGATGCCGGCCAGCGCGGCGCTGAGCCGCTCGAACATCTCGCCACCCCACTCCGGTACCCGCAGCCGTACTGCCCAGACGCCGTCTTTGTCTTCCTCGACGTGGTCCGGCACCAGTTCCAGCGTGTCGATCTGCCGCGGCATCGGGCCGCGTCCACGCACGGTGACGGTGGCCGCGAACCCGGCTGAGCGGGCAAACCCGGTGGCCGTAGTGTCCATCGTGACCGTGCCCCCGGACAGGATCAGCACCCGGTCCGCCAGCCGTTCAATGTCCAGCAGGTAGTGACTGGTCAGCAGGATCGACACCCCGGTGTTGCGCAACCGGGCGACGGTGGTGCGCAGCCGTTCCGCCTCGACGGGATCGAGGCCGACGGTCGGTTCGTCCAGCAGCAGCAGGCGCGGTTCCGCGACCAGCCCCAGTGCGATGTGCAACCGCTGACGCATGCCCTTCGAGTATGTCTCGACCGGGCGGCGGGCGGCCTCGGTGAGCCCGACGTCGGCCAGTGCCTCATCGACCTTGTCGCGTATGGTCCGCCGCCCGACGCCGGCGAGCATCGAGAAGTACCGCAGGTTCTCTCGCCCGGACAGGGCGCCGTAGAAGCCCCGGTCCCCACCGAACACCACGCCGGTCAGCCTGCGGACCGCTCGCAGGTCACGCCGGACGTCGTGGCCGAAGACGCGGGCGCTGCCCGTGCTGGGCTCCAACAACGTCGCCAGGATCTTTGTCAGCGTGGTCTTCCCGGCGCCGTTGCTGCCCAGGACCCCCAGGATCTGCCCCTCAGCGACCTGGAAGGTGACGTCCCGCAGGGCGACCACCTCGTCGCGACCGCGGCCGAACACCCGACCCACTCCGGTCACCTCGACCGCTGGTGCGCTCATCGCGCCTCCGTCTCTCGCTTCAACGCGACCGTCACCTGCCCGGCGATCAGCCGCGCTACAGGCAGGCGCGCGGGGGAGCACGACAGGTAGTCGGCCCCGAGCCCGACCAGCAGCCGGACAGCCGCCGGGTCGAGCGCATGCTCCCCACAGATACCGACGCCGATGTTCGGCCTCACCCTACGTGCGGCGGTGACCGCGTGCCGGACCAGGCCGCCAACCCCGTGGTCGTCCCAACTGGCGGCCGGTGAGTCCGCCACCAGTCCCAGATCGCGGTACCGAGGGATCAGCTCCCGTTCGGCGTCGTCCCGGGACAGCCCCCAGGCCAGCGCGGTGAGGTCGTTGCTACCGATGGAAAGGAAATCCGCAGCGCGTGCCAGGTCGCCGGCGACGAGCGCGGCGCGCGGTGTCTCGATCATCGCGCCCACCGGCATCGGCTCCGCACCGGTGAGGCCGTGCTGCTCGTACGCCTCGGCCAGCCGATCGCGTACCAGGTCCAACTCGGCCGGCACGGTCACCATCGGCACCAGCAGCTCCGGGTGCGGATCACCCCCGTCCCGCCGAACCAGCGCGGTCGCCTCGACGAGCGCGCTCAGCTGTATCTCCAGCAGCCGCGGGTCGAGCACCCCCAACCGGATCCCCCGCACGCCGAGCATCGGATTGGTCTCGTGCAGTCGCCGGGCGGCGGCGAGCGTGACCGGGCTCGGCTCGGCCCCGCCGCCGGCTCTCGCCACGGCCGCAGCGACCTCGAGCCGGGTCAGGTCGGGAAGGAACTCGTGCCGGGGCGGGTCGAGTAGCCGGATGGTCACCGGCAACCCGTCCATCGCCCGCAGCATCGCGACGAAGTCAGCCCGCAGGATGTCCCGCAGCCGGTCGAGCGCCTCGGACGCGGCCGCACTGGCGGCCCCGGTCAGCACGCTCGCCAGCAACGACTGCCGCTCGCCGAGCAGCATGTGCTCGATCCGGCAGAGCCCGATGCCGGTGGCATTGCTGGCCCGGCCGGTCTCGGCGTCGGCGGGCGAGTCGGCGTTGACCCGGACGGCGAGGCCGGCATACCGGTCCGCAGCGGCCAGGATCCGGCGGACCGCCGGCGCAACCGTCCCGTCGACTCCGGTCCGCGTGGTTTCCACGGCCTCCAGGCCGCCCCGGTGCACCGCTCCGGCGGTGCCGTCCACGGTCACCCAGTCGCCCGGCCGCACCGGTTCTCCGTCGCTCGGACGCAGGCAGGGCACCTCGGGGTCGATCCGGGCGTCCCGCAACGCGGTCACGCATATCCGGCCGAGCCCACGGGTGACCACAGCCGCGTGCGAGGTGCTGCCACCCTGCTCGGTGACGACGGCGGCAGCGGCAAGCAGGCCGGGAAGATCCTGCGGCATAGTCACCTGCAGGATCAGTACGGGCCGGGCACCGTTCTCCCGGGCGGCGACCGCGGCGTCGGCGCTGAATACGGCCACGCCGTCGGCAACGCCCGGTGCGACACCCTGACCGCGGCAGAGCACCGGAAGGTTTGTCACCTGGCCGGCCGGTGCCAGGGCGCGGGCCAGGTCCTCCGCGTCGACCAGGTCGAGGGCGTCCCGGTCGGAGATCGTACCGTCGGCCACGAGACGTGCGACACGAGTAAGCAGCGTGGCTCCGTGAAGTGGGGCCACGCTGACGGCGACGATCTCGAGGCGGTGCTCCCGGATCGTGAATTCGATCCGCACCGGCTGGCCAGCCTCGCGCTCGGCGGCTTCCGCCGCCGTGGAGAGTTCGGTGCCCCAGGGCTGTCCGGCGGCCACCGCGGCGAGATCCTGGCCACCGTGCAGAAGGAGTTGAGCGCCGGTGACTCCGAACTCGAACCGGCCCGAGAGGCCGGGCTGCCCGGTGGTCGGATCGCACGAATAGGCGAGACCACTACCGGAATCGGTGATCATCCTGCGTCTCCCGTCGTGGACGTGGAGACTCCGGCGAGCTCGCACTCGCCGGATCCCCCGTGATCGTGGTGCCTACCGAGATCGGTCAGCCCCGGACGCCGTCAACGTGGACGCCGAACAGATAGGTCCGGTCCTCCACCTTGATGGCCTCTTCGTTGGTGATCGGGGCGAAGTCGAGCTCCGCCAGGTCCTCTTGGGTGTCCTTCGGAAGCGCGTTCTCGCGCGTGTCAGTCGCCATATCGGCAATCATATATGTCCGAATGTATTCAGACGACCCTCGACATCGATCCGACATAGTTTCCGCACTGCGCGGGTCGCGCCCCAATAGGCTCGCGTCCAGGGCCATTGCGTAGTCGGATTGCAGGGCGCTGAGCAGGGTTCGCAGGGGTGAGTGGCATTCGTGGAGGCGGGGAAGCGGGTGAGACCGCATCGGTGATCATTGAGTTCTCTACGCTTCGCGATCTCGAGGAACTCACCCGCAGATGGCATCATCCCTCATCCCGGTACTGCCCGTGACGGCACCCGGTTCCCGTACCTCGTTCACGCCGGTCACCGATGGTGAGCGGTGTGGGTTGCTGGAAGCCCACGCTGCGGTGCGGGACCCGCGGGACCCGCGTGGGGTGCGGTACCCCTGGCCAGTCTGCTGGCCGTGGCGGTGTGCGCGGTGCTCGCTGGCGCGTCATCGTTTGCCGCGATCAGTAACTGGCTGCATGACCTGGACGAATATGCTCAGTCGCGGTTCGGTTTCGACCGGCGGATCCCGGTGGGCAGCACCGTATGGCGGCTGCACACCCGCTTGGACGCCGAGTTGTTGACAACCGTGCTGGCTGGCTGACTGCGCACCCGCCGCCCCGCCGTGGTGCCGCGCCCGCGCAGGTACCGCACGGTGATCGCCTGCGGGGCGCGCGACACCCTGACGGTGGGCAGGTGCACGTGTAGTCCGCCCTGGACACGTGCACCGGCGTCGCTCGCCCAGGTCACCGTTGACGCCAAGTCGAACGAGATTCCGGCATTCGCGCCGCTGCTGAACGCCGTCGAGCGGGTACTCGGCTCGCTGACGGCGGTGCCGTTCGTCGCCGATGCCCTGCACACCCAGACCGGTCACGCCCGCGAGGTCAACGCCCGTGGCGCCCATTTGCTGGTCCAGGTGAAGGCCAACCAGCCCACCCTGTTCGCGCAGCTCAAACGGCTACCCTTGCCGCACATCCCGGCCGGCGACCGCACCCGAGAGCGAGGACACGGCCGACGCGAGACCCGCACCGTCAAGGCCGTCACCCTGCACATGCCCGACGACATCGGCTTCTCACACGCGCAGCAGGCCGTCCGGATCACCCATACCCGCACATGCCTCACCAGCGCGAACCCAGCCGAGAAACCGCGTACCTGACCGTGCCCTGGGTTGTCCATCTACTCGTCTGCGGGACCGGGACCGGGACCGGGGCCGGGTGGCTGGGCGGCCCGAGGCGATGCTTGCGGCGTGGCGGTGAGGCAGCCGATCGAGTGAACCCGGTGGGGACAAGGTGACCTGGTGCTATGCCCTGGGAGAGAGTCGACATGTGGACAGTGAGCCGGCACGGCGTGGTCGTGGGCGGCCACGGCTGCCGCGGCTGCCGGTTGACCGCGCCGGAGACTGTCGCGATCACCCCGGATCAGCATCAGCGCCACGCGGCCGTGCGGCGCGGCGAGCAGCCGCCTACGCCCGGCTGACCGTTCGTTTACGGGCTACCGGCAGCCGCAGGTCAGGGCCGGTCGCGACGGTTATGGGGTTCGTATGCCGTAACCTCCGGTCCACATATCTCCCACGGTGTAGACGTAGGTAAATAGATGCCTGCTCATCGCCCATGGCAAAATCTGCTGGGTGCAGATCGGGATGCTCGGATCGTTCGAGGTTCGCACGGACGACGGGGCCTTCGCCGACGTGCCGGGCACGCGGCTGCGCGGGCTGTTGATCGCCCTCGCGCTCGAACCTGGTCGCGTGGTCCCCAAGGCAACGCTCGTCGACTGGATCTGGGGTGAACACCCGCCCGCCGACGCGGCGAATGCCCTGCACCGCTTGGTTTCCCGGCTGCGGAAGGCGCTGCCGGAGGGATCGGTCGAGGGGCAGACGGACGGCTACCGGCTGACGGTGGAACCCGACGCCGTCGACACCGTGCAGTTCGAACGCCTCATCACCGCGGGCCAGGTCCGGAATGACGACGATCCACGGCGGGTACGACTGCTGCGCGAGGCCCTCGCCCTGTGGCGCGGTGCAGCCATGCAGGACGTCGGTCTGCAAGGTAGTGCAGCGTTCGACGCGGCGGTCACCCGGCTCGAGGGGCTGCGCCTGAGGGCCTTGGAGGATCGGTTCGATGCGGAGGTCGACCTCGGCCACGGTGCGGAGCTGATCACCGAACTGACCGACCTGGTGGCCGCGCATCCGGTGCGAGAACGGCTTGTCGCTGCGCTGATGCGTGCCCTCGTGGCGGCCGGTCGCGGCAGCGAGGCGCTGCTCGTGTACCAGCGCACAAGAGAAGCCCTGGCCGACACACTGGGCACCGACCCCTCACCGGAGCTGTCCGCGTTGCACGTCGCGCTGCTGCGAGGCGATGTGGGGCGGCGGGAGGCGAAGCGTAAGACCAACCTGCGTGCCGAGCTGGCCAGCTTCGTCGGCCGGGACGCCGATGTCGCCGCGGTCCGCGAACTCGTCGCCGGACATCGGCTCACCACCCTGATCGGGCCGGGCGGCTCGGGAAAAACCAGGCTGGCCACGGAAACCGCGCGCACGCTGCTCGGCGACCTGCCGGACGGGGCCTGGCTGGTGGAGCTCGCCGCCATCGGCGCCGACGGTGACGTGGCGCAGTCGACGCTCGCCGGGCTCGGCCTGCGGGATGCGCTGCTCGGCGGGGCACCGAACGCGGATCTGACGGACCGGCTCATCGCCGCGATTCGCGAGCGGGAGGCGCTGCTGATCCTGGACAACTGTGAGCACGTGATCGAGTCGGCGGCGGCGTTCGCCCATCGCGTTCTCGGGGAGTGCCAGCGGCTGCGGATCCTGGCAACGAGCCGGGAACCGCTCGGCATCACCGGTGAGGCGCTGTGGCCGGTCGTGCCGCTGGCCTTGCCGGAGGGGGACGCCGGCCCCGGCGAGATCGAGTCCTCTCCGGCCGTCCGGTTGCTGCGGGACCGGGCGGGCGCGGTGCGCAGGGATCTCGCGGCCGACGCCCACATGTTGTCGACGATGGTGCGCGTCTGCCGGGCACTGGACGGGATGCCGCTGGCGATCGAATTGGCTGCGGCCCGGTTGCGCACCATGTCCCTCGATCAGCTCGCCCACCGGCTCGCCGACCGGTTCCGCCTGTTGACCAGCGGTAGCCGTACCGCGTTGCCGCGGCACAGGACGCTGCGCGCGGTGGTCGACTGGAGCTGGGAGCTGCTCGCCGACGCCGAACGGATGGTCCTGCGCAGGCTCTCGGTGTTCTCGGGCGGGGCGAGCCTGGAAGCAGCCGAGCGGGTCTGCGCCGGCGACGGGGTCGAGCAGGAGCAGGTGCTCGAGTTGCTCACCTCGCTGGCTGAGAAATCTCTGCTGCTCACCGATGGCGACCGCGCACCGCGCTACCGGATGCTCGGCACGATCAAGGAGTACGCCGGGCACCGGCTCGCGGAGGCGGGGGAATCGGACCTGGCCCGCCAGGCGCATCTCGCCTACTTCATCGAACTCATCGAGGCCGCGGAGCCGCAGCTTCGTCGCGCCGAGCAATTGGAATGGCTCGCCACCCTCGAGGTCGAGCACGACAACATCGGTTCTGCGATGCGTGGTGCGCTCGCAGCCGGCGAGGCGCACACGGCGATGCGGCTCGCGGCGGGCGCCGGCTGGTACTGGTGGCTCAGCGGGCACAAGGCCGAAGGCATCGAGTTGATCACCGCGGCCACTGAAACGCCCGGCGAGGTCGACGATGAGATCCGGGCCACCGTGTACGCGCTTGTTGTGCTGTTCGCGAGCTCCGGGCGGGGCGACGAACAACAGGCGGCGGAGTGGATCCACAAGGCATACCGGTTCGGCCGGCGCAGTCAGTCCCGCAACCCCCTGCTGGAGTTGGTCGTACCGCTGGAGCGCATGTTGCAGGAGCCGGGTGCGTTGCTGGCCGCGTGGGAGCCGTTGCTGGACAACGAGGACCCCTGGGTACGCGCACTGGCCCGGTTCCACCTCGGCAAGGGGCGGATCCTGCTCGGCCAGGGCGGGCGGGATGCGGACACGTATCTCGAGATGGCGCTCGCCGAGTTCCGGGTGCTCGGTGAACGGTTCGGGATCGCGTTGGCGCTGACCGAGCTGGCGGACCGCATCGCCATGCGCGGCGAGTTCGCCGCTGCGTGCGAGCACTACGAGCAGGCGATCGTGGTCGTGACCGAGGTCGGTGCCATCGAGGACGTCATCCGAATGCGGTCGCGGCAGGCGCAGCTGTACTGGCTGCTGGGTGATGAGGACGCCAGCGCGGCCGCGATAGCCGAGGCGCAACGGTACGCGGAACGGGTCACGTGGCCGGATGCGCTGTTCGAGCTGGCTCTCGCGAAGGCGGAACTCGCTCGTTGGGGCGGCAACACCGACGAGGCCTACAAACAGCTCGGCGTCGCGACGACCATGCTCCGCGACGAGACGGAGCGGGCGAACATGCGCCCGATCACGCACGACCTGCTCGGCTACCTTGTCGACGATCTCGACGAGGCCCGCATGCATCGCGCGGCGGCCTGTCAGGCGGCCTCCGAGGCGGGTTACGCATTCCTGATCGCACAGGTCCTCGTCGGGGTCGCGGACCTGGCCCTGCGCCAGGACCAGTACGAGCAGGCTGCGCGGCTGCTCGCCGCAAGCGCCGGCGTGCGCGGACTGCCGGATCTCTCTCACCCGGATGTGGCCCGGATCGAGCAGTCCGCGCGGAGCCGCCTCGGCGACGCACGGTTCGCCGAGGCGGCTCGGGAGGGAACGCAGACGAGTTGGAGTCAGCTGGTCGCGGTCACGCTCGCTTCTTGAACGTGGAGGACGCCCACAGGTACCCGACGAGAGCGATCCCGACACACCAGGTGAGGGCAGCGATCACGTCGCCGGTGTCCGGTGAGCCGTTGAGGCACCCGCGCAAGGTTTCGATAATCGGAGTGAAGGGCTGGTACTCCGCGAACTGCCGGACGCCCGGCCCCATCTTCTCCGCCGGTACGATCGCGCTGCTGAAGAACGGCAGCATGACCAGCGGCACGGCGGCCAGACCCGCCGTTTCCGGAGACTTCGCCGCCAGTCCCAAGGCGACCGTGAGCCAGCCGGCCGCGAAACCGAGCAGCACGACGATGCCGACCACGCCGAGCCAATCGAGAAAACTCGCCGACGGGCTGAATCCCAGCAGGAAGGCCACCCCGATGAGGGCCGCAATGGCGACCAGGTTGGTCAGCACACTGGCGACGACGTGACCGGTCAGCACCGCACCGCGGGAGACGTCCATGACCTTGAACCGGTTGATGATGCCCTTCGTCATGTCGGAGTTCACCGACGTCGCGGTGGCCCCCAGCCCGTAACAGACGGCCAACAGCATCAGTCCCGGCGTCGCGTAGTCGATGTAGTCGACACCGACGTGGAAAGCGTCTCCGAGCACGTACACGAACATCAACATGATCACGACCGGCATCAGGACCGCGTTGAACACCGAGGTCGGATTCCGGGCGATGTGTTTGAAGTTGCGGCGCAACATCACCATCGAATGGGACTTGGTGCTCATTTCGCGGCCACCTCCGTGGTGTGGCCCGTCAGGGCGAGGAAAACGTCGTCGAGGTCTGGTGTGTGCACGGAGAACTCTTCGGCACTGAGTGAGTACTCATCGAGCCTGTCCAGCAGAGCCCGGAGCGATTTCGTCCCGCCATCGCTGGAAACCCGCAGGGTCAGTCCCTCGGCGTCCCGTGTGGAGTCGGTGAGGAGACGCGCAGCCGCGTCGAGTTGGGCGACGGTGGTGAACCTGAGCCGGACGTGGGTCCCGGGGATCTGGCGCTTGAGGTCGTCGGGGGTGCCCTGGGCGACCAGGCGGCCTTGGTCGAGTACCGCGATCCGGTCGGCGAGCTGGTCGGCTTCTTCGAGGTACTGGGTGGTGAGGAAGATGGTTACGCCGTCGGTCACCAGGTCACGGATGATCGACCAGATCGTGCGACGGCTGCGCGGGTCCAGTCCCGTCGTCGGCTCGTCCAGGAAGATGATCTTCGGGTTGCCGACGAGCGTCATCGCCAGGTCGAGCTTTCGGCGCATGCCCCCGGAGTAGGTCGACGCGGGCTTCTGCGCCGACTCCACCAGATCGAAGCGTTCCAGCAGCTCTGTGACGATCCGCTTGCCGCCGCCGGAGGTCGCGCGGTTCAGATCCACCATGAGCTGCAGGTTCTCCTGCCCCGTCAGCAGCTCGTCCACCGCCGCGAACTGGCCGGTGACTCCGATCGCCGCGCGCACCGCCTTGGCCTCGGTTGCGGCATCATGCCCGGCGACGCGTACCGTCCCATCGTCGGCCTTCATCAACGTGGTCAGCACGTTCACCGTCGTCGTCTTACCCGCCCCATTCGGACCGAGCAGGGAAAAAACTGTGCCCGCTTGAACACCCAGATCAATGCCATCGAGCACGATCTTGTCCCCAAAAGCTTTTCGCAGCCCGGAAACCTCAATCGCTGAACTTCTCATGCAGCCACGATCGGCGCCCGACCTGTCACCTGCCTGACACGCCCCTGACACGACCGCCCGCCCTCGCTCCGTCCGTTGTCAAGTGGCTCCGTGGGTGGGCGGGACTCGGTCCCGACTCGTACGCTCCATACGTGAAGCGAATCCTCCTCACGGGGATGTCGGGCACGGGCAAGTCGAGCGTGATTCGAGAGCTGGTCGCCCGCGGGTACAAGGCAATCGACACCGACGACGGGTGGTGCGAGCCCCAACCGGACGGCCGTCAGATGTGGCGCGAGGACGCCATCCAGGCACTCCTGGCTATCGAAGACGCGGAGGTGTTGTTCGTTGCCGGCTGCGAGGAGAACCAAGTGAAGTTCCATCCGCAGTTCGACCAGATCGTCCTGTTGAGCGCGCCGCTGGAGATTCTGATCGATCGGCTAGCGACGAGGACCACCAACACGTACGGCAAGGCACCCGAGGAACTACGTCGCTTCCTTGACGACCTCGAGGCCGTCGAGCCGCTGCTACGTCAGGTGGCCAACCACGAAGTTCGGACAACGGTGCCGCTGAACGACGTAGTGACGACCATTCTGCGTCTCGTCGGGGCGTGAGATTGTGTCGCCGTCCGTCTGCGAATGCAGGATCAAGCACTGCAGCGAAACGTCCGCACAGGGCTGCAAGTCGCGCATAAGGGAGCAGGCTGCCGCCTTCGCTTCGGGACAGAGCGCCGAACTCGTCTCAATCCTGTCCAGCATGATCATCAGCCATCTCCGAGAGCGCCGCCTGAAACAGGCCCTCGCTGCTGGTCTGCGCTTCTGCGGTAACGAAGTTGTCGGGCGCCGCCTACGGCCCCTTGCGCCCGGGCGACGACGGCCAGCGTACTCCCTGGGGCGGCTGGGGTAGGTGGTTATGTCCGCTGGCCAGAGGTTCTATCTGTCGGCCAGGCCGGAGCGCTCGATCTGGACGGCGACGCCGTCGAGGATCAGCTCCAGCCCGAGCGAGAAGTCCGCGTCGGCGACCGCTGCGTCGGGGGTGTCCGACGGCGGCGCCTCGAACAGCATCGAGGAGAACAGCCGGGCGGTCTCGGGGAAGCGTTCGGGCTCGACGAGCTGCGCCAGCGCGCGGCCGTAGTCGCGCTCGGCGTCGGCCTGCCCTTGGCCTTCGGCCCTGCCTTCGGCGAGTTCGTGGTACTGCCGCACCGACTGGAGCACGTAACCGCTGATCAGCAACAGGGCACCGACCTTGTGGGCCCAGTCGAGGCGGGTGCGGGACATGATCGTCAGCGCGACCTCCATCCAGGCGATCTGGTGCGGCCCGGAGGGTGGTCCGGAGGTGGGTATGCGGGTCAGCCACGGGCGACGCTGCAACAGTGCGCGCTGGGCGAAGGCCCACTTGCGCAGCCCGTCACGCCAGTCGTCGGTATCGAGGTCCGGTGGGGCGCCCAGGGCGTAGTCGGCCATGAGGGTGAGCAGTTCGTCCTTGGACCCGACGTGCCGGTAGAGCGACATCCCGGTGAAGCCGAGGCTCTCGGCGACCTTGGGTAGCGTCACGCCGCCGAGCCCGTCGCGGTCCGCGATCTGCACGGCGGCGGCGACGATGCGGTCGACGTCGAGGGTTGCGGGCCGCCCGAGACGCGAGGACTCCGGCAGCCTCCACAGCCGGCGTAGCGGCGCGGGAATGACGTCGTCGCTGGTCATAACCCCCTCGTTCGCCCCTTGCGGAGACCAGGGACCATCATGCCAGACCACATTAGTATGCGTTTGATACTTTGTCTCTGAAAGTAAATCGTCTGGAGAGAGGGACGAACATGAGCATTGACACCGCACCGCGGATATCGAGAGGACCGGTGCGGCGCGCCGAACGCGCCCTCGCACCGGACCTGGCCCGGGGAGCGATGCTGCTGATCATCGCGGTGGCCAACGTCGCCGGAGTTGTCTTCGCGGGCGAGCCGGGTCTCGACGCGACGCCGCAGGGCGCCGAGCGCGGCCTCAACTTCCTGCTCTTCGAACTCGTCCACGCTCGCGGGTATCCGGTCTTCGCCGTGATGTTCGGCTACGGCATCGTCCAGCTCGCCCGCCGCCAGGACGCCTCCGGCACCACGCCGAAGCGGGTCCGCTCGGTGCTGTTGCGCCGCAACCTCTGGCTCGTCGTCTTCGGGTTCGCGCACGCCGCCCTGCTGTACTACGGCGACTTCCTCGGCGCCTACGGGATCGTCGGGATCGTGATGACCCTGGTGCTACTGCGCCGCGGCGACACGTTCCACCGGATCGTGTTGGCGCTCTGGGCTCTGTTGGCGGTCAACTTCCTGGTTCTCGGCGCCATCGTGGTGAGCGACATTCTCGGAGGTTCGGGCGGCTCGGC
>DASULK010000271.1:0-46860 GCA_036278255.1 Micromonospora sp.
GCGTCCAGGTCGTGCACACCGTCGATCGCCTTCCACAAAGCGAGGCCACCGGCGCCGAGGCCCTCCGGAGCTTCCGTCACAGCCAGTCACCTCCCAAAGCGAAGTAGTTGATACGTCAACGAACTCAGGGGTCTGCACAGCGAGCCACCTCCCCCGCGGTCTCCTGCCTATATAGATCAAGAGGTCCGTCCCCACCCCCGTCGATGCGACAGGCGTGGATTCGTCACGCTCAGTGATCCAGCGCGCGGTACACGGCAGCCTCGGCCTGAACCCGGAAGCGTGGCGCCTCCGCCTCAACCGCGGCCTCACCGTCCGGGTGTGGCGCGGTGTGCACGCTGCCGTACTCGAACCCTCTGCCCATGCCGCCCTGTGGCAGCTCGGCGCGTGGCCCGATCTCCGCGTCGATGCGGTCGCCGAGGCGACCTAGGTCGAAGTCGATGGCCAGCCAGTACAGCTTGCCGTGGGCGCCACCGGTGCGCTTAGCCTTGCGGCGCCACACACGCTTGATGTTCACCGCAGCCTTCTTGACCACGGGGTACAGCTCATCGGCCACTCTGCTGCCGGCCCGGTCCATGTCGTCGGCCAAGCCCTCGAAGCCGTCGAGGCTGAGGTGCATGCTCACCGTGCGGCCCACCCTCCCGGCTGGTCCCTCGCCGTGCGCTGGCTGTGATGCCGGTGGCACAGCGACCTCAGGTTGTCCAGGTCGTGGCCGCGCGGACCGCTCGGCCCGAGGCCGTCGATGTGGTCCACATCCGTGGCAACCGCACCACACCAACACAAGGGCTGACGGCGTAGCTGGGAGGCACGTGTACGCCGCCAGCGGCCCGTGTAGCCACGCTGCGCTGCCGTGCCCCTGGCTCTGTCGGCGGCGCCTCTGCACGCGGCGCAGCGGCCGCCTGGGGTGAGGTTGGGGCAGCCGCGGGTGGGGCAGACGGTCATTGCGCGGGGCATCAGTCGGCCGCATCCTCAGCGCGGGCCGCCTGCCACGCCGTGGCGTGGGAGATGACGATCGCGTAGATGGAGACGAACAACAACCATGGTACGGAGTGGCGCCACCACAGCAGGGTTGGCACGATCAGCAGCAGCCACAGGATGGTAAGAGCGGCATGCAGGCGGCGTAGCCACAGGACGGGTATACGCACTGGCCACCGCCCCGAACACGCAACAGCCCGACCATGCGGGGAGGCTGGCCGGGCTGTGTGCAGACTGATCTAGGTCGCAGTGTGGGATATGGATGGGCCGATGTCAAGCACGCCGGCCACGGCCACGCCCACGCGCCTGCACATCCCGGTTGATCACAGCCGCCTCCTCCACGACGTAAACCACCCTGGGACGGCCAGCGTCGTCGGTGATCCGCCTACGAGTCAGCCCCTGATGCCGGGCCCAGTCACGCACCATCGACGCGGTGACACCGCCGCCGAGGCGGTGGGCGATATTGGCGCCGGTGTCCCATTCCCGGCCTGCGTCGTCGACGATCACGCCGCCCCCCGCGCGGCCGCGTCGCGGGCCTGGAACAGCTCAGTCAACTGCGGCTGCGTCCAAACGTGGGGCAGACCTTGCGCCGGCTGCGAAACGCCACACGCACACCCAGGGCCGGCACACACGCAGATCGCCGAGGCACAGGCGACCGGGCGCTGGCCCTGCGGCGGGGCGGTGAGTAGGGCGAGCATGCCGGACAGGCCACACGCGGGGCAGCGCAGTTGCGGAATCGGGTGCCGGTCGGCGGGCTCGCGCAGCACACGCCGAACCCGCTGATCCTCGTGGTCCATCCACTGGTGAACGCGCCACGCGAGCGTGCCGGGCCACGTGCCGGCGGCGGCGATCAGGCCGGCGAGGGTGTCATCCACGTCCGACGAGGCGGTGACGCGAACGTTGCCCGCCACCCACATAACCGTCTCGCGAGCGGCGCGATGCTGGCCCTGGTACTCGTCGGCCACATCAGTGCCACCGCGCGCAACAGCCTCACCGACCACATCCCCATGAGACCCGCTGAGAACGCCGCTGCCGGGCCGCCAACCCTGCACGGTACCCAGATCCCCAGACTGCGCCCCCGAGGCCGCCACGGCGGCCCTGGACAGGGCTGCGAGGCTGCGGCGCAGCGACCACAAGCTCACCGTCGCCCACAACTGCTCTGGCGTCATCGCTTCCTCGCCCCCATCTCGCCCCGCACCCGCTCACGCTCACCGCGGCTCATCCCGCCCCACACGCCGAACTGCTGCCCGGTTTCGACCGCCCACCGGCCGCACGGCGCATACAGCGGGCAACGCAGGCAAACCCGCCGCGCCTTACGCAACGCCGCCGGGGACTCAGGCTCCGGAAAGAAAACCTTCGTGGGCATGCCGGAGCACGCCGCGGGGCCGTCCAGCACGAAGGCCGGCACGGCGCGGGCCGCGAACGCGTCGATGATCGTGGCCACCTACGCCGCCCGATCCGGGCCCGGGCCGGGCGGATCCTGCCCTGCCAAAACCACGTCGTCGATCAGGGCGTCCAGGCGGGGCAGGATCCGGCGCATCGCCTCACACCACGCGCAGTGGCACACCAGGAACAGCTTCGTGCCGTCGCGACGGGTGACCTCCCAGCTATGCATCATCGGGGCAGCACCGGCCAGTCAACGCCGTCGAGAGCGGCGGCGTGGGTCTGCGGCACCGGGGCGAGCGGCACACCCAGCCAGTGGGCCCCCATCGCGGCGAGCACAGCCGCGTCGGCCATGTTGTCGTCCCCGCCATGCGCGAACGCCGGCCACCTGCGGGTCACGGCCTCGATCACCTGGCCCTTGGTGGCCTGACCGCGACCCGTCGCATACCGCATGCGCCGCTGAATGCTCACCTCGGCGACGGGAATGCCCCAGTCACGCAGGGCGCGGACCAGCGTCCACCACAGGGCGTGGCGTTCCAGGGCGGCGCCGCTCGCACTGGAGTAGGCCGGGGTCTCGATCAGCACAACGTCGGGGCGACCCACCTCGTGCAGGATCTGCACGACGAGGCTGTCGACGGCCGCGACCCGCGTCAGCAGCGGCAACGCGGAGATCCCGGTCTTGCCGACGCGGGCGCACCGGCCGTCGGAGTGGGCAATGCCCGTGCCGGTTAGTGACGGGTCGATGCCAACGGCGGTCGGCGGCAGGTCGGGCAGTTCTGTCACTGGTCCCCCTGGTGGGTGCGTGGGCGTAGCTGGGTGACGGTGGCGAGGGGTCGCGGGTCGGCGTCGGGGTCGCAGCCGGGGCGGGTGGTGTGGCCGCCGGCCGCGGCAGCGGGGTTGAGCGGCCACTCACAGCGGGCGCAACGGGGCCAACCGGGGCGGCGAGGCGGGTCTGGGCGGGTCACATCTCCTCCAGCGTCCTAGGTCGCTCTAGGCGAGGCGTGTTTTGGCACTTGCAAGGCTCTGACCTGCGCAAACGTGGCGGTGGCAGGGGGTTGGCACGGGGTGGCACGGGGTTTTGAAAACTTCTCCACGCGCGTACGAACTTCAGAAAGTTTTAAAAACCCCCTGCCACCCCCTGCCACTTTTGCATTTCCGCAGGTCAGGACCTTTCGTCGAGTGGAAGCCACTCGACGCCGAGGAGCGCCTGCACGCGGGCCGCCACCCGTCCGGGCGACCCCTCGCCGCCGTGCCTGCTCGGGGCGCCGTAGTTCGCGGTGCGGATCTGTTGCGCCACTGCCCCGTTGGGGAGGCCCGAGTGGCTTTTGACCCGATTGGTGAGCATGTTGGTGGCGCCGGGCTGCATGCCCTGGTCGAGCATCCAGCCGCGCAGCACGCGAACCAGTTCGGCCGTTTCGATCCACGCCGTCGGCTTGGCCACGGTGTGGGTGATCATGAATCGGATGATCGGGTCGGCGTAGGCGCGCCATTCGGCGGTGGCTTCCTGGACGCTGCGCGGGATGGGCTCGACGCTGAGGTTCTGGTCCTGCAGGTACCAGGCGTGGGCTCCGATGACCAGCCATGCCAGGGTGGCGGCTTGGTTTTCGCGGGTGGGCCGCTCCACCATGCGCCGCTTGATGCCGGGGTCGCCGCGCCGGTGGCCGGGGCCGAGGGGGTCGTTGGGGCCGACGAACGTGTAGGGGAAGGGGACGCGCAGCAGGCGCCGCCAGGTGCCGTGGTCGGTGTCGCGCACCTCGGGTAGCGGGTTCGTGTTGAGGAACAGGGTGTGCGTGGTGCCGAATTCGACGAAGCCTTTGTAGAGCTGCCGGGCGGTGATGGTGCGGTTGCCGACGACTTCCTTGAGCGCTTGGACGTCGAGGTGCCGGCCTTCGGCGGTTTCCTCCATGTAGCCCATGCGGACGCCTTGCAGGGTCATTTTCTCGGGGGTGGCGCGGCCGCCGGCTTCTTTGCCGCCGGTGAGGAGCAGGGTGTTGGGGATGCTGGCGGCGTAGCTGCCGAGGGCTGCGCGGACGCCGCCGAGGAGGACGGTCTTGCCGTTGCTGCCGCCGCCTTGGAAGAGGAGGAGGCGGTCGTCGTCTGGCTCGTATCCGGTGATGGCCTGACCGAGGCGCATCTGTAGCCAGTCGAGGGTGTCGTCGGGGACGGCTTGGAGGGCGGTTTTGAGGTCGTGGCTTTCCGCGCCGGGGTCGAAGCCGACGGCAGTGATTTTCGTGAATTTAAGGCTGGGGTCGTGGGGGATGGTGTCGAGGGTGCGTAGGTCGAGGACGCCGTCGGGGGTGTTTAGCAGGTCGTGGTGGCTGTCGAAGTCGCGGATGTCGGCGGCTACGCCGTCGATGTTGCGGGCGAGCGAGAGCACGGCGTTGATGACCTTGGCGGATTGGACGCGGCGCCATTGGTCGATGTCGTCGCCGGTGACGACGTCGCCGCGCCGGAGGGCGTCGGCGGCTTCGGCGAGGGCTGCGCGGTAGCGGTCGCGGAGGTATTCGCGGACGGCTTCGACGGCGGCGCCGTCGGCTACGGGCTTCCAGACGCGCCCGTCGTAGGTGTACCAGCCGAGATTGGTGACGTGGAGGTATTGGTCGGCGAGGGCGTCGTGGGCGACGAGTTCGGCGAGGGCTGAGTCGGTGAAGGGGTCTTCTTGCGAGGGGGGCTGGGGTGGGGTGCGGGCGGCGCGTTCTAGGAGTTCGTCGATGGTGCCGCCGGCCGCGAAGTAGTCGTCGACGCCTTTGGTGGCGGTTTCGCCGAGGTGGGCGGGTGGGATGACGTAGCGGGGGTCGGCGCCTTTGGATTTGAGCCAGCGGCCGAGGCGGGTCATGGCGCGCAGGACCATGGGGTTGGTGGTGGCGTCGGCGTCGAAGCACACGTAGACGGTGCGGTTGGTGAGGGGGACGTCTTCCCAGTCGCCGAGGGTGCCGAGGTTGCTGCGCCAGTTGTAGACGCCGTTGAGGGCGATCGTGACGGCCCCGCGGGAGGTTAGCGAGTCGGCCTTTTTGACGCCTTCGGTGATCCAGAGGGCCTGGGTGGTGTCGCGGATGGGCGGTACGACGCCGTCGTGCAGGGTGGTCCAGCGGGGGTGGACGTCGAGGACGCTGCTGCGCCCCTGCTGCGAGGCGTATTTCATCTTTTTGCCGTCGCGGTTGGGGACGGCGACGCGCGGCTTCCACTGGTAACTGATCTTGGCGCCAGTGGGTGACCAGAGGGGGATCAGGATGCCGGGGTAGTACCGATCCTCGTTGGTGGCCCATCCGGGGATGCGGATCTTGCGCAGGCGCTGGCGTTGCTGGTCGTCGCTGTTGTTGGGGCGGGTGATGGTTTCGTAGCCGCGTTCGCGGGTGACGGCGGGGTCGATGGCGGATGCCTGGTGGAGCTCCCGCCGCGTGGTGGAGTCGCAGCCGTCGATGTATTCGGCGGGTCGCCCGGTTTGTCCGTTGTCGCTGGGCATTGTTGCCTTTCCCCGGCAGGCCGATGGAGTCCTGTAGACTGCCGGTGTTGTTTGGTTCCCCTGGAGCGGTCGGGCTGGTCCCCCGGCCGCTTTTTCGTGTGCTCAGTCGGTTTGCGGGGGCGGCGGCTGGACGTGCCAGCCGGCCGCCCGGAGCATCTGGGCGGCTTTCTCTTCGCGGCGCTTCTGGGCGGCGGCTTTGCGGGCTTCGGTTGCGGCTTGCGTCTGCCGCCGCCTCATCTCGTCGGTGTCCATGCCTACACAGTAACGGTCAACGGTTGATCGTCAACCGCTCTGAGCTGGCGTGTTTCTTAGAACGGCGGTTTCTCCTCGAACACGGTCGCGGCCGGCGCGCTGCGGTTCAGCAGCGGCGAGGAGGCGTGGGCGCGGGCGAGCTGGTCGGTGGCTTCGCGGGTGGCGGCGGCCAGGTCGTGCGCCTGCCGCTGTTCGGCGAACGTCGCCGCGGGGCCTTGATCCGCAGGGTTTTCCACAGACGCGTTGGGGATTCGGGCGGCGGGGTTGGCCGTGGCGACGTGGTCTTCGGGCCGGGGCCAGGTGCCGCCGCCGACGAGGTAGATGGTTTCGTTGACGGGCTTGCCGCTGCCGGGCCCACCGACGGGCGGCTCGTATTCGGCGGTCCAGGTGTTGGTTTTGGGCCCGTTGCCGTCCTTGGCCTTGCCGGTGAAGGTGAGGGTGAGCCGTCCGCCGATTTCGAGGCCGACGCGGTGGGCGCCGGCTTTGCGGATGGCTGCGGTGACGGCGTCGCCGCCGCGCTTGCCTTCGAGGGCGGTGCCTCGCTTGCCGCGGCGGGGGTCGAGGAAGATGCGGCGTTCGGTATCGCCGTTGTCGTCCTCTTCCCCGGTGTCGACGGTGATTTCCCACTGGGTGATGGGCTGGTTGGGCTTGCCGTCTTCGTCGTAGGGGTCGAAGCCGCGGCCGCCGTCGCAGAAGTAGAGGGGCCTCTTGGTGTCGAAGTCGACGGCTTGGACGATGCGGAAGTCGACGATGGTGCCGCCGTGCCGTTCGCCAGGGTTTTCGAAGCTCACGTAGGGGGCCGGGCTGACGCCGATGGGCATGGGTGTCTCCTCAGGTGTTGGCGGTGAGTTGGGCTTTGCGGGCGGCGGCGGCGGCCGTGTGGGCGTCGGTCCATTGGCCGCGGGGCTGCAGGTCGCGCCACAGGGCGGTGAGGGCGTCGGGGTGGTTGGCGGAGGCGATGAGCCGCAGCACCCGGTCCCCGTCGGGCACGGCCGGCGTGGGGGCTGTCCAGGGGCGTCCCATGCCTTTGCCGCGGGCGCGGATTTGGCGGACGGTGTGGGCGGCTTGGGCGGCCTTCCACCCGGCGACCAGGTCGAGTTCATGAAGAGTGCAGGTGGCTTTGCCGACGGGGAGGTGCATCACGATGCCGGTGCATCGGCACAGCCCGTCGGGCATGGGTGCGAGGTCACCGGTGGCGGGGTCGATGAGGTTGTCGGCGTACGCGTATTCGGCGAGCTGGATGCAGATGGACAGGTAGTCGAAGATGCTCTTCTGCGTCTTCAGGTCGCCGATCTTCAACGTGCCGCCGCAGGCGGGGCAGGGTGCGGGCATGGTGAGGATGCGGTCGGTGGTGCCGGCGGAGTCGACGCGGGTGTTGACGAGGATCCGTTCGATGTATTCGGGTGGGCGGCCGATGCCGGCGGTGTCCATGGTGAACCGGTAGGCGGTGAGGTCGTCGGTGAGCCCGTCGGGGATCTGGTCGGCGATTTCGTGGAGGCGGCCGGCATCGGCGTATTCGGTGATGGTGTGCAGCAGGGTGCCCCAGAGGGCGCCGTCGCCGGCTCCGGCTGTTTTGGCGGCGTCGTCGCAGACGGCGTCGAGCTGCTGTTTTACCGCCTTCGCGGCGCGCCAGTCGTCGCCGGCTGCGGCGAGCTCGGCGGCGAGTTCGGGGACTCCGGCGAGGAGTTCGGGTGCGGCGGCGACGCCTTGCAGGACCATGCGCCGCTGCCATTGGGCGAGGTGGTGGGTGTCGTCGAGGGTGTGGGCGATGGTGGTGGCGCGGGTCCAGGACCGTTCTTGGCCGGTGGCGGGGTCGGGTAGGACGTAGCGGCCGTATTGGTCGCGGCGGGGCTCGGGCCGCATGGACTGGATGTGCGGAATGGCGCTCATCGGGGGCCGCCGAGGTTGGCGACGGCGGTGCGCAGGTCGTTGACCCTGTCTCGGATGTCTTCGATGGCGTTGAGGTGGGCGTCCAGGGCGGCGAGGGTGTCGTCGCGGTGTTCGACCATGGCCCGGTAGTCGGCGGCGCGTTGGCGGGCGATGGCGGCGCCTTTATGGCCGGCGCCGGTGCGGCGGGTGCTGATGACGGTGTCGATGAGGCCGGCGGCTTCGTCGGGGCTGTGGCCGGCTTGGATGAGTTCGTCGCGGATGTGGTTGCGGTAGGCGGCGCGGGCGCGTTCGGCGATGGCGGCGCGTTGTTGCGGGTCGCGTGCGGGCATGGGTGCTCCGTCGGGTGTGCCCCTGGCGTGCCGGCGGGTGCGTCTTGCCTTACCGTTGGTGCCGCCGGCTCTTGAGCAGGGGTCTGGCTGGTCGTTGGTGGCGCACCTCCGGGGGCAAGCCGGGGTATGCCGTTCGTGCCGATGATCATGGTGTGAAGGAGACCATCGTATGTCGGGTTGTCCGACTTTGGCATGGTTTCTGCAGTGAAAACACAAGCGCCCCTCACTGTCTGGTGGGGGGCGCTTGTCGTTCGGGTGTCCGGTTAGTGGTGTGCCTGCGCGAGGGTGGTGGCGGGTGGTAGGGCGAGGGGCCCGTCGGGGACGGCGAGCAGGCGCAGCAGGTTGCGGACTTGTTCGGCGGTGGGCAGGTTGTCTTCGTCGGCGATGGCGTTGTGGATGGCGTGGAGGTTGTTGGCGTATGCGCGGATCCGTTCGCGGATGGCGTCGATGATGGCGGGCTCAACGATGTCGAGGACGGCTTGCAGGGCGTGGGCGTCGGGGTTGCCGCCGGGGTCGTCGATGAGGGCGTCAACGCGGGTTTCTTGGTAGATGCGTAGCAGGTGACCGGTGGCGCGGATCATGGGGTTCTCCTGGGCTGTCGGTGCCGGCCGGGCCGGCGGCGGTGGCGGATGGGCATGTAGGCGAGGAGGCCGATCAGGCCGATCAGGTTGCCGGCGAACGTGGCTGCGATGGGGTGGGTCACTGGCGGTTAGCTGACCTTCCGGATGGTGCCGTCTTTGCCGGCCACGGCCTTCGCCGAGTTGATGCCGTTGACGGTGATGACGGTGCCTGCGGGGGTGGTGATCTCGTAGGTGTGGGTGTCGTCGGTTTTGGCGTAGTCGCGGGCGGCCTTTTTGAGTTCGCGGTTGGTGCGTCCTTGTCCGTACGGCATGGCGGTCAGCCTTTCTTGTCGGTCTTGTCGGCGGCTTCGATGGGTTCGGCGTGGGGTTTGCAGTACAGCTTGCGTTCCCCGGTGTTGGGATCGCGGCGGACGCGACGTGCGTGGGCGGGGGCTGGTCCAGTTGCGGGGCGGTCGTGGCGGGTGCGGTGGCACACCTCTTGGCAGATGTGGCATGCGACGGGTTTGCCGCTGTAGGTGGTCCACACGGGTGGTACGGGTGCGCGGGTGGCGGTCGTGGCGGGTGTGCGGGGTTCGGGGATGTCGAACAGGGGGATGGTGTCGATGCCGCACGGGTCGGTCATGGCGTTACTCCTTCCTGGTGTTCGTCTCGGTATCCGTGACGGGCGGGCCGTCGGGCTTGCCGAAGCACTCGCATTGAGCGTCCTCGGGGCACCACCACTCGTGGTCGATGCGGTTCTGCGTGGCGGGCCGGGGCTGGTAGGTGTCAGCGGCCGGGCTGTCGTGCAGGAAGCACGACACCCCGACACCGCAGGGGGCGCATAGCGTCACGGCGCACCGCCCTGCGATGAACTCGGGCTGGAGTCCGTCGTTTCCTGGCTGGCACACGCCTCGATGACGGCTTTCGCGAGTTCCTCGTACCACCAGGTCTTGGTCTCGACTTCCCACGTTCCGTTCGCCGGGTCGTAGTCGCCGTTGACAACGCCGTGCTCCTTGAGCAGCTCGACGATCTTCTGAACCTCAGTCACGGCCCACCCCCGATGAGGGAGACGTCTCGGTAGTCCTCATGTCCTGCTCGGAGGGCATTGGCAGGCCGTACTCGCGGGCCTGACGGCGCAGCTCGCGAAGCTCTCGCTCCTGGGCGGCGAGCTTCTCCTTCGGGGTCTGCAGCACCGCTGTCCTCTTAAGCACCCGCCAGCCCGCGCGGGCTGGCAGCGATACTGGCCAAACGGCAGCGCACATGGTCCCGAACACCGCGGCCGTCGCCCGGTCACCGCTGTTGAGGGTGCCCACCTCTTCGAGGTCCATGAGCAGGCTTACGGTTAGCGAGCGCCAGCTCAGCACCGCCCCAAGGATGTAGCCGAGAAGGATGATCCAGCCGTTCATCGGGCATCACCGCCCGGCTGCTCCAGCTTCGGGCTGGTAGTCCTCACGCCCGGGCAGGTGCGCCAGCGGCCCGGCAGTTGCACCCACCGGTGCGTCCGGTGGTGTGTGGTCAGTGCACAGGGAACCTCTTCGTCGTGCTCGGGCTGCGGCTTGCCCTTCGGCACCAGCTCGGCGCGCACCAGGTCTCCGGCGTCCAGGGCGTTGCGGAACCAGGTGCGGACCTCGCTGTCCGTTCCTGGACCGCTGATTAGGGACCGCAGGATCCCGGTCGTGACCGAGTCGATGTGGTCGAGCCGGTAGGCGACGGAGACGGCGGCCAGGGTGTCGCGGATTATCTCCGCGAAGGAGTCGACGCTTCCGTAGCGAGGGTTCTGAGGGTCGATGGTCGTCATCGCGCGTCCTCCCCGGACGTCGGGGAGGGGTAAGAACCGATAGCTGTGCGGAGCAGATCAGCGAGCCGTACACGCTCCTCGGGCGCCGACCACGGCGACTCACGCCGCAGATCGATCCCCTGCTCCCGCAGGACCCGGTCGGCCTCCGATACCCGCTTGTCGTAGGCCAGCTGGTCAGCCGTGACGAAACGTGCGGAGTAGTGCCCTTGCCCCTCGTTCTGGGTGTCGCGCCGCATCCGCCACTCACGGCGGTGGACGCCGCCGAGGTGGGGCTGCCCCTCGATCAGCTCGATCCAGACCCGGGCGACCTTGGTTACGTTCGCGGCCACCGGCTCGTTGGGACCGCCACGTCCGTACTTGCGCGGCCACACGAACACCTCGTCGCCCTCGGCGATCTTGCCGAGCGCCGGGCGGCTCATCGCGCCTCCTCCGGGGGATTTGGCGCGGTACCCGGCGTGCACCGGCCAGCGCAGTCGTCTCCACCGCAGCAAGCGCTTCCTGGGCCGCAGTGACCCGGGACGTGCTCGGCCGCTGCTTGGGCGTCACGGCGGCAGTCAGGGTGCTTGCACCGGAACAGGTTGTGATCCGGGGACATGTGCTCGGTCGCACTGCCCTCCGCGACATAAGGACGGGTAACGGTCGTGTCCTCGCCGGGGAGCGGTCCGCAGCACGCCAGGTCGTCTTCTTCGGTCCAGATGCCTGCGTGCGACAGGGCGTCATTGACGTGGGCGCGGTGGTCGCGTTCGTAGTCGTCGAGCACTTCGCGGGTGGGGTGCGTGACGCACCCGGCCTCGCCGTTGAAGCACCGGGCCGAGAGTGCGGCGCCGCAAGGGCTGGGTTCAGAGGTAGGCACGGTCATCCCTCCTGCGCAGGTCGGCCGGTGCGGGCAGCGAGGATCGCCTTGCCCTCGTCGGTGAGCTGGTAGGTGTTGTTCGGCCCGGGCTTGATCCACCCGGCTTGTTCAAGCTCGCGAGCCCGGGCGGTGATCTTGGTTCGGGTGGCGGTGAACGGGTCGTAGAAGCCGCTGAGTCGCTCGTCGCGCCAGATGGTCTCGCTGGACGGCTCGGCCACGATGAGTCCGTTGCTGACGTCGCTGAGCAGCACAACGCGGGGCAGCGTCGGCTGAAGAGAGCTATTCACGAGATGCCTCCTGGCTGGTCAGGGCGGGCACGGACTCAAGGGCGTGGGCCACGTGCTCGGCCACCTGTGCGTCGGCCTCGCCGCGGGTGGCGTGCTGGCTGGCGGGCCCGGTTCCGTCGGTGACGTACCAGGGGCCGCCGGGGCTTGCCTTCCACTGGGCGGCGACGGTGGCGCCGTCGATGGTGACGGTGGTGAAGCGGTGGCCCGGGTGGATGGCGACGTGAGGCTGACCGGTCATCAGGCGTTCACCGCCTCGGCGGTTCCGTCGTCGAGCAGCTTGGCGTGCACGGTGTAGGTGGTTCTCGCGGCGACCGCGTACTCCAGGACCGCGCCGGTGCCGTCGTCGTAGATCCGCGGTTCGATGCCGAGCTGACTGGCGGCGGCCTGGACGAACGCGATCTTCTCGGCGTCGGTGGAGTGGGTTAGCTTTCCCGTGACCTTGTCGTAGGTGTCGACGTAGGAGTGCTGCATGCGCACGGACTGTGGGCAGGGAATCTCGGGGCGGTCTTCGAGGAATTGGGCCATCGCGCGCAGCCCGGCGATAACCTCGGCGCGGTGCTGCGGGGTTACTTCGGCCTTCACCGGGGTCCTCCTGCGTTGTGGCGGCGGTCGAGGTCGTGGATGCGCTTGCGGGTCTTCGGGTCCTGCTTGGCGACGACGTTGCCGAGCGTCCCGTTCTCGCGGTGCTTGCGGATGTTGGCTGCGGTGGAGCGGTCGTGCTGCTCGCGCTGCTGGCGTTCCCATTCGCGGTATTCAGAGCTATCCACGATTACCTCCGGTGGCTTGGTTGTCGTCGGTGGTGGCGGGTAGCAGAGGCCGCAGGCGGCGCAGTGGACAACGTCGGGCGTGCTGCCTTGCGGGGTGCCGACGCGGGCCCGGCATAGCCGGTCGTGGTGGGCGGCGGTGATGACGCGTAGCTGGCGGCCGTGGTGGTGGATGATCCGCATCCCGCCGATGGCGTGGAGCTGTGCGCGGGTTTCGTCGAGTGCGGCGAGCAGGTCGGCCCGGTCCTGCTGAAGCTGGGCGATGTGGTCGGTGAGCTGTTCTCGGCTGGCCTGGGCGAGCTGGTCAGGGTTGAGGTCTCTCACGGCGGTCCTTTTGCTGGCTGTGGTGGTCGAGGTCGTCGAAGAGTTGGTCGAGGCTGCGGCCGGCGAGGGCGGCGGTGATGGTGCGTGTGTGCCGGGTGTCGCGGACGCGGCGGATGAGGGTTTTCACTGGCCGTGCTCGCGGTCCATGAGGGCGGATGCCTGCTCGTACCAGTCGAGGGGCACGAAGACGGCGATGAGTTCGTCGTAGCGCTTGACGCCCACGTGGGTGCCTTTTTCGGCGAGGCGCAGCATCGTCGCGAGTTTCCGGCGGACCTCTTCGGACTTATGGGTTACCCGCTTGGGTGGTGTTGCGTTTGGCATGCCCACACGCTAGCGTAGAAGTCGCAAGACACGCAAGACACGCAAGACATCGGGTCGCAAGGGGGCCCGGACAGCAAGAAACCCGCCACCTCGGCAGGAGGTGGCGGGCCCCGGTACTACGGATGGGAGTCCGTCGTGAGATCACAGACTATCGCAGGCAGGGGGCATCAGCACCGCGCCGCCGAGCATGGCCGGGTCATCGACCAGGCCGGCGGCGGCGACCCGGTGCCGGTGGTGCGCTGCAGGTGCGGGGCGGAGCGGCAGCCTGGCGGGGTGTGGCGTGGTGGCCGGATGGACGCCACGGCCCGGGCTCGGGCGGTGCTGTTGGCCGCGTGGGGTGCGGGAACGGCCGCCGTGTTCGTGGACATGTGGCCGTCGGCGCCGGCCGCCGCGGTCGGCGTGATGGTCGTGTCCGGGGTGGTGTCGTACGCGGTCGCGGGCCGGTGGGACCGGCAGGCCGGGGGCGCGCAGTGAGGGCCCGGCGGGTGGGCGTGAAGCCGGCCAAGGTGCGGAAGGTGACCGCCAAGCCGGTGGCTGCGAAGCCGGCCGCGAAGCCGGTGGAGCCCAAGGTGCGGTCGGCGCGGATTCGCTATGTGGCGCCGGTGGCTGCGCTGGGTACGGCCGCCGTGCTGCAGATCGCGGTGTTCACCGACACCGTCGGCGGCAGGGTCGCGAAGGCGATGGCCGGCTCGGATGTGTCCGCCGTGTCGGGCCACACGTGGGCCGGCTACGTGGCGGGGATGCTGCTCGGTGTGGCGGTGGCGATGTGCGCCGAGGGTGGCGCCGCGCACCTGATGCACCTGTACGACCAGCACCTCTTGGCCCGCGACTCCACCGGTCTGCTGCGCCTCGGCATGCTCGCCTACGTGGCGGGGTCCGCGGCGCTGATCCACTGGTGGCTGAACAAGCACCAGTTTCCGACGGAGATCGCGTGGGTGCTGGCCGGCATGACCGGCTCTAGCCTGTTCCTGTGGTCGCGGACGTCGCGGTGGCGGCACCGGGTGGCGATGCGCGAGGCTGGCCAGCTCGACCCGGCGTTGGTGCGGCTGCCGCTGGCAGCGAAGGCCCTCCACCCGTTCCGGTGGCTGGTGACCTTGTACCTGGTGTCGTGGGAGCCGGCGGCGACGACCGATGACGCGCGCGCCCGGTACGACGCGTGGCGCGCCGGCCCGCACTGGTGGCAGTCGAAGACGAAGCCGCGGATTCTGTCAGACGCCCCTGTCAGCTTCGCCCCGGTTGTTGACAGCTTCATGGAGTCGCTGACGTCCACGGTTCCTGACACGGGCGTTCCTGACGGCAACACCCGGGGTCGTGCCAAGAAGTCAGTTCCTGACACGAACGTTCCTGACATCCTCTTGATTCCTGACACGAACGTTCCTGACAACAGGCCCATGGACGGGTTCCTGTCAGAAACCGACGATGTTGACACAGACCCGTGGAAGGTGGCGACCGATCCTGACACGGCGCTGACGCTGCTGGGGACGACGGAGGCTGGCCGGCGTGAACTTGACACGGCCCGCGCCACGGTCGCCGCGACACCTCGCGCTGGCCGCAAGCCCAGCTATGACGTTGACGCGGCGCGGGCGCTGATCCGGGAACGGCTCGCCGCGATCGGCGACAACTTGACATCTGCGGAGGCGCGGAAGGCCCGCGCACTTATTGACGCGGAGGTCGAGACAACTTTCGGTGTCAAGAACACCACCGCCAGGAATCTACGTCGCGAGGTTACCGGCGGTCCGGTGTCGGGTCCGCCCGCGGACGGCGGTGACAGCAATGGCTGACACGGCGACCATTCCTGACACGGAGTTGGTGACGGTGATCCTGCCGTGCCGGTGTGTTGTTGACACGGAGCCCGGCCGGCTGGGTAGCTGCCCGGAGGGTCACGTGCAGGACGTTCCGGATCATCTGCGGCGGGCGCCGCAGCCGCACCGCAGGTAGCGAGAAGAGGGGCGGCGGGCTCAGTACCCCCCGGTGTGAGCCCACCGCCCGGCATCCCCGACCGTCTGTCCCGACAGTGAAGGAGCCGGATCATCATGGCAGCAACGCTGGAGCAGTTGACGGAACTGAACCGGTTCGTCGCCGGTAACCCTGGTTGGACTAGCGAGTCGGTCGGTCACGAGTTCGCCGCCCGCACCATCCCGGTCACCGAGGAGGTGGGCTGGTCGCTGCAGTTGCGCGCCGAACACGGCTGGTGGCGTGCGTTCGCCGTGCACCGGTGGGAGGAGAACCACAACAGTCGTGACCTGCGATCGGCGGCGCAGTGGCTGGATGGCATGACGTACCGGGCCCGGCAGGAACAGACCCAGGTGGAGGGGCTGCGCGAGTTCGTCCGGGGTCGCCGCGGGTGGCGGTTCGTGGAGGCAGACCGGGGCTGGTCCCCGTTCGGCCGGCAGGTGTTCGAGTTCCCCGAGGTGCGCGACGTGGACGAGGTGGGCTTGTTCCTGTCGTGGGGCGGGGACCGGCTGACCGGGTTCCGCGGCGCCGTCCAGGTGCCGTGCAGCCCGAACCTGGAGGCGGGCACTCGTGGCGGTTTCGACGAGGTTGCGCACTGGGTGGATGAGTGGCGTAAGGCGCTGATGCTGCCGGACCAGTTGCGTGAGTGCGGGTCGTGGTCGGAGGCGTACGGGCTGGCGACCAGGGTGCCCGCGTCGCGGGTGGCGAAGTTGGCCGACCTGTTCGGGCTGGGGCGGATGTCAACGACTGCGGCCCGCGGCCGACTGGTGGCCATGTTCACGAAGGAATGACCGATTGTTCGCGGCGCCGCCACGGCCGACCCCGGAGCGTGGCGGCGCCAACCCCCTAGTAGAGAGGCACCACCATCATGGCAGTGATCAAGCTGGAGGCACCGTTCGGGGACGAGGATCCGACGTCGCCGCGCAAGATCAAGGAGTACATCAAGCAGGTTAAGTTGGTGTCGAAGGCGGCGTCGGACGCGCTTACCGATGACGCGCCGCTGATCAAGGATGTCATCGCCCACTCCCCCGGCATTCCGATCCTGATGGGGTTTGACCTGCGGCGTAAGGCAGCCCGGGTGGAAGAACCGCTGATGGAGGCGGCGAACGCTATGAACGCGGCCAAGAACCTGGCAAACCTGGCATGGCAGCGGTTTTACCACGACTTCCGCGAGGTGCTGGAGGCGCCGGCAGCCCGGAAGCGCAGCGGCCGCGAGATGGATTGGACGGACGTCTGATGTCCCGCAAGACCAGCGACAGGCGGGTAGCTGCCGCCGCGTCAGGCGTGCCGGGCGGCGCCGTGTACGTCGAGAACCAGATCTGGGGGCTGCTACCCCCGTGGATCGCCGCGGTCGCGTTCTTCCTGCTGGGCGGGGTTGCTCACCTGGCGTGGGGCGCTTTCGACCGTGTTGGGCTGGTGTCGGCGTTTTTGGGTGCGGTGACGGTCGGCCTTGTCGGGCTGACGCTGTGGGTGTCACGCCCCCGGCATGCCTCCGTGAGGGCCCTGTCGGCGACCACGGTCGCGCTGGGTGGCCTGTGGATGGTGCTGGCGACGTCGTGGGGCTGGGGGCACGGCATGTGGTGGGTGTATCCGCTGCCCGCCATCGCCCTGTGCCTGGCGTGGAACATCAAGAAGCTGCTGCGTGGCGCCGGTGTCGACGTCGACGGCGGCGGTCAGACGCAGTGGGGTGAGGTGGCCGACAAGGTGCATTTGCTGCGGGCGACGGTGCGGCAGCAGACGCAGGTGGGGTCTGTGATCAAAGTCAAGGCGGAGCTTGAGCCGGGCACGACGCAGGCTCAGGCGATCCAGGAGGCGCCCGTCATGGCGGGTTTGATGCGCACCCCGCCGGGTGGGACGACGGTGACGGCCGACCCCGACGACGCGCTCGGTGTGGAGGTGTCGTTCATGGCCGTTGACGTGCTGAAACAGACGATTCACTGGCCGGGCCCGTCGCACCCGGGTACGTCGATCGCCGACCACCCGATCAGGTTGGGCACCTACCAGGACGACCAGCCGGTGTTGTTGGCGCTGGTCGGTGAGCGGGGCGGCAAGGTTGTCTCCCACATCATGATCCAGGGCATGACGGGCGCTGGTAAGTCGGAGGTGCTGCAGGAGATCTGCGACGAGATTCTGTCCCGCACGGACACGGAGCTGGAGTACATCGACACGGGCGACAAGGCCGAACAGACTGTCGGCCCGCTGCTGTCGGGTCTGGCCCGCCCGCCGTCGCTGACGGACGGGGACGCCCGCCGGCATATGGCCGACCTGAACCGGGAGATCCGGCCCCGCGCCCAGCACCTGGCGGCGCGTGGCCTGCGCGAATGGACGAAGGGCTGCGGCTTGTCATTCAAGGTCGTGATCATTGACGAGGCCGGCGACAGCATCGCCGCCGACAAGAAGGGGTTTACCCGGCTGGCGCGTAAGGCCAGGTCAGTGGGCATCATCCTCGTCGTCGCGCAGCAGAACTTCTCCCAACGGACCATGCCAGTGGACGCCCGGAAGAACTTCGGCACCGGCATCTGCTTGGGCATCGCGGAGGCTGGTGATGCGGACTGGGTGCTGTCGGAGGCCACGATCAACGGCGGGGCGTCCCCGTGGTTGTGGCAGAACTTCAAGCCCGGGTACTTCCACATCGAGGACGGCGGGATTGATCAGCGGCGGTGGGTGACGCCGGCCCGGGCCTGCCTGACCGACCCGGACGAGGTGAAGGCGTCGGTGGAGGCGAACGCCGTGCACCGGTGGAAGGGCGCCCCGCTGGAGCTGGCCGACGCTGTCGACGACGACGGCGATGAGGATGCCGGTTTTGCGCCGGCCGACGATCCGGAGGTTGACAGTGCGCAGGTTACGGAGGCCGGCTATGACGTGCCGGACCACTTGGCGGCGGAGATGCGCGGGGTGGACCCGGACGCTCCGATGCCGGAGGAGGGCATGAACATGGACCACGATTTCACGGGTGGGGCGCCGGCGAAGGCGACCACGGCGGCGATGACGGAGCTGGACCAGATCCTGGCTGAGCTACGCGAGGAGGGCGTGCGGGAGTTCCGGCGCGCCCACGTGGTCACTAAGGGCGGCCTCACCCGGTGCGGTCGGAGTCGGGCGTGGATCACGCAGGAGTTGGGCCGCCGGGTGGATCGCGGGGAGCTTGCCCGCGTGGGCGACACGGCGGATGGTGTGTACACGTGGGCGGAGATGCTCGCTCACACGCAGTAGGCGCTGACGGGCTGACGGCCGTCAGGCCCGTCAGCCCGGGCTCGCGTTAATGCGCGCGCGTATGCGACCCCGTCAGACCCCGACAGTCGGGGGTCTGACGGGGTTCTGTCGGGTTCTGCTGACGGGCCCTGTCGGGCCTGTCGGGTTTACGCACAGTGATCCAGGGAGGGGTCTGTCGGGATGGTGTCGAGGCGGGAACGTAGGCAGATGGCGGCGGACATGGAGATCGGCCGCCGGCATCCGTATCTGCATTCGTGGGGTGGTGCGGTGGCCGGGCTCGGGTTGGTGGTGCTGGCCGGGCTGGTCGCGTTGGCGGGGGTGCTGGTGTGGCCTGAGGCGGTCGCGGCGGCGTTCCGGGCTGTGGGCTGGGCGGCGGTGGCGGTGGCCGGGCTGTGGCTGTTCTGGTGGGTGGGCCTGCGCCGCCGGTAGCTTCCGGGCACACGAAAGCGCCCCCACCGCCGTTGTGGCAGTGGGGGCGTTTCTGTGCGTGGACAGGTGTGCTGGGTCTGTCAGGCGCGAGCGTAGCTGAGCTTCTCGACCTTCACGGTTTGCTCGGGACGAAACCGGCGTCGAGTGCACTTCCCGGTCCCGCGCTTCACAACGTAGGCGTAGACCCAGTTCAGTTGAAAGCTGAGACGCAGGATGATGGCGCCGTCGGCGAATACGTCCTCTCTGCTCAAAGATTGGGCCTTCTTGGGCTCACTGGTCACCGTGACATGAGCGTTCTGGGGGTCGATGGTCGTCATGGCGCGTCCTTCCCGGGCGTCTTTCAGTTGGAGCCGGCAACTAGGTGGCCCCGGCCATGCAGTTTGATCTCGTCGCCGGTAAGCCGGCCGCAGGAGAGCAGCCTGCTCACCGCCTGCTCGATCGCTGACCAGTGCTCGGCGACCAGGAGGTCAGCCGTCTCTCGGGGTGCTGTGATGTCGACTCCGTCGCTGGCCAACGTGTGCAGTTGTTCGGAGTCGCTGGCCGCGCCGACTGCGCCGGTGGCGATGACGTCGAGAAGGTCGGCCGTCGAGGGCGAGCCGAGGCGCAACAGCATGTGCCGCAGGGCCGCCGCGCCCGCCCACACGCCGATCGGCTGCGTGTCGATGTGCCGGAATTCCACGTGTCCCGTGCCGTCGGGCCGCAGGACAACAGCGTCCACGGGGATGCCGAGCGCCAGGTAGGCGACGGCGTGTCCAGTTTCGTGGACGGCAATGCTGTGCATCATGTCGTGGTGCGGCAGTAGGCGGATCTTTGTGTTGTAGTACGAGCAGTTAGGGCAGGTGTTGGCCCGCCGCGGCCATAGGCGAGTGTCGAGGACGCGGTCGCGGTGGTAGTCGCACACGACGTCGATGAGGCGAGTCACCACGACTCACCGCCGCTTAGCTTCGAACCAGAATCCTTGGCGGCCAGCTCAGCAGTGGGGCGCAGGACCGACACTACCTCGCCCGGCTCACCGAGGGTTGTGACGGCCTTAGTCACATGCTTCCCGCAGACCGATACGGCCTTTCGCACCGGATCGCCGACCCAGACGACGAAGGACGACTTGCCCCAGCATCGATGCTCGTAGGCGATCTCTTCGCATGGCTCAAGCGCCACGGTGCACCCCCGGGGGATTTGGCGCGGCAGTCCTTGCCGGCTGGGTGCGGGGGCGGCCGCCGCCGGCTCCGGGGCCTGGCCGGGCGGCCTTCCAGGCGAGGATTTCGCCCTTCCGGCTGGGGTGCCACCAGCGGCGGCCGCCAATGTGGCCGTCGGGCGCCGGGAACGGGTTGTCGGTGTTCTTGGCGCGGGTGATGGTGGTGCGCATGCTGCGGGGGCTGAGGCCTAGTAGCTCGGCGACGGCGGCGATGCCGAGGGGCCGGTTCGGGTCGGTGGTCATCGGGTGGCCTTTCCGGCGAGCCCTTGGTACTTGGCGTCGTAGTACAAGCCTTCGTTGAACCGTCCGGCGGCGGAGTGCCCGGCGAGGGTGACGGACCAGTAGGCGATGCCGTCGCGCTTTTCGCGGGTGACCCAGCCGTGGCGCAGGCACGCGTTGATGGTGGCTGCGGTGAGGAATCGACCTTCGACGTTGCCGGAGGTGAAGACGTCGTCGGCGGGTGCGTCGGTGCCGCCCTGTCGCAGGATTGCGGCGATCAGTCGGAACTGGGGTTTGCTGAGCTTCTTCGGCATGTCAGACCGTCCGGCCGTTGCGGCGGTCGAGGACCAGCAGGCACGGGCCGCAGGTGACCCGCTCCACCTCATCGGTGATGCCGTCGGCTCCGTAGGCCTCGCCGCACGCCTGGAAGCCGAGGGTCGGGGCGAGCCAGTGGACGGTTGCGGGGATCTGCATCTCCCGGATTCCCCGCTTCGCGGCGGCCACCTCCATGGCGTACTGGGTGCGAGCGGCGTCCTCAGCCACGGCCTCGTCGTAGGCCTGGGCGACGGCGTCACGGACCCGGAGGATGTAGCCGGTGGCGACGCGGCGGGCCATCTTCATGGTGCGGCCGGCGTCGGAGGCGTACCGCGGGTTGCCGTACCGGTTGGTCGTGTAGATGCGGAACTGGCCGTCGCCGCCGCGGATGACGCGCACGCCGGTCTCGTCGTGGAGGTACTCCCCTTCGCGGATCTTGCGGACGATGGTCTTGTTCTTGATGGCGTCTTGCTTCACGTCGTCTCCCAAAAACGTTGTTTCGCTTGCGTGCACAACGTTAGCCGGAGGGGAAACCTTGTGTCAACTAGCGCAACAAGGTTTTTCGGGGGTGGACGCAAAGAAGCGCCCCCACCGCCGCGCAGGGCAGGTGGGGGCGCTTCATCAGCGTCGGGGTGGACGCAAGGCACGCATGGGCCCTACGGATGAGTATGACGACTGGCGAGGTCTTGCGCGACCAAACAGCCATATTGCTCGCACACGAGCACGTCGGGGACGCTCGCCGGGCGGAACCCGGCCGGCTGGTTCGGCTGGGCGAGCAGCGCGAACCCTTCGCGGATCGCCGCGCGGGCCTCGTCGTCGAGCAGCCAGCCGGCGTTCTTCTCGGTACCGTCGGTACCCCACGGGCACACCACCTCGTACCGCCGCCCGTCGGCGGTGTTGGCAAGCCAGTCGAAGTCGGCCCGGAAGCCTGCGGCCCGGCCAGGGTCGGCCATGCGCCCCCACTCGGCGAGGCCGGCCCGGCGCTCCGGGTAAGGGGCGAGCATGTGGGCGTGCCAGCGGACCCGCCCGGGATGGTTGGCCAGGGTGAGGGACTGCCCGAAGGTCTGCCCGAAATAGACGTCCAGAAGGTAGAAGTCGGCCTGCAGGTTTTCCGCCCATGCCTTCGGGTCGTCTGCAGTCTTTGAAGCCCCGGGCCGCCACTGGTAGGCCATACCCGCGTAGGCGACGTCCACCGACGGCCCGCCCGCCTTGATGGCCTGCCGTGCCCGGTTGAAGCCGGGCACGAACGTGCTGGCCTTCATGTTGTCTTCGGGCTCGTGGTAGATGACCAGCACGATCCGCTCACCCACGCACACGGCGCCCAGTTCGGTGAGCCGTTCGTCCCAGTCGCCCCGGGCGGCCGCCGCCATGTCGATCTTCACGCGGACCAGGCACCCGCCGCCGGCATCCGTGTACGGGGCGGCGCCGTTGAGCACCAGCGACTTGAGCCGCTTGGCCGACGTGTTCTTCGGCAGCGGCCGCCCGCGGTTGCTGACGAACGCCCCGCCCCAGGTGTGGCCGGGGTAGTCGGCGGCGGTGTCGGCCGGCGGCCGGTCCTCGTGGACGCCGAGGATTCGTGCGGTCATGTGGTGGGGCTCCGTTCCTGGCGGGCGGCCAGCGCACCGTCGCCATGGTTGACGCTTACTGGATAACCCAGTAATGTACTGGACATGACAGCAACCGGGTACGTGAACATGTCGGTGAAGCCTGAGGCCAAGCGAGCGCTGGAATTACTGGCGCTGGACCTCTCGAAGGAGCTGGGCCGGAGAGTCACCCTCAGCGAGGCGCTGGAGATGGGGATGCGGGCGCTTCTGGTTAACGAGGTGGACGTGGCCGAGGGCGCCGACTACCGCGTTGAAGGGTGAGCGAGGAATGACAACCAGCGGCCTTTACACCTACCACTTCCTGCCCCTGAAACTCATCCGCCCCGATGACCAGATCAAGTCGGCGGACGGCCGATCCTGGCTGGCCCCGGTCACCTTCGTTGAGTACCGCCCGCCGTGCTGGACCAGAGTGTGGTGGACCACCAGGCCGAGGCCGGGCATCTCTTGCTCCCCGCCTGATTGGGAGCGTCCGAACGACACGAAGGTGCGTATCCGGCGGCCCCGGCCGAACCACGACGCGACCCGCGAGGAAATCGCCGCCGAGTTCGCCCGGCATGGCTGCAAGGTCGAATCGGTCGACCAAACCGACCTGCGGATCACCAAGGCCAGTAGCGGGCGTCGCCGGTCGGCTTTGCTGTACTTCTACGCCGACACCGGCACCTTTTCTGGCGCGCACATCGGCTCACAGCACGTGCGCAGCATCGATGTTGTCCGCCGGCACTTTACCGTCCCGACCTATCACTGAGGGCTGCGGAGATCCAGCGCCCGTACACGAAGGCCCGGCGCCCGGCCGGGCCTTCGTCATTCACAGATTCGTGGTGATGACCCTCGTGGCTAGGGTGTCGAATCCGCTCAGACCCGCTCGGGCCAGTGCCATGTGCCGCCGCGGCCGAGCTGCTCGCCCTCGGCCTGGAGAACCGACCGATTGAAGAACATGCCCTCGGGGTTCAGCACGCACAGGCTTACGTGGCCGAGGTGCGTACCGTCGCTGGCCTCCGGCGGGGTCTGGTAGTCGTCCACCGCAGTGATGATCGCGGCGCGGCAGACGCTCGGGTACTCGCCGCCCGGAGTTCCGTAGCTGACGTAGTGGACGACCCGGCCGATGCTCGGCTGCTGCATGATGCTCCTAATTTCCTGCCAGTTGCTCCTAAATTGGGAGCAAGAGTTACGTGGTGGGATCCGTGCGTCGCACCGCGGACGGGTCGCCCGGCTCGCCCATGTCGGCCGTGGCGATCGACGTCAACACCGACGCCAACGCGGCCAGCGTCGACACACCCACCACGGAACGCCAGTCGACGTCGAGAATGTCCAGGCCGTCACCGGACACTAACGCCAACGCTGCCTGAGCGAACGTCTTGACGAGGCGCTCCAGGGCTTGGCGCCAAAAATTACGGGTCCACACGGTGGCTCTCCAGCAGGTCAGCCGCACGTCTGGGACGGCGGCGCCGGTATCGGGTTGGCGTGGCGTTGCGCGTTCGCGGCGGCCCTGCGCGCCAGGTAGGCGCGCAGGTGCACAACCGTCGACTGGGGGTTGTCCGCGACCTGACGGAACAGCTCGTCCTGGGCTTGCCGGTCCTGCTCGGCGGCCATCGCCCGCGCCCGCTGGGACGCGTTGCTGGCCTCGTTGTAGGCAGCCTGGCAGGCGGTCTGCGCGCGCAGTTGCACGCCCAGCCACAGCGACAGCCCCAACGCCAGCACGGCGATGAGCTGCACGGCGCGGGTGACGAGGCTGGAGTCCAGAGCCGTCTTGAGCCGCGGGGGTACGGTCACCGGCGTCCCCTTCCGGGTCGGTCCACGATGAGGCGGTTGACGAGCAGCCCGGCAACGGCCCACAGGCCCAGCGAGCCGATGGACGCCAGAGCGTAGGTGAGAGTCACGGTCATGTTGTTGCCCCATCCGCCGGGGCGGTAGACACGTCCGGCGGTGGGCTGCCGCCACCGCCGATCCTGGGAGGGTTCAACGCCAACCACAACCCGCCCGGCACGCCGAGGAGGATCGGGTCGGGCAGTTCGCCCCGGATGAGGGTCACGATGACCACCGCCAGCCACGCCGCCAGCACCACCAGCATGACGAGGTTGCGCAGCCACTGCGGCATCATCGTGGCCCCTTGTCTAGTGGCCGGCGGCGCGCAGCGCTGTCAGCACCTCATCGATCTTCGCCTCAATGCTGGCCAGTCTGCGCTCTACGGTCTCGCTGGTCACGGTGACCCGCGCGAGGATCTCCTCAGCGGCAACGTTAGCGTCGATCGCGTCGATGACGGCGCGCTGGAGTAGCAGGTCCGACCGGTAGGTGCTGCCGGTCGGCTTACCGAGGCGCTCCGCGCACGGATCGGTGAGCTTGATCTGGGCTTGGACGATGTCGTCGGCGGTGAGAGACACCGGTGGCTCCTTCAGTGAGTCGAGCTCGGTTTGGATCAGGCCCAGTAGGACGTCCCACGGGAACTGCGGGCCAGGGTCGGTGTGGTCGCCGCCGTCCTCCGGGTACGCCTGCGTGCAGTCGACGTGCCCGACGATGCCGCGCGGGCCGTCCGGGTACTCGGTCCACGCCCGCCGGGTCTCCAGTGGGGTCAGTCGGCGGACCGGGATGCTGTAGCGCAGGCAGTCACGGGCGATCTGCTTCGCCGCGTTCTTCAGGGTGGCCAGGGATGCCTCGTCGAGCCACTCGGCGCGGGACTGCACGGTGCCGCACAGCTCGTACTGGATGCCCAAACGGTTGCCCTTGTAGAGGGCGGCGTTGGCCCGGTCCTCGGTGGAGACGCACTGCACGACACTGTCTCGATCGACAAAATAGTGCGTCGATGTCCCATCGGTGCGGCGCTGGTCGTAGGCGGCGCCATCCTCGGCGCTGGTGGAGCGTTCCGACCCGGCCGTGTAGTGGATGACGATGTAGCGGGGCGCCTTGCCGTCGCGGCCGCGGCCCCAGCCGCGCGGCTGGACCATCCGCAGGTCCGGGTACTGCGCTGACTGGGCCATCACGCCGCCTCGTAGGTGATCGACCAGTGCGCGGCGTCGGAGGTCGCCCACGTGAACGGGACCGTCGCGGCCGCCGAACCGGACATCGTCGACAGGAACAGGTGGGTGGTGTCGTACAGCACGGCCGCGGCCGGCTGGCGGTTCGCGGTCACGCTGTTGTCGAACAGGTACGCGCTGCCCGGGTAGAGGGCCTGGACTGTGGCGACGGTTTTCGCGGTGACGGGCAGGCTGATCAGCCACGCCCCGGACCCGTACGTCGTCGTGTTGCCCATGCTGATGTATCCGACGTAGGTGATCCGCTTGCCGATCTGCTGGTAGCGGCCGTACAGGGTGGCGTTGGCGCCCGCTACCGGGTTGGTGGTGGCGGCCGTCCACGTCGGCGTGTAGTCGGTCCAGGCGATCAGTGCGGCGATGTCGGCGTCCACGTCGGCGGCCAGGTTGCCCAGGTCCAGCGGGACGTTGGGGGCGGACGACGCGGCCGGGTAGCGGTAGCCGCGGCTGGTGGTGGGCACGATGCCTCCTACGGGGTGCCGATGACCTGATCGAGGATCAGGACCGAACCGGTGGACTGGATGAGCAGGACAACGACGTGGCCGACGGTGGGTGTGTAGCCGGCCAGGTAGGCGGCGTCGGCGGTCACCCCGCGGTACGTGACCCGGGCCAGATCGTTGCCGTCCGACGCGGCACCGGCCGTCACGGAGGTGACCTCACCCGGTTCCATCCAGCAGTATTGGACACCCTGCGGTGGGCGGTCGCGGCCGAGCTCGGCGGCGAGGCGTTGGGCTCCGATGCGCATCCGCTACTCCCCTGCCGGGACGTCGCCGTCGGGCCGTCCGGACTTGGTGGTGATCTGCTGCACGCCACCCACATCTAGCGGGATGGTGACCGTGTCGATCATGTGTAGCTCACTTACCCCGTCCGGCGTCAGCACGGTAATCACGTCGCCGCGGTCCAGCGCAGGGTTGACCGCGGAGGACAGGTTGACCTGGGCGTTGACCGCCTTCAACTGCAGCAGCTTCGCCCGGGCTGCAAGGAGTGCCTGGGTGGGCGATCTGAAGGTGGGCGAGCTGTAGAAATATGGCACGCGGCCGAACGGCCCGCCCACGTACGTCGGTGAGGTGGTGTCGGTGTCGGCCGCGGTTTGCGGCGCGAATGGCGTCCTGCCGTCCACGGCCGCCATCGACGCGACCACGACGTTGTACATGCGGCTGCGGTCGCGGGTCATGTCGCCGCCCAGCATCACCCCCGACGCGCCCGCATCCACCGACCACACCGGCACCTGCGACAGCAGCGGCACATCCCGGATGACGAGGTTGCCGTCCGGGTCGAAAAACACCTCCGCCCCGATGGACTCGGCGAGGTCAACGACCGCGGCGGACCGGTCCCGGTCCCACACGACAGCACCCACAACGGTGGTGTCGGTGGTGAGCAGGCTGGTCGAGTCGAACGTGACGGCCTCCGACACCAGGCGATAGATCTCGGTGGTGATCTTGTTGGTCCTGACGGACGTCTTCGGGTTCTCGAACTGCGCCCTTTGCACGCGCGCCCAACGGTCCGGCGCCGACCGAACCTGAAGGCCCCCGCCCGGCGCCATCTGCACACTCATCGAGTCCAGGCCGAACACGCCAAGCGGTACCTGCTCGACGACCCCGGACGGGTAGCGGACCCCCCGGTACGGGCGGAGCTCGGCGCCCAGCACGTTGACCGTGTCCCACAGGCCGGCGTCGGCGAGGGTCACGTCCAGGGTGCGACGGGCCCCAGCCCCGGAGCCGACGGTCACCGCCCCGCCGAGGATCTCCACATTCTCAAGAAGGAGAGCACCGTCATACCAGATGTCGAGCTGCACGCTGACGGCGTGCGGGCCGCGGAGGGCGTCGAGGAACGTGTCGGAGACGTCGTACATGGCGCCGCCTCAGTTGCCGGTGAGCAGGTCGGTATAGGTGCCGTACGTGGTGCGGACCGCGGTATACGTGGCCAGATCGGCGAGCACGGAGGCGTAGGTGCGCTCCGACTGCAACCCGCCTGCGGGACGATCCACGACGATGTACGGGGCCGTCCAGATTCGCCACGGGTGCGGGTAGTAGTCCGGCCGAAGCCGCGCCTGGCGTAGGTCACCCAACGCCAGGTACTGGTGCCGGTCCATGCCGTAGTTCTTGCTGATTGGCAGGTCGAGCAGCAGCACCGCGACGTCGTCAAGCAGGGCCAGCAACGCGGCCGCCTCATCGTCGGTCTTCGTGCGAATGGTGATCGTGTCCCGTTTCGCCCGCCGCCGGCCGTCCGTCACGACGATCGGCGCCCGCCGGTTCAACGGCTCCAAGATCGCTTGGTTGACCGGGCGGACCGGCTCCCCCTCGCCCTGAAAGTCGATCTCCATCGACAGGGACGGCACGCCGGGATGGCGCAGCCAAATCTTGTCGACGTCGAGGGTGACGGGCCCGGCGGTGAGGGTGCCGGCGGCGGTGGTGGCTGTGTACGTGGACGGTTCCCCGAACCACGATTCGTAGTCGTAGCCGACCCACGTGCCGGACCCGTCGAGGGTGGCCGGCTCGCCCAACCGGACGGGCCGGTCGGCGCCGTCCGGGTCGGTGCGCATAATCACCGCCGACGTCTGCCCCGTGTACGTCAGCTCCAGCAGTGTCCGCGGTGGCGAGTTCGTCGGTTCGGCGGTGGCCGTGAACGCGGTCGTCATGGTCGCCCCCCTACGCGGCTGTCTGGTAGATGGTGGCGTCGGCAAGCGCGCCCATGGCCTCGTCAACCTCGACGCGGACCAGGCCGGCAACGACGCCGTCGTCGACGACCACCCGAATCGTCATCGCCCCGCCGCCCTTGCCCGACCAGGGGATCTGCCCGCCGCCCCACCAGTTGGTAACCGCCCACTGAACCTCTGAGCGGGTTTTCGCCAAGTCACCGTGTCTCGGCGCGAACAGCTCGCCGCCCGTACTTGGCTCCGCGTACGCGTACCGGGTGGGGCCGGCGGCTGCGATGTGGGCTTGGCGCAGACCGCCGCCGGCCATGTGCTCGTACACCCCGCCGTCGCGGTTCCCGAGGGTGATGTGCCCGTAGGAGGCGAGCAGGGCGGTGATCGCCTTGTCGGTCATGCCGGCCTGCCGCAGGATGCTGCGCAGGCTGGTCAGGGAGCTGTTGTACAGCCGGGTAGCCGACCGGGCGTTGCCGGTCTGCGCAAACCTCGCCTGCGCGGCCGCCTCCGCGGCTCCGAGGAACTCGAACAGGGCGTTGAAGTTGTCGCGGCCGAACGGCGTTCCGGTATTGAAGGCCGGCTTTCCCCAACCGCTGTTGAAGAACTGCCGGGCCGTCGCGGTGGCCGTGTTTCTCCCGATTAGGGCCTGCACGTAGGCAACGTTTGCCGAGCTGTTCCGCGCACCCATCCCCGCGTCGTAGGCGGGTCGCTGCCCCACCTGCCGCAGCAGATCGGCTGAGGCGCGCTGCTGGCCGAGGACATCCCGCAGCCGGCGAATGTACTCGTCGTACACGCTGTTCGCCGACCGAACCGAGCCGGTCTCCGCATACTTCGCCTGCGCGGCGTCCTGCGCGGCCCGCACCCCCGCCAACAAGGCAGACCGGTTCTCCCGCCCCTTCGCCGTCGACAGGCTGAACGACTTGCCGTTCTCCCGCAGCGCCGTGTTCAGGGCGACAACCGCGTCCCGGGCGGACAGTGCAGCCGCCGCGGTGTCGAGGCGGGTGCCGCCACCCGTCGGGGCGACGTTGACGTAGGAAGCCCGCGCCACGCCGCCGCCGGCCATCGGAATCACCTGCGCGCCCACCGACGGCCACGACGCGACTTCCTGCAGGATCGCGAGGTTGCGGGCCCGGTTGCCACGCCGCGGAATGTAGGCCTCGCCGCCGGTCTCCGGCTCGGCAAATTTGATCAACGGAGGATTGGAGGCCGGGTAGATGCCGGCCGACATCATGCCACCAGCAGCCATCGGGATCGGCTGGTCGATGCCACCCCACCGGCGGCCGCCCCGCTGCAACTGGATGCTGTTGCGGGTCCGCTCCATGGCGAGTTTCGCCGCCGACACCGTCCCCGCCACCGTGTCAGCCACGTACTCGACAACCACGCGAGCCTTGTAGTCGCCGGAGAACTGCTCACCGTCCGTCTTGGCCCTGCGGAACATCGACGCGACGCCGGCAAGTTCATCCTTCGTCAGGTGCGCGGCCCGCAACGCCGCCCGCAGCCGCGGCGTCATTTTCCCGTCGAACGCGTCACCCAACTGCCCGGCCGCGGCCTCCACATCCAGGCCTGCCACGGCCAGCGCCCGCAACGCCTCACGGGCCTCACGGGAACCCCTGCCGTGCTTCTTGGTTGCCTCCGCGGCCTTCTCTTGGGCCTCGGCAAGCCGGTCCTGCGCCTGCACGAACGCGAACACCGGATCGGCGTCCCCGCGGATCTGGTCCGACAGGGCTTTGGCTGCGGCGCGCTGACGTTGCAGGGCAGCCGCCGCACGGTCCGCGGCGCCGGCCTGGTCGTCGGCAGCCGCGGCGCCGTCACGGGTGGCGTCCGCAGCGTCCCGCTGCGTCGCCTGCATGATCAGCCAGCGACGCTGCGCCTCCGCGCCCATCAGTCCCGACGCGGCGCCCAGCCCGTACAGCTCAGTCAAGAAGTTAATGACGCCGCCGGCCGTGCGTACCGCCGCGTCCACGATGTTGACCATGTTCTGCAGCGCCATGGCCGCCTCGGGGCCGTTGTCGGACAGGCTGTCCAACACGTCGCCGATCGCGTCACCCAACTGCGGCAACGCCGCGGCCAGGGTGTCAATCACCTCAGGCGCCGCAGTCGCGAGAAGGTCTTGGATCGCCGGCAACACCTCATCGCCGAGCCCGGCCAGCCCTTTCTCCAGGGGCAGGAGGAACCGCGACGACGAGGCGAAAATGCCGGAAAGTTCGTCGTTCCAGCCGGCGAAGTCGCGGCCCGCCTCGGCCAGCACTTTGCGCACCGCCGGCACGAAAGGCTGGGCGGCCGTCTGCAACTGGGCGCCGATCTTGCTGGCCAAGTCGGCGGCGTCGGCCTTGACCTTGGGGTCGTTGGCGGCGATTTTCAGGCCACCGGCGATGCCCAGACCGGCGGTGCCGCCGATAATCGCCCCCGCCGCGGCCGTGCCGAGCAGGGTCACCAGGCCGGCGACGAACGGGGCGCCGATCGCCGCGACCGGCCCACCCGCCGGAATGAACCGGGCCGAACTGGCCAGCCTGGTCCAGGCCTGCCCGAAAGCCGTGGCCAGCTTCTCGCCCATGCCCATGCCGGCCCGAGTCAGCTCCGCGTTCGACGGCAGCAACTTACGCACGTCGGCCAGCTCACGGGTGACCTTCTGCTGGTCCTTGATCCGCCTGATGAGGGTGGTGTCGCCGGTGCGGGCAAACTCGCGGGACAGCACCTCGCTGGCCTTCGCGCTGGCAAGCAACTGCACTTCGAGGGCGGCCGCCTGCCGGGTGACGGCCTTCAGGTCGTTGTCGGCCTGCCGCGACGTGTCCTTGACGGTGCGGCCGAACCGGCGCACCTCATCACCGCCGGACCGCATCTCACGGCGCAGCACACTGACGTCCGCGGTGACCTTCGCCGAGATGGACCGCATCAGTCATCGCCTCCGTGGCGGTTCGTTGATCAACCTCGTACCCACCAGGACCGACCCGCCGTGCCGGGCGAACATGCCCCTCAGCTCGTCGTCCTCGGCGGCGTCCAGCCGGGCATAGGTGGCGTGGCAGCGGCGCACATCCACCCGGTACTCCGGTTCCCAGCCGGGCTGCGACTGGCACTCATCCATCGGCCGGTGACACAGCGGGCACAGCATCGCCCGGTACTCGGCCAGCGCGAGGATTTCCGCCTGGTCCTGTTCCGTCCACTCGGCCTCACGAACGGTCGTGGAGCGCACCAGCCGTCCGGCGGCGTCGTACTCGTGGGTGGTGGTTTCGCCCAGCTCGCGGCCGTCGAACACCGACGGGGGAATGCCGAGGCGTTCGGCTGCCTCTACTCGCCGCCGGTACCCCGCAGAATCACGGATGCGGCGCGCGAGAAAGGGACGTCCACACTCCCCCGGTTCAGGAAGAACGCGGCGTTGCCTAACTCCACGAACTGGCCGTCGGTCAACTCGGCGAGCACCGCGTCCAGGTCGGGGCCCGGCTCGGGGTCGATGATGCTCGCCGGCACCAGCCGTTCGTACAGCGCGTCGATATCGAAGCCACGGCCGGCGTCCCGCTCGTCCACCTCGCCGGACTCGGTTCGCCGCGGCGGACACGCCGCCAACAGGGCCTTGAACTCGGGCCGGCGCAACGCACGCAGCCGAAACGGGTACGTGTCCTCACGCATCCGCTCCTCAAGGGCGCGAATCTGCTCAGCCAGCCAGGCGCGGCTGTCACCCTCGATACCGCCGTCGCCGTCGGCCCGCTGCGCCTGTAGCTGCCGGTCCAACTCCTCATGCTCGGCGACAAGGTCGCCGGCCAGGCACACCGGCACGGTGGCTTCCGGGCGGCGGGCCCGCTGCCGAATCTCCGCGAAACTGCTCGTCATGGTTCTCCTGCCGAGACGTCGAGATGGGGTGCGGGGCCGGCTCTCGACAGACCGGCCCCGCACGAACAAGGGCCCTAGGCGGCGACGACCGCGCGCAAATCCGGCCTGGCGGTGATGAAAAACGGCACAGTGAAACGCTCCACCGCGTTCGGCTCGAAATCGACCACGGACGGCTCACCGACCGCGGCCGGGTACACCTCCACCTTCTGGGCGGCGGCGTACGCGGTGTCGACGTCCACGCTGCGGCGGCGCACCAGGAAACCGTCCGCGTCTGGCGCCAGCGCGTTGTACACGGTGTCGGTGCCCGACTGCTTCTTGAAGACCATCGTGGGGGTGCCGAACGACCGGCGGCCGGGCACGTTCACGGCGAAATCGTCCTCGATGCCGGACACGTCGACACTGGCAGTGTCCGGTGCGAACCCGGTCGCGGAAAGCATGTTGGTAGAGATGCGAACACCCGCGTTGATCTCCGCGACGGTCGGTGCGGAAATGTCTGCGATCGACAGCACCCAATCCCAGCGCTCCTTGCGGTCACCGACGATGTAACCCACGGTCAGCTCTCCTTCGAGTTGGTGCCGGCGGCAGCCTTCGGCTTCGGTTCCGGCGGGATGTCAGTGGCGGCCGCCTCAGCGGGGCGACCCACCCGCCAGCCGCGGGCGGTGAACGCGTCCAGGCCGGCAGCGGGCACCCGGGCAGGGTTGGCAACGTCCGGGTGGTGCACCCAGACGAACGTGTCGCCGGTCGGTTCGTCGACCACCGTCCAGCCGTGGCGGAGCATGTCGTCGCGCCGGTCGGCGCCCTCCACGGCCGCTACCGTGCCGCTCTCGTCGGCCAGCCAATACGTCGGTTTCATGCGCCCCTCCAGGGCTCAGATCGGGATCACTGTCACGCGGTACACGTCCACGGCCACCACCACCAGGCCGCTGCTTTCGTCGCGGTCCGGGGGGCGGGAATCCTCATGCCGCACCGGCCAGCACTCGCCCCACCCGACCGCCGGCGTCCAGCCGAACAGTTGCGCGTACGCCCGGTCCGCGACCTCCCGGGAAGCTTTCGCGTTGCCGCCGGCCGCGTGGATGTAGGCGCGCATCTCCACCGGCTGGGACCGGTCCTCGACATCCACCATGTCCGGGGCGCGCTCACCGTCGCGGGTGAGAAACCGAAAGTAGGCGACCAGATACGGGGGTTTCGGCAGCGGCGTCGAGTTGGGCACCGCGCCGTCATAGACCGGCAGAGTCGCGCCCGGGGCGGCGCGCAGCCGGGCCAGAAAAGCATCAGCCAGATCGGAGCGGGCCATCAGGCCGTCCTTTCCGTGCACTGCACCCGCCGCGCGCTCGCATCGGTCTTGTGCGCCAGGGAGGTAACGCGGAACACCCGGCCGGGCAAGTCCGGGTCGCTCACCGACGCGGTCACATGGACCTCATCGCCGATCTGCAGGCCGTACACCGACATGGGCAGCTGCACCTCGACCGTGAGGAACACCTGCTGATCCTCGGCCACATCGCTCGCAGCGCTGGACACGGTGCGCTGCTGAATCCGGCACTTGCCGGTGTACGGGTCCGGGTCGGCGTACGACGTCACCACGTTGCCCTCGCCGTCGGTGTCCTCACCGGCGACAGGGCGGCGAATCGTGCACGCATCCACCATGCCGGCCTCGGCGGCCACCCGAGCGCGGGCCAGCAGCGCAGCCCGCGACATCAGAGCAGCACCTGCCCGACCGGGATAACCCCAGCCGGTCGGCCGTACTCGCGGAGTAGGGTTTGCCGCAGCAGCGCCGGCACCTGCATGCCGGCGCTGCCCGTTTCGTACGCCACCGCGTAGTCATCGATCTGCTCCCGGGACACCCCGGCCGGGTTGCTGTACGCTGCCGCGGCCAGGGACAGGACGGCGGCCCGGGCCAGCTGCAACCTTTGGTCGCCGTCGGCGTAGCCGTGGGTGTACGTCACCTCCACCGGCGCGCCCACCAAACCCCACCAGCCCCACTGCCGGTACAGGCGGTGGCCGCGCAACGACCAATCCGTTGTGTCCAGCTCGACGTCGTCCATCATCACCGACGCCACCGACACCACCGGGCGCTGCGGCAGCCACAGCCACCGGTCATCCGACACGTCCAAGCTGACCGTGGAGGTGGCCCGCACGATCCGCTGACCCACGATGCCCTGCACGGCAGCGGTGGCCGCCTCCAACATCAGATCGGCGGTCGCCTCGACCACGTCTTGCTGCAGCAGCGCCGCCAAGTCGTCGCGGGTAGCGAGCTTGTCCGCCATGGAGCCCCCTCTTGCGGTCGGTCAAAGCACTGCGGCAGCGAGAACGAACAGTCGCGCCGCGCCGGCCGACACCGGCCGCGAGACACACAGGTCCACCGCGCAGCCTTCGGTGGTGCTTGGCGCCACCGCGGCAACCTCTACGACGCCGTAAAGGGTGTGACGGCCGCTGAGCGCGACCGCGGCCCGCCACGGCGTGGCGGTGACTGGCCACCGCACGTCCACGCGCAGCGTGGACGGCTCCAGCTCCGGCAAGGTAATCGGGCCGACCAGGCGCACACCCGGATCCGCGCGGATCCGGGCGCACACCTCGCCCAGGTCGGCCAGCCCCCAGTCGGCGTCAGCCAACTCCTGCAACATCGCGCCGAGCGTGTCTGAACTCAGAACCATGTGGTGATCTGCGCGATGCCGCCAGCACCCTGACCGCCAGCACCAGAGTTGCCGACGTCGTTACGCGCCGCGCCGCCGCCGCCGCCGCCGCCGCCGTAGCGACCACCATCCGCACCGTTCTGCGCGTTCGTGGTGACGCTAGCCGCACCGCCGCCGCCGCCGTGGCCCGGCAAAACCGTGCCGGCCGTGGCGCTCACCCCGGAAGTCGGTGCCGTGGTATCCACCACGCCCGCCGAGCCGCCGCTGTAAGTCGTTCCGGTCATGACGTAGAAGGCGAAGGTGCCGCCGTTGAACGCCACGTTTCCGGAGCTAATGCCACCGCCGCCAGAGCCACCGCCGGCGCCGTTGAAAGGGTTAGCGCTGGACGCCCCAGCCGCACCGAAGCCACCCGCGGCGCCAGCGCCAGAGCCGCCGACGGCCGAACCAGCCGAACCGCCAGCGGATGAGGTGCCGCCACCGCCGGCCAGGCCGGTGTTGGCGCGCACGAACGTTCCAAACACAGTGGCAGTGCCGTTGCTGCCAGCGCTGCCGTTGGTGCTGTTCGTGGTGACCGAAGCCCCGCCGGCACCGCCGGTCGCCGCCAGCGTGACAGCCAGCGTGGAAGGCAGCACCGAGGCAGGGACCGTCACCTGAATAAACTGGCCGCCGGAGCCACCACCACCGCCACCAGCCGCGGTGCCGGTAGCGGTTTTCGCGCCGGAACCGCCGCCACCGCCAGCGGCGATGGCCGTCAGTTGGGTGGCGACCGCATTAGCCGGCTTAGTCCATGTCCCCGACGCGGTAAAGACCTGCACATCGGTCGGGGTGACCGCCCTCGGCGTGAATCCGCCCCCAGAGTCACCCGACTGCAACAGCGTCCCGGACCCCAGGTTGGTGAGGGTGACCGTGCCCGGAACATGCCTGTTGCCCTTCAGGTGCAACGTGCCGTTGTACGAAATCGTGTTAAAGCCGAGCGCCGAGCAGTCGACGAAACGTGCGGTAGAAGTCGAATCGGTGAACTGCGCCAACTGCCCCGTCTGCCCGAGGTCCACGTGGCTGTTGGCCATCGTGAAGGACGAGTACGTCGTCGCCGCGAAATCAATCATGGTTTTCGAGGCGACGGATTGTGTCCGCTCATAACCGATGTACTTGATGTTGAAGCCGGACACCGCAGCCGTGCGCAAAATTTTCGCGCCCGTTGCGGCGTCTTCCGCTCCCACCCCGTGCAGTGAGGTCGGGTGAATGTATGTACCGGCGGTGACGTCAACCTCAACGTCAGTCAAGGCACCCAGAACGGTGCCTTTCGCGGTAAAGGAGCCGCCGGCCATGCGCCACCCGATCGGCCCGGAGACAATCTCCCCGCCGATGAAACGCTGCCAAACTGCGTTAGTGCCCTGAATGTCGTACGCGGCCACCGTAAAGGAGGACACGTAGCAGCCGGTGACCGTGGACTGGTCGTTGTTGCCATCCGCGCTGGAGCCACTGTTGGCCCACTGAATACCCCGCTGCACAATCAGCATGTGCACGTCGGAGACGTGCATTTTCTGCGCCACCATGCCCGGCTGCACACCGTTGTTGCGTTCCCGCCACGACTGGATCGCCGCGGACGGCTCCGACCCGGACGTGCCCTGGATCGACATGCCCGAGACGCCGCAATGGTAGTAGTCGGACAGCTTGATCACCGGCAGGCCCGACAGGGCTGAGCTGGCAAGCAGGATGGTGGAGGTCCGGCCCGCGCCGACCAGCTCAACGCCCTTGGCCAGATCGACCAGCAGCGTCGAGGTGACTTTGTACTGGCCGGCGGGCAGATACACCTTCTGACCGTTGGTGGTGGTGCTGTTGGCAACCGCCACGGCGATCGCCGCATTGATGGCTGCAGTGTCGTCGTTGCTGCCGTTCCCCAGCGCCCCGAAATCGCGGACGTTGAGCATCAGCGGCGCCCGATACCCGGCACCCCGGGTAACCCAGTTAGTGCCGTTGGCGTAGAGCGTGACCGAAGCGCGCGGGCTGGACAACACCAGCGACGACGCACCGTTAATCGTTCCGGACGCCGGGGTGATGGTAATCGTGTTCGTGGCGGAGCAAGACCCGGACTCGTCCGAGATCGTCACCTCCTGCCCCGCCGGGTAGGTGGTGCCCTGCGCGGGCAAGTTCACCGTTCGAGCCGCGGTCAGCGCCGTGTACGCCACCAGCATGTCACTGGACAGAACGGTGTAGTTGGCGTCGCTGACGGCGGTACGGCCCTTGATCAGACCGCCGAGGATCCGGGCGCGAAGGTTCGTCTCAAACCCTTGCGTCGAGTTCGCCAAAACGGCACCCGACGTATTGGTGCGCGGCTGACTAATGACGGTCTTGTAGGCCGTGGGCAGCGTCACGCTTCCGAACAGGTCGGTGTTGCCGCCACTGGACGACACGTTGACCGCCACCAAGTGACACGGGAACGACGACGTGCCCGCGGCGACAACGTACACGTTGCCGGCGAACACCCGCGACGACGTGATATCCACATTCATTAGGGTCAGGGAAGCCGAATTCAGGTGCCGAATCACCACGCCATCTTCAGCGTTGAACGTTTGCACCTGAACCGACCCGATACGGGTCATTGGCCCCGAGGTGCCCGCCCCGGTCATCTCGTAGAACATGGCCGGACCTTCGGTCCGCACGCCATCGATCTTGCATTCCTGGCTGACCGGCTGGAACCGGCGTACGTCGATGACGTTAGTGCTGAAATCGCAGTCCGTGATGGTCATCGACCCGGCGGTCAAATAAACGCCGTAACCAGACTCGTTAATCGAAGCACCGTGCATCCAGTGGTCCAGGATGTCACCGGTGGTGCCGTTACCGACCTGCACGCCGGCGACGTGACAGTTCGTCGCCGAGAACCCCGGAAGGTACGTGTTGGCAATGTCGAGGTCAGGCGAACCGGCGTGGTCCGTGCCGATCGCCAAACCCACATCCAGGCGGGCAGTGCCCGACGGCACGATCCTTCCCGGCGCTGTGGCCGTCGACGACGACGACGGGGCATTAGCGTCCAGCGTCGCCGAGTAGGTCGTAACCGCCGCGCCGGCCGAGTGCGTCGTTTTGGTGCCGTCAGCGCCCCGGCCACGAGTCACCGTCAACGTCGTCGTGTTGCCGCCGGCCGTGACGTACATGCGCTCAGTGCCGACTTTGACGGTGAAACCGGACGACGGGGCGCCCGACAAAGCCGACGTCAGCGTAACCGTAGTCGCCGTGGTCGTGGTGATGTCCGCGGCCAACGTCGAAGACAGCGTCGAAACGGCCGTAATGTTGGCCTGGAACGCCCCGCCCGTCAGGTTAATCATCACGTTGCCGCCGACGTCACCCGCAGCGAACGCGGCCATCGCCGAGTAAACCGTCGGGCTTCCCGACGTGGTCATGAAGTCCCAGACACGGCGGTACGTGCCGTTGCAAGAAACCGACACGTTCGAAAAACGCCCCAGGTGGGCCGACCCGACGTCCGTCTCCGTCGTGTAGTGAATGGCCCGGGCAACCTTGGCCGTGCCAATGACCTGAATCAGCACGTTCTCCAACGAGAACCGGGTGCAGGTTTCGAGACGGAAAATCTCGTCAGCGACCGCCGACGACACCCGCAGGATGGTCCCGCCCCCCGCTCCCCTGATGGTCACGTTCGGCTTGTTCGTGAGCTTCAGCAGCACACCCGACGTGGGTGTGTTCAGCAGAAAGACACCCTTCGGCAGCTCAATAATCGCGCCGCCGATCTCGCTACCCGACGCCGCCGGGATCGCGTCCAACATCGACTGGAACGCGGCCGTCCGGTCCGCCGACACCGACGGGGTAACCCCGTAAACGGCCGGATCGACATAGCTGGCCGGCTTGTCCACCTTCGCAGCCAAGGCCGTGCTTACATCCGAGCCGGCCAGCTTCAGCGCGCCGGGGATTTCCACCTGGCCGCCGAAAAGGTGGTAGGTGGACGAGTCCGCCGACGCCAGAGACCCCGGCCGCATGTTCAGGATTGTCACGATGTCAGCCAGCGGCGACGCGTTGATCTTCAGCGAGGATGACGAATGGTTTGGAGTCGCCACCTCGACGCGCAGCACTTCACCGGGAACACAGTTCACGTCGTAGATGCCCGAAGGCAGGGTAACGTTGTCGCGCCGCCCCGAATTGCGAATGGTGCACGACGTGGAGCGCAGACCGCCCGTCGACGACTTGCCCAGCCGAACCACGTCCGCCGTGCGAGTCGCGGACGTGTCGTAGTCCATGACGTTCTCGATGATCAGGTTGTAGACGCTGCGCGCGTCGACCAGGCCCGCAGGGTTCTGCTCGCCCGTGATATTGCGAATGACGTTGTCATATGCGTAGTTACTGGCGCTGGTTGACTCGATGTAGATGAACGGTGCGCTGCCGGCGTTCTGCCCGTTCGCCCAACAGTCCACCCAGCGGTTTTGATTAGCTGCGCCCGCACTGTTGACGATGTTGAAGCCGGGCACCGTGGAACCGGCGGCGCGAGTCATGTCGCAGTCGGAGAAGGTGACGTTGTCGTAGTCCTTCGCCGAAACGTGGTTGACGATCGACTTCGTCGTGTCCTGCTGCACAATTACGCAGCGCGTCACCGTGGTCGTGTAGATCCCCCAGTCACCCACAGACGGCGCGAAAATGTGCCCGCTCACGCTCGACAGGTACAGGTCCCGGACCACCACCTGGCTGATGTCGGCCGTCCAGGTAAAGACGCCGGTTCCGGACGCCGCGTGCAGCCGGGCCGCCTTCCTTCCGGCACCGACGATTTGCACACCAGGCTTCAGTACGAGCGGCGCCGTCAGCCGGTAAGTGCCTGCCGGCAAAAAAACAGTGCCGCCGATGTTCGTGCCCGAGGTCGGCAAGCTGTCGATAGCCTGCTGGATCTGCACGTTGGCGCTGCCCGTGTTGTTGTTCGCGGCAGCGAAGTCCTCAACCGCGTTAACCCACGCGGCGCCCTTACTGGATTTGCCGGACAGAGAGGTGGTCAAGCCGGCAATCTTCGTCTGTGCAATAGCCGCCGAAGCGTTAATATCCCCGTCGACGATCGTGCCGTCGAGGATCTTCGTCGACGTGACCGCGCCAGCGGCGATCGTCGGGGACGTCGCCGTGCCCGACAGATCCCCCGCAAGCTGAATAACGCCCACGGCGCCCGTCGTCGCGTTCGACACGCTAAGCGTCCGGTCGGCGGACAGCGAGCCGCCGCCAATCAGCGGCGCCGTCGTCGACACCGTCCGCCCCACAGGAACGGCCCCCACATCAGTGGGCCCGAGCACAACATTGCCGGACTGACTGTTAACGCTCTCGACGCCGGCCGCGCTGCCCGTTTGCAACCAGCTCGCAAGGACCGTCGGGTCGTCGTCGACCAGCGTCCACGTGGTGTCCGGGTCGGTGTCCGTACGCCGGCAGTAGTCGTTCTTAACCGCCGGCAAAGCCAACATGGCGGCCTCGCTGGCGACCTCGCCGCGGAACGTGGCCGACGACGGCGGGATCTGCGACGTCGGCACCAGGCCGCCAACGAGATCAGCCTTCGCGTCCAACGCGTCCGTCAGCCCGGAAACCTGCGACTGGGCAACAGCCACCGGGTCCGAGCCGGCCACGCCGTGCGAGGTGGCGTGAGGCTTCGGCGTACCGCTACCGATAAAACTCCTCGCGCTCACAGGCCCCTCACGCTCACCTTCGGCGTCCCCGTAGAGATCAACTTGACGACCGTCGCGCCCGAGGTGGTGGGCTCCACTTCGGCCGAACAGATCGTTGCGGGAAGGACATGGCAGCCGTTACCGCCCACGGTGGGCGTCGACTTGTCCACGGTGAAATACACCTCAGCGGCGCCATCGACGCTAAGAACCTCGACACGGTTGTAGTCCCGGTCGAGAGTCAGCGTCGTGACATCGCCGGCCACCAGCGTGGCGTGCTGCGGCGTGACTGCCATGCCCTACCCCTCTTACTTACCGGTGTCGGTGGTGCGGGCAGGCGCAGCCTTAGCCGGCGTCGCCTTCTTCGTCGGGCGGGTGTTGCCGTCCGACTTGACCTCCAGGAAACCGGGCTCACCCGCGAGCGGGTCCGACCCGGGAACCCGTCCGCCGCCGGCGTGGTCCGCGAACTGCTGCTCGAACTCGCTCGTCCGGGCCACGCCCAGCGAATCGAGGGTGGTGACCTGATCCGAGCTGCGGGTGTCACCGTTGATGAAACCGGCGTTGCCCTTCTTTTGCAGCGCATCGGCGAGCGAGCCGGACGCGCTCACCCGCGGGCCGTTTTCGTACAGCGTGAACGACTGCGCATCCTTGTTTTCAGCCATGATTAGACCGCCTCTCAGGTGTTCTCGACGAGCTTGACGAACGAGGCAGTATCGTTGACGAGCCAGCCGTACTCGGCCTCCGCGCGAACCGCGACCAGGTTGTTTTCCCACAGGGAGACCAGCGATCCGTTCACGGTCACCGTCGCCTGCGTGGAAACGTCGTAGCTGATGCCGCCCACGACACCCCACGCGGCCTGAGTCCAGTCCCCGGCGTAGCCGTAAACGTCGGCCGTCGTGTTGTAGTACAGGCCCTCACCCAGGAAACTGGGTCGGTTCAACAGCCGGCCCGGGCGGGCCACCGCGGCGGACGTGTCGTCCGACGGCAAATCCACGTACAGCGGCCGACCCGTCGTGTCCACCGCGCCGAACAGCATCGGCTCGACCCGGTCGTCCAACGCCCAGCCGGTCAGCTTCTTGGAATCGTTGACCAACAGCGTCAATGCGGCGTTCAGATCGGCGTGAATACCACCCGCGGACGCCGCGCTGGAGCCCAGCTCAACGGCCTTCGTGGTCTGGTCCAGGTACGTGCTGAAAGGGCCGGCACCCGACGTGCCATCCGGACCTGCGTCGTGCGCGGCCGCATTGTCGAACGCAATCGCGAACGCTTCCGCAATCTGGTCACGAAGCAAATTCATGTAGTTTCCGGGATTGGCGCGCACCACTTCCGCGGAAACGACAGCGATCGACGCCAGCTTTTTTGGCGTGATCGTTTTGATGCTCATGGTTCCGGCGGAGGCCGGCTTCTGCCCGGCCTCAGACACCCAGCCCGCGGACATGCGGCCCGTCACGACAGGGATTTCCATCCCGTTCGCGCCGAGCGGCACCTGACGGGCGAGACGCTGGATGACCGACATCCGTGAGGCGCGCTCGAAAATCGCCGCCGCACGGTCAGCCTGAAGGAATCCGGAAAAGCCGGATGTGGTGGTTGCGGCGGTGATCGCCACTAGTTTCTCCTCACGGACGGGCGCCTACCGAGCGCCGACCGCGGCCTTAAGGGCTTCGGTCAGAGCGTCACTGTTGAGCGCCATTTGGTTTCTGCTGCCCTGCGACAAATCAGGACGCGGGCCAGGCTGCCGGCCGGCGTCCCCGTCGGGCTTCGCCGGGGCAACCAGTGCGAGCAACTTGTCGGCGTCAGCAGTCAGCTCCTCCTCGGTGGAGCCCCGGAGCCTGTCGACCAGATCGGCGGGCAAGCCCTTCGCCACGGCGACGCGGTAACGGGCAAGCGCCATCTCGGCGTCAGCAGCCCGCCTCTCAGCCTCAGCGCGGGACTCCGTCAGCCGCTGCTGTTCCGTCTTGTCGCGGTCCTCGTACTCTTTGAGCTTCAGGCGCAACGCTTCGGCCTCTTTGTTGGCCTTCGTCAGCGCCCTCTTGACCTCGATCGGAACATCCGGGCGTGCCGGCTGTTCCGGGGTCGGGGTTTCCTCAACGGCCGTCACGGCCGCCTCGGTGGTGGTGGATTCCTCAGCCATCGCGGCTGTGCTCCTTGCTATCGCCCACCCTCACGGCGGGGACGTCTTGCGCTACAGCAGGTAGCCGTGCAGTCTCAGCAGGTACAGAGCCCGCTCACGGCTGCCGCCGGCCTGCCGGTAGCACTCCTCCGGCAGCAGCCGGGCCCTACCCTGCAGCCGGCGGCCAGCCAAGCCGGCGCGGGTCACGCCCGCCGCCGTGGTCGCCCCGCCCGGCGTCTCAATGCCGCGCCGAGCGTTCACCACCTGACTGATGTCGGCGCCGTCGCGGATCGCCTGGGCGCCGGCCGCAGTAAACACCCGATCCTGCTCGGCGAAGTCCAGCGCCCGAAACGCCTTCGCCGGGTCCGTGCGAATGTCCGCCGGGTCGCCCTCCGGCGCCGGCACCGCCACACAGTCACACGCCGGATGCCGCAGAAACCCCGCAGACCAGCGGTACCACTTGCCGGCCAGAACGACGCAGCGGGCACACGACGGCAGCGACAACATCCGCACCCATCCGGCCAACTGCGGCCGCGCGACCAGGGCCACGCCATCCGCGGTCCGACCCGCGTCCGTGACCTGCGTGCGCACGATCAGCTCAGCCGCAAACCGGCCCGAAGCCAGAGCCTGCGCCGGGGTGCCGCCACGGCGGATCGTCCGCAGCGCCGACACAGCCGGCTGGAACAGCAGAGAATCCAGGCCTCGGCCGTCCGAGGCGATGCCGGACAGCCGAGCGACGTTCACCCGACCCTCGGCGCCCTCATCAAGGCCGTACCCGTCAAGAAGATCGTCCAGGTAGGTGCCGGCCGACGCGGCGGCGATGGCCTGCGCCGACTCCACCACCGTCAACGCCGCCGGCAACGACGCCTGCCAGCTCGCGGCGATATCCCCGCGGTCCACCCGGGCCCACAGTTTCGCCACCTCGGCCGCCGCGCGGCGCGCCAGCGCCGACCGGCGGTTCAGGTGGGCGCGTGCACGGGCGACAACGCCCATCGCCTACTCGCCGATCGCCTGAGTGCCGGCCTGCACAAACGCCATGGCCGGATCCTCGGCCGCCTGACGGGCGAACTGGGCCCGCAAACGCTCCTGCCGGGGCGGCGAATACCGCAGATCATCCCACGCGCCCTCACGCGGCAGAATCCCGGCCTGCACGAGCTTAACGGTGGCATCGGCCTGCTGGGCTTTCGTCGGCGTCGCCGGATCCCGCCACAAGGTTTGCAGCCGCTTCGCCGCCGGATCATCATTGCCGGCCACCTGCAACACCAGCCGCATCACCTGCTCCCAGGCACCCGACCAGGCGGTCTGTTTACGCTCGCACCGCTTCACCAGCCGGGCCTCACGCGACCGGATCGCATCCGCTGAGGCGGCGTCATCCGCGGCCAACCCGAAGTAGTTCGGCGGCAAAGCCGCCATACCGGCCGCCATCCGGGCGTAGTGCTCCACCGTGCTCGTCAGGTTCGTCAAATCCGACGCGGCGAGCTGACCCACCTTCGCCTCTTCGTTCGCCAGTGCCCACACGCTGTTGAAGTAGGCTTCCCACTTCGTCAGCGGCTGGCCGTTTTGGTCAACGAAATCCCCTGCGGCAGCGCCCACCACGAACCGCTGCGGCACACTGTGCGTTTCCTGAGCCAACTGCAGGTTAGTCAACGTCCGGGCAGCCGCATCCGTGATCGGAATCAGATCCTGCATCTCCGACGCGCCGCCCCGCCGGGACGCCCGAGCCCGGTTCACCAGCGGAACCACCGGCGGATCCATGCCATGCTCGTCGCGGTCCACGTCCCGCCACACGGCGTACGTGTCCGACCACTCCAGCCACACCGTCACACCCGGCACATACAGGGTGCCCTTGCGGGCCCGGCCATCCACCACGTCATACAGCCGCAGCGCGCCCGTCACCCGACGCGTACGCGGATCCGTCTCATGAATCAGCTCGAACGGCGACTCCACGGTCACCAGCGGCGTACCCGGGTCGGACTCATTCGAGCCCACGCACACATACGAGCGGCTGTAAATCAGCGCGTCCAGGTGGGCGAGGCCGGACTCCTCGTCGAGGTTGTTGTCCTGCCAAATCCGCCACAGCTCGTCGTCGGCCTCGTCCACCCCGGGCAGGCGAAAACCCTCAATGTCGAGGCGTTCCTCAACCCCATCGGCGGCCATCCGCGGCCAGTTCACCACCGTAAGAAAGCGCTGCAACGCGGGCGGCACCGCCAAGCCAAGCTGCTGCAAACGCTGCTCGCCCTCGTAGTAGGCGTCCAGCGTCTGCAACCCCGACTGGGCGTCCATCAGCTTCTGCGACAACCGCTCCACCGCGGCCGACTCGTCCTGAGACAGGGGCACGACAGGTGACCTCCTGCCTCTCTACCGAAAAACGATCACTCGACGATCAGCCTGCTTACCCCAGCCCGCCTCAATGGCGTCAGCTCGGGCCTCATACGCCAAAGCGGCACCCACCACACAGTCGATCTTCCGACTCGACTGGTCATGCTCCTTGCGCACCAGGCGATGACCGCCCTTGCGACGCACGTAGGCGTTACCGAAGTGCTCGACGAACACCGGATCGCCCGAATGCCACAACGTCCCGGTCATCAAATCCGTGCGCAACCGGTCCAACGCCGCCGCCATCTGCACATCACGCCGGGTCTCCCACGACAAAACCCGCTCAACCCCGAGCTCCTCAGCGAGGGTGTCGACGTCGGAACGCCACTCGTGGGGGTCGGCGTACAGCCGGCTCACCTTGTACCGGGCGAACGCCTCCCGAATAGCCGCAAGGACGTCGCTGCGCGGAACTTCCCACCAGTTCCCCTCCGGACCACTCGGCTTCGCCCACACACCCACCGGGAACAGGAAACCGTCACTCATCCGGCTACCAATGAGCACCGTCGCGTCATCGCGAAGGCTGCCATCGAATCCCAAAGCCACCTCGGTACCCGCCTCCACCGGCTCAGGCCGAGACTGACGCTCCACCACGTCAACCGGAATCCACGCGTCCTTCGTCGACAGCGGTCGATTCAGGTAGTAGCGGGCGGCCTCCGCATCGTCGACGCAAATCCGCGGATCCCGCATCGTGCGGTAAATCCGGTCGAAGTCCAGCCACGCCGCCGCGTCCCCGTACACCTGCCTAAGCTGGGCCTTCGTGTGCTGCTCGTCGTCCAGGTCAATACGGCCCTTAGCCTCACGATGGTCCATCAGCACGGCCGGCGACAGCTCACCCTTCCGCCACGCGGTCAAGGTGTCCTCGAAAACGGACTGCTCACCCGGCCGATACGCGGTGCTGGTCTGCATCAACCACGGCTGATCCCGCTTCCCAAGGTTGCGGGAAATGGTCCCATACATGGACTTCAGCTCACGCAGAACGTACAGGTGAGTCTCATCGGCGCATACCCAGGTCTCTTTACCGCCGTCCTTCGACGCCGAGCCGGACGTACACGCCCGAATTTCGCCGCCATGCGGCAAGTACACCTGCTTAGCGCTCTGATAATTGCTGTAACCCCACGTGCCGCCATAAACATCAGGGTGGTTGTCCTTGCCCCACTGGCCGCAAATGAAAGCGATATTCTCGAAGGTGTTCCCGACCTGCGATTCCTCCGTCGCGAGACACTTCAACAGCGGCGACTTCACCGGCCGCCCCACCGGCTGACCATTCGCGTCCCAGCCGTCAAACCGCACCGGCCCCAACGCCTCAGCAACCCCGATCCAGCCAGCGAGCTCCGATTTTGCCCGCCCCTTCGGCCGGGACAGCACCGCCTCATCGAACAGCCGGCGGCCCGTCACCGGGTCGATCCGGTACGCGTTCACCAGAAACTCAAGCCACTCCCGGTCCAGGTCGATCGGGGAGCCGGCGATATCACCCGGGCCGTGGCAGCAGAACTCGGTGATCCAGTCCGCGACCACGAACCCGAGCGAGCAGGGCTGGCCCTCCCACAACGGCGTGAACGGCATCCCACCTCCGCGGCTATGGTGTCCAATTCGTCGAGTCCCTGCGCCGCCATGGCACCATCTACCTATGGCAGCCCCAGAGTCTTTCAGCGCGCAAGCAGGCGATTTCGCGCTCGTCAACCTGGAGCGGGATGAGTGGACAGACCTGCTGCGCCCACTGTTCTGGCGGCGGTGGCTCCAACAGGGCCGTCCCACGGACTTCCCCGTCGCCCTGGTCCCGCCGACGATCACCGGGCAGGCCAGGAAGGAAGGCGCGGCGTCGGTACTCGACGCCGGAACCGTGACGATCGCAGACGCGACCTGGTCGTTCGCGCTATGCCGACAGGGTGTGCTGAGCGGCACCGAGTTCGCCATCGGCGTCGTTCAGCGATTCCCTGTGCTGGCAACGTTCCCGGACGGCCACCAGGAGATCATGCGACCGCGGCGGATCTGGCCCTCGTCCTGAACTACGTGGTGGCACCACTCAGCCGCCGGCCGCCTGACGGAACTTCGCCATCGCCGTCACACTGCCCTTGCCGCCCGGCACCGTGGGCGCCTGAGCGCCCCGCGCGCCGCGGTACTGCGGACGCTTGCCCGTCTTCTCGTCCGGCAGCCTGAGCGCCGCGAGGAGCTGTTTCATCAGGTTCGCCGTCGTGTTCGCCTTGTCAAGCACCGAGTCGACCTGCACCCGGAAGTCTTCGCTGTGCGGCACGGGCACCACCCGGACCCACGCGTCGATCTCGCCGCGCAACAGTTGGTCGAGGCGGTCAAGGCGGTCCTTCGCCCGGCACGCCTCCGTCAACTGCGCCACCTGCGCCGCGTCCAGGTCGTGCACACCGTCGATCGCCTTCCACAAAGCGAGGCCACCGGCGCCGAGGCCCTCCGGAGCTTCCGTCACAGCCAGTCACCTCCCAAAGCGAAGTAGTTGATACGTCAACGAACTCAGGGGTCTGCACAGC
>DASULK010000272.1:0-14935 GCA_036278255.1 Micromonospora sp.
GCGCAACGCCGCGCTCTCCCCCAGCACGCGACCCGGCACCGGCGCCAGTCGCCGCCGTACCTTGCGCAGGATGCTGGAGAGGGAGCGGAGCAGATCCTCCGATGACCAGCCCTCGGTGTGCAGCACCCGGATCGCCAGCACTGCCTGTTCGTGCCCGAGTACCCGCCCGTCGGTCAACTGCCGGTAGGAGGTTGCCGCGTGGTTGCCGCCGGCCCGCGGTGCCGGCGCCGGCGCTGCGGTCAGCAGCAACTGGATACGGGTCGGTGGGACATGGGGGGCGAGGGCCGGTAGCAGACTCGCCGGCGCGGGAAGCGACTGCGGGGTGTCGTTCAGCAGCCCGGCCGGATCGCCGAGTTCCAGCAGCGCGGTCAGGCCGTGGCCGTCACTGATCACCGCGGCGGGATCGCCGGCAAGCGTGGCGGGGAGCACCCGGGCCGCCGGAGTGACCAGGTCGAGCAGAGCCGCCGAGTCGGCCACCACCCCGCGCCTGCGCCGCCGGGTGAGGTAGCAGATCCCTACGGCGAGCCACTCGAAGAGCCAGCGTCGTCGTACCCGGATCCAGGTGCCGAGCACCAGCGCAGCGGCGGCCACAGCCGCCACGGTCCCGCCGAGAGGGCCCCGCCCGAGTGCGGCCAGCAGTGCAGCGAGGGCGGCCTGGGTGGCGACGACCTGGCCGGCGCGTACCCCGAGGAAACCACCCCGAACAGCCGCCGGACGGACCGGCCCTGGCCACTGCGGACCCGGCCACTGATCGATATTGGACCGTGGTCGGGCCTCCGCCACGCTCACCGCCACCGTGATGACCTTTCGTCCCGAGACGTTTACCCCACGCATTCGATGTAGCGCCTATCGTATGGGCCGGATCGGCCGGGAGGGGGCCCGCATGTCGTCACGCCAGGACCAGCTGCACTCCTACCAGTTCATGATCCAGCGGGTCGTTGCCGCGTTGGTGATGCGCGAGACGGATCCCGCCCGGTCGCCGTTCCGCCGAGCGGCGGGGGCGACTCTGGCGAGCGTGCTGATCGCGGTGATCGCCGTGGGGGCGGTCGCCGCCTACGGCGCGATCGTCGGTGGCGGCGCCACGGGCTGGCGTGATCCAAGCGTCGTGATCGTGGAGAAGGAGTCGGGCGCTCGGTACGTCTACCGCGACGAGAAACTGCACCCGGTTCTCAACTATGCATCGGCGCTGCTGATCGCGGAGTCCGCACGACCACGGACGGTGCTGGTCTCCCGGGCATCTATGGAGGGGGTACCCCGCGGCGTTCCGCTCGGAATCCCCGACGCCCCCGATTCGCTGGCCGCCCCCGATCGGCTCACCAGCGCGCCTTGGACGGTCTGCTCGGCGCCCCTTGACGATCGGCGGAAGTCGGTGCGCTCGGTGCTGCTGGTGGGGGTGACCGCGGACGGTGGTCGGGTGTTGCAGGACGAGGCCGTGCTCGCCCAGCACCCGGACGGCAGTCTCCATCTCCTCTGGCGGCAGCACCGGCACCGGGTGCGGGTGCCGGAGCAGGATCTGGCCTTCACCGCTCTCGGCTGGGCCGGTGCCCGACCGGTGCCGGTCGCGCCGGCCCTGCTCAACGTTCTTCCGGCCGGGGCTGACTTGGCACCTGTCCCGATCGCCAGCCGTGGCGAGTGGTCGGAAATGGTCGGTGCCCAGATTGGCCAGGTCTTCGTGGTCAAGAGCCTGAGTGGCGAGCAGCATTACGTGGTGGCCAAACGGGACGGCCTGGCCGGGGTCACACAGATGCAGGCGGTGCTGCTGCTCGCGGTCTCCGGACAGGGCGAGCCCACCGAACTTCCGCAAGGGAGGTTCGCCCGCCTGCCACGGCTGCCGGACCTGTCGCCGGCCGATGCCGGGGCACCACCGGCGGCGCCGCCCAGGCTCGCCGCGGTCGACAGCGGAGTCCTCTGTGGGCAGATTCGCGATGACCGCGGGGCGCCGCAACTACGGATCGAGGTAGCACCACCGGATGTCGCTGATCTCGGAACTGGGGCCCGCTCACCCGCCGGTGGCGCTCTGGCCGACCACATCGTCGTCGCGCCGGGCCGCGGGGCGGTGGTCGAGGCGGCGGCGTCACCCGGAGCCACCGGAGGCGCGATCTGTGTCGTCACCGACCTCGGACGGCGCTATCCCGTCACCGACGCCGAGGTGCTGACCCTGCTCGGGTACGACGAGGTGCAGCCGCTCCGTCTCCCGGCCGGGCTGGTGGCGTTGGTGCCGGCGGGCCCCGCATTGGATCCTGCGGCGGCCCGTACCCCCGCGATCGGGAGCGCCTGATCTCCCACTGCCGCCGAGAGCATCCACAACAGAGTTATCCACAGGCGGAGAAGCAGGGGCTACCGCGATCGCATCCGAGCCGCTACTGTCAGCGACGGAAATCGTTCGGTTACGTTGCGCTACCCGCCTCATGCGGAAAGCCGGAACGGCGTGTGCCCACAAGCCGGACCGCGGTTGGCGCACATGGATCAGGGAGCGGGGTGACGCTGGGGTGTCCCAGACCCAGGCAGAAGCAGCGGTCATGCAGCAGACCGCGGTGAAGTTCGAGCAGGTCGACCAGTCGCTGCAGAGCATGCTCAGCAGCCTGCTGGCCGAATTGGAAGTGCTACAGCAAGCATGGCGTGGCGCGGGCGGTCGCTCTTTCGAGCAGGTCAAGCAGGCGTGGGCGCGGGACCAGGCCACGCTGCAGCGGGCGCTACGGGAGACGGCCGACGCGATCCGCACCGCCGGTCAGAAGTACGACATCTCGGACGCGGAGGCGGCCAGCCGGATCGCCACCACCAACCGCGGCATGCAGTTGCCGCTCTGAACGAGGGGGTAGTTCTCGATGAATGACGGGATGCTGGTCGTCAGTTTCCCCGCGTTGCAGCAGGCGAGCGCCGATATCCAGCGTGCACTGAGCACTCTCGACTCACAGCTGGGGCAGCTGGAGCGCGATGCGGCGCCGCTGGTCGCCACCTGGGACGGTGAAGCCAAGCAGGCCTACGAGCAGCGGCAGGCCCGCTGGCGTTCGGCATCGCAGGACCTGCAAGCGATGCTGCGCGACATCAGGTTGGCGCTGGACGAATCCGCCGCGGACTATCTCAACACGGAGAAGAAGAACGCCAGTCTCTTCCAGTAGGCCGCGCCGGTGGTCGTGGCCCGTCAAGGATCACGACCACCGGCCCGACCTATGCCGGCCCGACCTATGCCGGCCCGGCCGGACGCCACCGTCGTCGGGCGCCGCGGGGAAGAACCATCGCCACCAGTACCGCCACCCCGGCGGCCCCGCCACCGGCCCCGGCCAGCCACCAGGACATCTCCCGAGCCCGCGCCCGCCGGGCCTGCTCTGCCAGCGTGGCGGCGTCCGGTTGCGGGGCGGAGAGTTCCAACGCCGGCTTCCATGCCCCCGATGCCGCCGTGTCCGTAAGCGCCCGGTAGGGGCTGACGATGCCGTGTCCGTACGCGTCGCTCCGTCCGCCGTCGATCGCCGGATCCGCCGTTGCGATGATCTGCCGGGTCACCTCCGCCGCGGAGAGTTCCGGTCGGTATTCCCGCACGAGCGCCGCGGTCGCGGCGACGAACGGTACCGCGTAACTGGTGCCGCTCTGCGGCTTGTGGCCTCTCCCCGGCACCGCCGCCAGCACATCGGCACCGGGCGCCATCACGTCCACGTACGGGCCCACCTGTGAGAACGGGGACCGGACTCCATCGGCCCTGATGGCACCGACGCCGAGCACCCCGTCATAGGCGGCCGGGTAGGGGGTCGGGTCGCCGTTCTCGTGCAGATTCCCCACGGCGGCCACCACCACCCGATCCCGGGCGAGCGCATACGCGATCGCCGATCGGACGGCCGGATCGTCCTTATAGAGCACCACCGAGAGGTTCAGCACGTCGGCGCCGTGGTCGACCGCCCACCGGATGGCGTACGCGAAATCCGCTGCCGTTCCCTCCCGGCCCGACCGGCGCCCCTCGATGACCTGCTGTTCGGTGACGCGTACCGGCAGGATCCTGGCCTGCGGCGCGAGGCCACGGAATCCGATCTCCTCGCGGACTGCGGCCACGATGATGCTGGCCACGGCCGTGCCGTGCTCAGCGCAATCCCGGGTGCCGTCGCCGCCATCAAGCAGATCCGCTCCGGGGGCGATCCGCCCCCGCAGTTGCGGATGGTGGGGGTCGACACCGGAGTCGATAACCGCCACGGTCACCCCCGCCCCGGTCGCGAGTGGGGCGAGGCGTTCGGGCGCGTAGCGCTGTTGCGGCCACGGCACCTCGGTGACCGGCGCGGCAGGGGCGGGGCGGTTGTCACAGGTGGGTGCCGCTGCGGCCGTGACCACGCCCGTCGGCGCGTGAGTCGGTGCCGCGGTTGTTGGGGTGATGGGCAGCACGGGTACGGTGAGCAGTGTGCTGGCGAGTATGAGGCCACTTCTCCAGCACCGCATTATGGTCTCCAGCGGGGCATCACACGCCTCCGGGGCGATTGGCCAAGATCCACATGGTTGCCGGGCTGCCGGTGAGGTGCGCGGCGACGCTGCGACCCGTGCGATCCTGGCTCTTCGTGTCGGGTTCGGCACCGAATGTTATAGGTGAACTGCGGGTGATGGGTTCGTGGCCGTTCTGGGATATGGGACCCGGGGCCGATTTAGTACGTTGTTAGGGATACCTGTGGCCTCGTTCGGTGGAAGGGAGTGGCCGTGACCGAATGGGAGCCGTCCACCGAGGCCGAGGCCGCCATGCGGGACGCGTTGCGCGCCAAAGACCAGGAGCGCTACTTCGCCATCCTCGCCCGTACGGAACTCCTGCTACCGGTCACCGCTGATGCGCTAGCCGGTCGCTCGCCGATGGGCTGGGGCACCTGGAGCACCGGTGGACGTACCCACATCCTGGCGTTCACATCGGACGCGGCGCTCCGGTCCTGTCTCGGGCAGAACGCGGGTCCGGCGCGGACGGTGCGGTACCACGAGTTGGCCGACGCCTGGCCCAACCTGGAGTGGTGGCTGGCGATCAACCCGGGACTGCCGATCGAGGGATACCTGCCGGCGTGGTACGTCACGCAGCTTGCCCGTGGCGACATCCGGATGCCCGGCCGGGCACGGATGCCGGGACCGGGGCACGGGCCGGGACCAGGGCACGGGCCGGGACCAGGGCCGGCGCAGACGCCGGGGCCGGGGCCCGGAGATGCGGTGCGGGCCCGAGCATCCGTTCCGGTGCCGGGGCGGACCCTGCCGCCGGACGAGCATCCCGCCCGCCTGGAGCGACGACTCAACGCCCCGGCGCTAGGGCACACCCGGCCGGACGGGGGTGACTCACCCGCGTTTACCGGTGCCCCCGCCACATCCGTGCCGGTAGCCGAACCGGGGCCGCAGCTACTCGCCCCCCGCGCCGAGCCGGGCCGGCCGTTGCTGACGGGTGTCCCGGGCGCGGCAGCCCCTGCTGGGGCAGTGGGTGAAAGCGACCTGGTAGGTGAGAATTTCACTCCGGCCAACGAGGTTGAGGCCGGGTTGCTGAAGGCTGTGCGTGAGGGCAGCACGAACTCTCTCTTTTCGACCCTGCTGCTCGCCGCGGTGCTGCTGCCGGTGACACCCGGGGCCGACCGGGGCCGGCGGCCGGGCGATGAGGGGTTTACCTGGCGGACGGAGACGCTTGACGGTGAGCGGTGTGTTGTGGTCTTCACCTCGCCGGAGCAACTCGCTGACCATCTACCGAACTCCGTCGAGACGATGGAGGTGCGAGTCGCGCAATTGATCCGCCATTGGCCCGACGGCGGGTGGTCGCTCGCCGTGAATCCGGGGGCTCCGGTCGCGGTCTGGCTTTCCGGCAGTCAAGTCATCGCGTTGGCGAGCCGGGCCGCCGAGGTTGGGCTCGGCGACGAACCCGACGAGATGGTGGCTGCCGACACGCCCGAGACGCCGAGGGCGGAATCACGGTCCGCCCCGAGCCCGCAGGAGTTTGGTCCGCCGACGATGCAGAAGGTCATCCCGCCCGAGCAGGTCGCCTACTACCTGGAGCGGGGATACGACCGGGTATCCGGTTTCGTGAATCGGGCTCATGAGCTTGCGCATTTCACGACCCCGGCCCAGCTGATCAATGCGTTGGGGCTGGCTTCTCCAGGCTCCCCGTTTTCTCCAGATGCGAAAGAGGTCTACGTGCTGCGCTGGCGGGCCTACCGCCCCAGCCTCTACCGCATCCCGTACGGCGGGCAGAACGAGGCCGCCATGCGGGCGATGGAGGGCTGGGTGATCGAGCAGGCACCCTTCCGTGGCAATGGCTTCGCTCCCGGGGAGAGCGGCGAAATCATAGCAGAGTTTAAAGTGGACAGCGTGCGGCTGCCGCACGGGGCTCAGCTCTGGCAGGTCCGCGTCGATGGCACCGAGCGGATCGTGGCGATCTTCGATAGCGATCGGCCCGCCTGGCAGCGGGTGGGAGAGTCATGATCCGTGACGGTTACTACGCCCGATGGCGCGACCGCGAATATGAGGCGAGCCCGGACGGTGACGAGGTACGGATCTATCAGTCCGAGCCGGAGGACGGGTTCGAGGAGGTACGTCCCGGGCGGTTTGTTCGGGTACTGCCCGCCACCGAGGTTGCGGACCTGGCTTACGTGCGTACCACCTGCACGTGGCAGGGGCAGCCGTTCATCGTGCTCGCCCGGCACGGTTCCTGGCTGCGCGTCGAGTACACCGGTGGGCGGCGTCCGGTCGCTGGGGCGCTGCGGTTGGAGGTCTTCGACCTGGGGGTCTATCAGGGGTGGGTCCCCGCAACCGAGGTGACCGATCTGCGCGAACTCCGCCTCTGACCAGCCTCGCCCCTCTCTTTGCGCCGATCAAGGACTTTTTGTCGCTAGTGGATCTTTTTTCGCGACAACATTCCCTAGATCGGCACGGCTGTCCTTGATCGAGAATCACCGTCCCAGCCTCGGGTAGTAGAGGGCTCTGCGGATCGTGGCCACGACCAGTTCGGGGTGACGATAGAGATCGAGGTCGGTGAAGTAGCGCAGGTCCCAACCACGGGAGGTGAGCCAGTTGTGCCGGCGTCGGTCTCGTTGCAGGCGGCGCCGGTCGAGATGGGACCTGCCGTCGTACTCGACACCCAACCGGTGCTTCTCGTACCCCAGATCCAAGCGGTAGCGGACGATCTCCCACTCGTCGGCCACCGCGAGCTGCGGGGTGGGCGCTGGGAGACGACCGTCGTGCAGGAGAAGCCGGAGATGAGTCTCCTGGCGGCACTCGGCGAGTGGGGCCGCAAGCGGCACGAGTTCCCGTGCCTGCCGTACGCCCCGCAACCCGTCGTGGCGGGCCACCTCGGCAATGAGCTCCTCCTCGCGACACGCGCCCGCCCGTAGGGCGGCGTCGAGGACAGCCAGCGCGTCCGGCCTGGGCAGGGTACGGGCAAGGTCGATGGCGCATCGTGCCGCAGGGAGGCACGGCAACCCGAACAACTCGGTCACCCCGTCGAACGGCAGTACCGTTTGGTACGCGGTGACGCCGCGGCGCTGCGGCACCGGTGCGCCCGCTGGGACCACGATCTGGATTTCCCGGGCTGGCACCACGCCGAAACCGTGCAGCACCGCCGCCGTCTGTCGTCCGAGGACGCTCGCCGGCGGGGCCACGAGGAGAACGGCGCGTGCCAGGTCGAGTAGATCGGCGGGGTGGCGTGCTGGTAGATAGGCGTCCCGGATGGGGCGGATGAGTCGGCCGTTTCTCAGCGCCGTGCGCAGCATGCCGGGCGTGAGGCCGGAGCGGATGAGGTCCGCGTGTCTCCGCGGGGTCGTATCGCCCTGCAACAGGCGGGGGATTTGCGCGGCCTGGTCGTAGAGGTCGGTCATGAGCCGAAAGCATCGCGGCGGTTACTGTACGTCGCCACCGTTCCGCACGCCCGCTGTGGATAAAGGGTGGGGCTGTGGAAAAAGCCCTGATCATGCCGCGGCTGTGCTACGCCGCTCTCGTCATCGATCAAGGATTTTCCCGCCGATCAAGGACTTATGGCAGCTCTTGAAGATCCTTCCACGACCAAAAGTCCTAGATCGACGGAAAGGGGCGGACCGGAAAGGGGGGGCAGAAAAGGGGCGGACAGGAAAGGGGGGCAGGAGAGCCGGTAGGGAGTGGAGACCGGGTCAGGATTTGGCCCAGCGGAGGATTTCGCCGAGCACGATGTCGGATGCCTCAACGTGGGGGAAATGCCCAACCCCGTCGAGCAGACGCCACTCGTACGGGGCGGTGACATAGCGACCGGAACCCTGCGCGGTCCGCGGCAGCGCCGCCATGTCGGCCGCACCATGCAACTGCAGGGTCGGGGTGACCAAGGGGGTCTGCATCAACCGCACAAACCGGTAGCCCTGGAGGCGCAGCGTGGAGCGGAAGGCCCAGCGGTAACCCTCCAGCGCGCAGAAAGCCGCCTGAGGGATGCGCATCGCCTGTCGGCACCGGTTGGAGTAGTCCTCGAACGCCTCGCTGGCCACCCAGGCGGGCCCGCCCCAACGCCGTAGAAAATAGCCGATCAGGGCGGCGTTGTCCCGGGTGAGGACGTGTTCGTAGCGGGGGATCTGAAATTTCAGCATCGGTGTCGCCGCAGCGAACTGCCCGCGCGGGTCGGCGAAGATCGCGGCGCGCAGCCGAAGCGGGTGGGGGGCGCCCAGGACCACCAGGCGTTGCACCAGGCGCGGGTGGAAGGCCGCCGTGGCCCACGCGATCATGCCGCCGACTCCGGTTCCCACCACGATCGCCGATCGCTCGCCCAGTGCCCGGATGAGGCCGGTGGCATCAGCGGCCAGCGTGTACCCGTCGTACCCTCGAGGTGGTTTGTCGCTGGCACCGTAGCCGCGCAGGTCGACCGCGACCGCGCGGAAACCGGCATCGGCGACGGCGGGCAGAATGTCGTGCCAGGCCCACCAGAACTCGGGGAAGCCGTGCAGGAAGAGCACCAGGGGTCCGGTGCCAGCCTCGACGACATGGAATCTGCTGCCGTTGGCACCGACGAAACGGTGCGTCCACGGGCCGTCTACCAGCACGCAGGACTCGTCGACCACGCCTTTCATGACGGCGTCTCGCACAACGTGTTCATGCCGCCCAGCCTAGGTGGCGGGGGGTAGATCCAGGGCTTTTCGTAGCGGCCGCGCATGATGGCGCACCCGCCGCCGCAACAGCACCGCGGCGATCAGCGATGCGAGCAGCGACCCGGCCAGGACCGCTGTCTTGGCCCGGTCCTGCTGGTCGCCGGTGAAGGCGAGTTCGGTGATCAGCATGCTGACGGTGAAGCCGCAACCAGCCAGCACACTGACGGCGAAAAGATCCCACCACCCCAGATCGCTCGGCAGCCGGCCCGCCCCGGAGCGGACGGCGAGCGCGGTGCCCCCCAGGACCCCGATTGCCTTTCCAACGACCAGGCCGGCCACGATGGCCCAGGCGATCCGGTCGGCGGTGAATGCGCGGAGAGCTTCGGGGGAGAGCGCCACCCCCGCGGCGAAGAAGGCGAAGAGCGGCACGCACACCCCGGCTGAGAACGGCTGCAGCCGGTGCTCGAGCGCCTCGGCCGGGGACTCGTGCTCGTCCCGGTCGTGCTTGACCCGGGTGACGAGCCCGACCGCCACACCCGCGACGGTGGCGTGTACACCGGAGGCGTGCAGCAGACCCCATGCGACCAGCCCGAGGGGCCAGTAGATCCACCAGCCCCGGACCCGACGCTGCTGCAGCAGGGCGTAGAGCGCGATCATGGCCGCCGACCCGACCAGCGGCACCATTGCGATGTTGTCGGTGAAAATGGTCGCGATCAGCAGGATCGCGCCGAGATCGTCGATAATGGCCAGCGAGAGCAGGAACACGCGTACGCTCGCCGGCAGTGCTTTGGCGGTGACGGCCAGCACGGCGAGCGCGAAAGCGATGTCCGTGGCGACCGGGACGGCCCAACCGCGGGTGGCGCCGGGCGAGCCGGCGGCGATGGCGAGGAAGATCACCGCGGGCGCCACCATGCCGCCGAGGGCGCCAGCGATGGGTAGTAGCGCATGGCGGATGTCGCGTAACTCGCCGACGACGAGTTCCCGTTTGAGTTCGAGGCCGGCGACGACGAAGAAGAGGGCGAGCAGCCCGTCCTTGACCCAATCCCCGATGGTGAGATCCAACTGCAGGGCGGCCGGTCCGAGGCGGGTCTCGGTCACCCGCTCGTAGACCCCGCTCATCGGCGAGTTCGCGATGGTGAGGGCGAGTGCGGTGGCGATGAGCAGGAGCAGGCCGCCGTTCTGTTCGGTACGCAGGTAACGCGCCACCTCGTTGGTGGCGATGCGCGCCCGGTGGTTCATCCGTCGAAGAGAAGAGCGGGGTGGTGACGGTTTTCCGGGTGGTACCGATGGACGGGCGGGTGTGGGCACGACATCTCCGTGAATCAGCCGACACGCGCGACCCTTGTGCCGGGCAGGCGAACACTCCTCGCCGACCAGACTTCCCGGCACACCGATGTCAATCGTCCAACAGCAGGTGGACGTGTTGACCCGAGCATCTTATCTGCCGGAAGCCGAGGCTGGCGCCGGCAGGGGAGAACGGTGGGGCCGCGGCGTCTCCGCCGCTGGCCCCACCGGCTGCTTGATCAGAGCCCGTTCAGACTCGGTGTCGGCGGCAGACGTGCCGAGCAGGTCGGGTTCCGCGGACGGCAGCCTCGTCAGTCCTCATTAGACCTAGGGCCCCGCATGCCAGCCGAGATCAACTCCATGACGGTGGAGTCCTGCAGCGTCGTAACGTCTCCCAGCGACCGGTTCTCGGCGACGTCCCGCAGCAGCCGCCGCATGATCTTGCCGGACCGGGTCTTCGGCAGCTCCGGGACCAGCATGATCTGCCGCGGTTTGGCGATCGGCCCCAGCGTTTTCGCGACATGTTCGCGGAGCTCGGCCAGGAGCGCCTCGCCGGAGTCCCCGGACGTGTCGACCTCGCCCCGCGGGATGGTGAAGGCGACGATCGCCTGACCGGTGGTCGGATCGGTTGCCCCAACCACCGCGGCCTCCGCCACCGACGGATGCGAGACCAGCGCCGACTCCACCTCGGTGGTGGAGATGTTGTGACCCGACACGAGCATCACGTCGTCGACCCGGCCGAGTAGCCACAGGTGGCCGTCATCGTCCTTCTTCGCCCCGTCGCCAGCGAAGTAGAGGCCCGGGAAGCGGGCCCAGTAGGTGTCGATGTAGCGCTGGTCGTCACCCCACACCGTCCGCAGCATCGCCGGCCAGGGCTCACGCAGCACCAGGAAACCACCACCCCCGTTCGGTACGGAGTTGCCCTGGTCGTCGACGACATCGGCGCTGATACCGGGGAGGGCGGCCATGGCGCTGCCCGGCTTGGTGGCGGTGACGCCGGGCAACGGCGAGATCATGATGGCGCCGGTCTCGGTCTGCCACCAGGTGTCCACGACCGGGCACCGCTCATGCCCGATGTGCTTGCGGTACCACATCCACGCCTCGGGGTTGATCGGTTCGCCGACGCTGCCGACCAGGCGCAGCGACGACAGGTCGTACTGCGCGGGGATCTCCTCGCCCCACTTCATCATGGTGCGGATCAGGGTGGGCGCGGTGTAGAGGATGCTCACCCGATACTTGTCGACCACCTCCCACAGCCGACCCTTGTGCGGGGTGTCCGGGGTGCCTTCGTACATCACCTGAGTGGCGCCGTTGGCGAGCGGGCCGTAGACGATGTACGAGTGGCCGGTGACCCAGCCGATGTCGGCGGTGCACCAGAAGACATCGGTCTCCGGCTTGAGGTCGAAGGTTGCCCAGGCGGTGTAGGCGACCTGGGTCAGGTAGCCGCCGGTGGTGTGCAGGATGCCTTTGGGGCTACCGGTCGTGCCGCTGGTGTAGAGGATGAAGAGGGGGTGCTCGGCGTCGAAGGGCTGCGCCTCGTGTTCGGTGCTCGCCTGCTCGACCGACTCGTGCCACCACCGGTCCTTGTCGGTCCAGGCCACCTCCTGCCCGGTACGGCGGACGACGAGCACATGCTCGATCGTGGGGCATCGCTTGACCGCCTCGTCGACCGTCGGCTTCAGGCTGGTGGGCTTACCGCGCCGATAGCCGCCGTCGGCGGTGATGACCACCTTGGCGCTGGCGTCCTGGATGCGGCCGGAGAGCGCGTTGACGGAGAAGCCGCCGAAGACGACGCTGTGGGTGGCGCCGATGCGGGCGCAGGCGAGCATCGCGACGACCGCTTCCGGAATCATCGGCAGATAGATGGCCACCCGGTCGCCGGCGGTCACCCCCAGGTCGGTCAGGGTGTTGGCCGCCTGGCAGGTCATCCGGTGCAGGTCGGCGTAGGTGAGGGTCCGGGTGTCGCCCGGCTCCCCCTCCCAGTGGATGGCGACCTGGTCGCCCCGGCCCGCAGCGACATGCCGGTCGAGGCAGTTGTACGCGATGTTGAGTTGGCCGCCGACGAACCACTTTGCGAAGGGCGGGTTCGACCAGTCGAGCACCTGGTCCCACTCCTTGGCCCACTCCAGGCGGCGGGCCTGCTTGTCCCAGAAGGCGAGCCAGTCCGATCCGGCCTCCTGGTAAGCGGCGGCGGTGACGTTGGCGGAGGCGGCGAATGCGGCCGGGGGCGGGAATTGGCGCGTCTCGTGCAGCAAGTTTTTCAAAGTCTCGCTCATGCCCTGCTCCTTGTGCGTCACGTCGATCTCAGCTGGGTGTTGCCGTCAGGTCCGGTATGGGACCGGGAGGTTCGATAGTCCGTACCTGATCGGATCCTGCCACTGACGAGCGCTCTTGCGCACCCCTTGCGATGCGGCTGGCCGCCGTCGGCCCGCGGCTCCGGCCCCGGCGTCGGCGGCTAGCGTGGCAGCGTGACCGACGATCCGCTCGCCCCGCTGCTCGCCCTCGCCGACATCGCACCCGCTGTCGAGCGGGCGCGGGACCGGGTCGACCAGGCGCTGCGGCATCGCGCGTTGCGCCGGCACGGCGGCCAGGTCGCGGCCGAGGCCGGGTTGCGGTCAGCGGTCGCCAGCGCCGCGTTGGAGGGGTACGTCCACGACCGCGAGGCCGTGCGGGCGGGGACGGTGACCGACCCGGTGCTTCAGGGCGCCCTGCGGGTTGCCGGGGCGCTGCCCGGCCTCGTTGACCTCTGGCCCAAGGCCCCGCGCCAGGCGTTGGCGAGGCTGCACGTGCTGGCGGCGCGGGGGGTGGTCGCCGACGAGGCATTGGGGCGCCCGGTTGCCGACCCGGTTGTCGGGGCGCGGTTGTCCGCGCTGGTTTCGCTCGTTGCGGACGGGACCTCGGTGCCGCCCCTGCTGCTGGCGGCGGTGGTGCACGGCGAGCTGCTCACGCTGCGACCCTTCGCCGGACCGTCCGGTGTTGTCGCCCGCGCGGCGGCGCGGCTCACCCTGATCGCCACCGGACTCGATCCGCGTGGCCTGGTTGCGGTCGATGTCGGGCACCGGGAGCGGGAGCCGGAGTACGTCGGGGCGGCCGGCACTTTCGCTACCGGCACACCGGACGGGATCCGTTCCTGGCTGCGCCACTACATGACGGCCGTCGAGATCGGCGCTGAGCAGATCGCCGAGATCGGCGACGAGATCCTCGCCACCACCTGACCCCGCCATCCCCTGCGCTCGCCATCCCCTGCGCTCGTCGATCAAGGGCTTATGGTCGTACTTCGATCGGTTTTCACGACCATTGGGCCTTGATCGACGAGCAAGTCCTTGATCGATCGATAAAAAGGGCGGGCCCAGGGCAGCGTGCGCCTCGGTCGGCCGGTGTTCACGCAGACACGGGGCGGGTGCGACGGTGCCGCCCGTACCAGGCGATCCCGATCGCGATCCCCACGCCGACGCCGAGGGCGGCCGCCGCAACCGGCACAGCCGGTTGTGCCCGCAGCCGCCGGCCGAGTGGGATGGGGTGGCGGAACTCGAGCACCGGCCAGCCGTTGTCGGTGGCCATCTTGCGCAACGCGCGATCGGGATTGACCGCGGTGGGATGCCCGACGCACTCCAGCAGAGGCACATCGGTGATCGAGTCGGAGTAGGCGTAGCACTCGGCCAGGTTGTAGCCCCGTTTCAGGGCCAGTTCGCTGACCGCCTCGACCTTGCGCGGGCCAGCCGCGTAGAACTCCACCTCACCGCTGTAGCGGCCGTCCTCGACCGCCATCCGGGTCGCGATCACGTCGGTGACTCCGAGCATTTCGCCGATCGGACGTACGAGCTCCTCGCCGGAGGCCGAAACCAGGACCACATCCCGCCCCGCCGCCTGGTGTTCGGCGATCAGGGCGGCGGCTTCGGCGTAAACGTAGGGGTTGATCAGTTCGTGGAGGGTCTCCGCGACGATCTGGCGGACCTGCTCAACCTGCCAGCCCTTACAGAGCGCCGCCAGGTAGTCGCGGATGCGGGTCATGGTCTGTTCGTCAGCGCCGCCGAGACGGAACGTCAATTGGGCGTACGCGGACTTGACCACGTCGCGTCGGGTGATCAGGCCGTCGCGGTAGAACGGCCGACCGAACGCCAATGCGCTGGACTTGGCGATGACGGTCTTGTCCAGATCGAAAAAAGCGGCACTCCGGCCCACGGCGGGCAAGTCTAGCCGGATAGTCTATGGTCTGCGGGTACGCCATGGCTTGACTGCTGCGGCCCAGGTACCCCTGACCCGCGGATCAGTAGATAGTGATGGAGGTCACCCTGTTTGCTCGGCGTGTCGCGGGCTGTGGGGTGAGCACCACTCGACGTATGCGGGCAGACTCGGGCATGCTTGTACTCACCACAGTTTCATATGCCTCCCCGTAGATCCTCGGCGGTTGCATCCCCCCGGTGACCGCTGAGTGGGTTTCGGCTCAACCCCCCCGGAGCCGAACCCCGGACGACCCCCGTCTCCCCCCGGCGGGGGTCGTCGCATCTCCAGCGCCGGGTCAGTGCCCACCGCGGAAATCGCCAAACACTCTTGTGATTAAAGTCATAAGGATTCTCTGTGGGTCCTAGTCTGCGAAAGGCGGCAGGCACCTCGCCACGTCG
>DASULK010000273.1:0-21393 GCA_036278255.1 Micromonospora sp.
TAGTCGGTGCCGGTGATCGCGAACGCCATCCGCCCGTCCTGCGGGACCAGCGTTAGGTCGATCGCCTGCGTGTTGACCGCGAAGCGATGCCGGCCGAGCTGGATGGCATCGCCACCGTCGCTGTAGAGGTCGATGCGGTCCCGCAGCGCCCGGCCGGCTTCCTGGCGGGCGGCTTTGATCCGGCCAGCCAGCTCCTCCGCGCGGACGCTGTCGCCGAGCGCCCGCAGTTCATCGGCAACACTGTGCAGCTTCGTGATCATCGGGTCGGACCCGAAGTACGTGTTGACCTCGTCCAGAGTCCGGAGGCTGCCCGCCCGGCGGCGCACACTGGTCAGAATCCGTTCGGCGGAGTCGACCAGCCGGTCGGCACGGCGGGCCCGCTCGTCCAGCAGCGCCTGCCGTCGAGAGGAGAAGGCCTCGTAGATGTCGGTCCGCTTGGTCGCCAGCTCGTCCAGGAAGTCGTCGAACTCACCGAAACGCGACTCCAGGTTCTCCACTTGAAGCAGCAGCCGGCCCAGCTGCTCGTCACAGGCCTCGACCGTGTCGGCCACGGCAAGCGCGCCGGTGATGGCCTGCCCCAGCAGGGTGAACTCGGCCGCGAAGCCGGCCCGGCCCTCCGCCGCCCGCAACTGCCGGCGGCGCCCGTCCAGAATGGCCCGCGCCCGGTTGACCCCGGCGAGCACCTCGCCGATCCGCTCCAGGATCACCGTCCGTATGGTGGCGTCGGCGATGTCGAGCGTGCCGACCACTTCGGTGAGGACCTGCAGCCCGTCCGCCTGCTCGCTGATCCGCCCATTGACGGGGGCGGTCTCGGCCACGGTGGTGATTGAGCCGGCCTGCGTCATCAGCCGCTCGACCTCGGCGTGATATTCGGTGAAGGCCTCCTCCCCCTGGAGGAACCCGACTGCCCGCTGCCCGGCGGCGGCGAGTTCGGCCGTCAGCCGCTCCGCCAGAGCGTCGACCCGCTCGGTGTCGACGTGGCGCAACTCCCGCAGCGTCACCAGATGGCCCTGCGCCTGCCGCAGCCCGGCGAGCTGGCCCACCCAGGCGTCCGCGGTCAGCGGCACCTCACCGCGGACCCGCCGTACCAGGGACGCGATCTCGGCCTCCGCCTCGTCGATCGCCTCCGTCGCCTGGGCGGTGAGGGCCTGCACCTTCTCGAACTCGTCGAGCACCTGCTCGGCGGTGGAGCGCACCTCGGCCAGCGGGGTAAGCAGGTCGCCCAGATCCGGTTCACCGAGCCAGTGGTAGTGGTCGAAGCAGCGCTGGCAGGCGGCGATGAGCGCTTCGAAGACAGCCACGGCCGGCAACATCTCGCCGACCATGGCGGCCACCGACAGGCAGTCCGAGATCCCCCGGACCAGTTCGGCGTTCCCCACCCGCTCCAACGGCCCGGTGCCGACCGGCTGCGCTGCCGCATAAATGTCGGAGACGTGCGGCGTCTGCCAGACCTGCATCGGATGGACCCGGGTCGGCTCCTCCGAGTCGGCGCGGAACACCACCAGGGTGCCGTCGTCGAAGAGTGAGTAGCCGTGGCAGACGAGCGGGTTGGCGACCTCCTTGCGGATGACGTTGTACGGCAGCAGGTGGCTGCGTCCGTCCTCACGGGAGTGGAAGACGTAGAGCACGTCCTCGCCGTTGGTCGACCGGATGACTCGTTCGAACTCCAGGTCGGTCACATCCGCGTCGAAGGTGCGACTGATCCCGGTCACCAGGTAGTAGCCGCCGGGGAAGATGATCCCGTGGTCCTCCGGCAGCCGCTGGCAGGCCTGGCCGATCCCGTCGAGGCGGACAACATCCTTGGTCCTGGTGTTGAAGACCAGGTGCCGCCACTCGGTCTCCTTGTACGGGCGAATCCGCAGCAGGATCAGCGGCCCGACCCGGGCGTAGCGGATGTCGGCGTCGGCGAGGCTCTGCAGCGGCTCGTCAACCGGCTCGCTGTAGATCCCTTCACCGGTCTCCGTATTATTTTCGATCTTGATGGTGAGGTTGCCGCCGACCGTCTCGACGAAGACCTCACCCCCGATCGAAATGTGCGGGTGGCGGCCGAGGACATGGTCGTCGCGGGTCGTCTCGACCCATTCAAAATCGTGCGACGGCGGGAAGATGTGGTCGCGCTCGCCCCGGTTATCGAGATATTCCACCGACCCGTCGCTGTCCACCCGCCACCGCAGCACCCGGATGTCCTCGGTGCGGGGACCGATCTGGAAGACCGCGAGGAGCCGCCCGTCGAGCCGGCGCAGCTGCAGCAGCCGGGTCTGCCGGTAGTAGCGGTACAACTCCTCGAAATCGCGGACGAACTGCGGATCCTGCAGCAACGCCGGCGGCTCCTCGGGGCCGGGCTCGTCGAAGCGGAACGCCATCCCGTCCCGGCTGAACCGGTGCAGCGAGAAGACATCGGCGACGGTGGTCTCCGGTTTGAGCCCGATGAAGACGTTGTAGCCGAAGAGCATCAGGCCGTTGCTGATCGACACGATGTCGCGGGGCACGCAGTTGTGCTCGGTGCGGATCCGCTCCGTACCGATCAGGCTCAGCTCCGCGCCGCCGAAGACCTCCAGCCGCTGCGCGTTGAGCGCCTCGGCCCGGCGCGCCAGTTCGGTGGCACGCTCCGCCAGCCGGGCCCGGAGCAGCTCATAGGTGCCGGCCTCGAGTCCGACCTGTCCGTTCTCGCCGTCGACGGCTGCCGGGGCACCCCCGGCCGGCGCTGCGCCGGCCGGGGTCCCGTCGACCGCTGCCGTGGCGTCGGTCACGGCCTCAGTCACTGGTGCGTTGCCTCGGTGCGTTACTACCCGCCCGCAGGGCGTTCAGGGCGCCCAGCGGTGTGTCGGCGATGCCGAGGCGCTGCGCCGTGCTGAGCAGCTCACGCAGCTTCTCCGCCCCCGACCCGCCCGCCTTGATCTGCTGCAGCAGGAAAGCCGAGAGCGTCAGATTGGAGACGTCGGCGGTGCTGAGTGAGCCGAGCAGCCGGGACAGGTCCTCGGTGAAGTTGGCCGAGCCGTCCAGCCATGGCCGGGCCAAAGCCTGGGCCACATCGGAGTTGGTGACGAAGCCGTCCACGCTCTTGCCGAGCGAGATGGAGTTGACCAGCCGGTCGAAGAAGACGCTCTCCCCGCCGACGATGTCGATGTTCGCCTTCTCCAGGCCCGCCGCGACCACCATCGCCTGCGCATCGGCGACCTGGCGCTGCACGTCGATTCCGGCGAGGCGGATCTCCTTCTCCGCCTCCAACCGCAGGCGGTACTCCTCGTGCGTACGCGTCGCATCGTCCAACGCCGCCATCGCCGCCGCCTTCTCGGTCAGCCCCTCGGCTTCGCCCTTCAGCTTCTCGCGCAGCCCCTCCGCCATCGCCAGGGCCTTCTCCCGCTCCACGGTGGCTTCGGCCCGGCCGACCTTCTCGATCGCCTCGGCGTCCCGCTCCCGTACCTGCACCTCGGCCAGGCCGGAGGCGGCCGTCTCCGCCTGGACCCCTTCGGCCAGCCGGATCTTCGCCCGGGCGTCCAGTTCGGCCGCCTGCTGGCGGGCCTCCGCCAGGACCAGCTCCTCGCGGGCCCTGTGCTTGGCGGCCTGCTCCGCAGCTTCGGCGGCCTTGATGTCCTTGACCAGCCGCTCCTGCGCCTCGGCCTCGGCCTGGATCACCACCGCCTGGCGGGTGCGCTCGGCCTCCTCGACCGTCCGCAGGCGCTTGATGTTCTCCTCCTGCTCGGCGACGGTCTTCTCCACCGCGATCCGCTCCCGGACCAGCTCGGCGATCGACCGCTTCTCCGCCTCGACCTCCTTGTCCTTGGCGATGGTCGACAGCTCGGTCTCCCGCTCCCGGGAGATCACCTCAAGGAGGCGGTCCTTCTCGATCCGCTCGGTCTCGATGGCGATGACCCGCTCGCGGTTCTTCTCCGCCACCGCGATCTCCCGGGCCTGGTTTTCCCGCTGGACGCCGAGCTGTTCGTCGGTCCGCAGATGCGCGGCCGATGCCTTGAGCCGCTCCTCGGCCTGGACCTTGGTGGTCTCGGCTTCTTCGCGCGCCCGCATCGTCTCGACTTCGCGTTTCTGCTTGATCTCGGCCTCGGCCTGGCGCCGTTCGAGTTCCAGGATGGTCTCCCGGGCCTCGACGTTCTGCCGGGTGATCTCCTTCTCCTCGTTGCGCTGGTATTCGTTGGTGCGCACCTGCTCGATCGCCGTCAGCTCAGTGATCTTGCGGATGCCCTGGGCGTCGAGGATGTTCCGCGGGTCGAGCTGTGACAGCGGCGTCTGCTCCAGGATGTCGATGGCGGCGTCTTCCAGGCTGTAGCCGTTGAGATCGGTGCCGATCACCCGGATGATCTGGTCACGGAACTCGTCCCGCTTGGTGTAAAGGTCGACGAAGTCGAGTTGCTTACCGACGGTCTTGAGCGCCTCGGAGAACTTGGCGTTGAAGAGTTCCTGCAGGGTCGCCTGGTCGCTGGCGCGAGCAGTACCGATGGCCTGGGCGACCTTGATGACATCTTCGGAGGTCTTGTTCACCCGAACAAAGAAAGTGATCTTGATGTCGGCGCGGATGTTGTCCCGGCAGATCAGGCCATCGTTACCGGATCGCTCGATCTCGATGGTCTTCACCGAGATGTCCATCGTCTCGGCCTTGTGCAACACCGGCAGCACGACAGCGCCGGTGAAGGTGACGTCGACGCGACGTACCTTCGAGATGATCAGGGCTTTGCCCTGCTCGACCTTGCGGTACAGCCGACTGACGCTGAGCATCAGGCCGATGACGATCAGAGCGACGACGGCCAACAGCACGACGAAGCCTGTGGTGATCACATCCATCAGGGATCCCTTTATGCGTGGGTCGAATGGTGGGGGCCGAGCGCGGCGTCGACCGGCGTTACCCAGAAGAACTCGCCGTTGACGTCGTAGTCATAGATGAGAGCGGTGCTGCCGGCGGTGAGTGGCGCAGCACCGGAGTCAGGTGCCCGGTCGGTGGCCTGGCGCACCTGGATGACGGCGGACGAGCCGTCCTCGGCGGTGACCTCAGCCTGCCCGAAGTCGGGGGTGACCTGGCCGGTGCGGATGACGCAGAGGCTCCCCACGAAGTTGCGGCGGGATACCTCCGGGCCACCTGCGTAGACCTGGCGCAGCGGCCGGACGAGCAGGCGGGCGGCGAACCACCCCAGAACCAGGGCGGCCAGCAGCACCCCGACCGCGAGGGCAACACGGGACAGGCTCGACACCCCGAGGTGGTTGAGCAGGGCGGTGCCGGCGAGGCTGACGAACCAGCCGACGGCGATCAGGATGGAGAGCACGATCGTGATCGGCACCCCGCCGAGCCCGAACCAACCCACGAATCCCGGGCCACCATCGGCATCGATATCAACATCACTGTCGAGATCGAGGCCACCGAAGAGTACGAGCGCCCAGTAGCCGACGACGAGGACGAGCAGGAAGGTGAAGAGGACCGCGGGGAACCCGAAGGCTGCAGCGAGGAAATCGCCCATCGGCTTGCTTCTCCTCCCCCGCACCGGCTCATGCCACCGCCCGTATTCAGGTGTGGATGAGCCCTGCTGTGCGTCACCGGTAAGAAGATGATCGCACGGCCCGTCAACCCGCCGGTGTCCCGTGTGCGGGCGTCAGCGGGGCACCTCGATCCGCCCTTCGGCGGCGGCCAGGGCGATGTCGTGCCGGTGGTGGGAGCCGGCGAGTGAGATCCCGTCGACCACGGCGTAGGCGTCCTTGCGGGCGGCGGCGAGGTCGGGGCCTGTTCCGGTGGCGCAGAGGACCCGGCCGCCGGCGGAGAGCAATGCGCCGTCGGCGTCTCGTCGGGAGGTCCCGGCGTGCAGGACGCCGGGGCCCTCGGCACCGGTGATCACATCACCGGTGCGGGGTGTCGCCGGATAGCCGGCCGCCGCAACCACGACGGTGACCGCCGCACCATCCCGCCAATGCAGCGGCGGGTGTTCGGCGAGAGTGCCGGTCGCTGCGGCATGCAGCAGGCCGCCGAGCGGGGTCTCCAGCAGGGCGAGGACGACCTGTGTCTCCGGGTCACCGAACCGGGCGTTGAACTCGATCACCTTCGGCCCGTCGGCGGTGAGCGCCAGCCCGACGTAGAGCAGCCCGGCGAACGGGGTGCCGCGGCGGCGCATCTCCGCCAGAGTCGGGTGGACCACCCTGGCCAGCACGTCGTCGACCAGGTGGGGCGGCGCCCAGGGCACCGGGGCGTACGCCCCCATCCCGCCCGTATTCGGGCCGGTGTCGCCGTCGCCGACCCGCTTGAAGTCCTGGGCAGGCAGCAGCGGCACCGCCGTCTGGCCGTCGGTCACCACAAAAAGGGACACCTCAGGGCCGGCGAGGTACTCCTCGATCACGACCCGGCCGCACTCCGCCGCGTGCCGCAGGGCCGCGTCGCGGTCGTCGGTGACCACGACCCCCTTGCCGGCGGCGAGGCCGTCGTCCTTCACCACGTACGGTGCACCGAACTCGTCGAGGGCGCGTGCGACGGCGGCCGCTTCGGTGCAGGTCCGGGCGCGGGCGGTGGGGACACCGGCCGCCGCCATCACCTCTTTGGCGAAGGTCTTGGAGCCCTCCAACTGGGCGGCGGCGGCCGAGGGCCCGAAGCAGGCGATGCCCTTGGCACGTACGGCGTCGGCGGCCCCGGCCACCAGGGGGGCCTCCGGTCCGATCACCACCAGGTCGGCGGCGGTCTCCACGGCGAGCGCCGCGACGGCGTCCGGGTTGGCGACGTCGACCGGCCGTAGCTGTGCCACGGCGGCGATGCCGGGGTTACCCGGCGCTGCAAACAGTTGTTCGATGGTCGGGTCCGCGGCCAGGCCGAGCGCGAGCGCATGCTCCCGCCCCCCGCCACCGATGAGGAGTGCGCGCACGAGTCCCGATCCTACGCGCTCCCCCCACCCCACTCCGTTGATCATGAAGTTGTCTCAAAAAACGCGCACTTTTCGGAGATAACTTCATGATCAACGCGGCGGGCGGCGGGGAGAGGTCAGAGGAGAGGGTGGCGGACGATGTTCTCCTCACGGCCGGGGCCGACCCCGACCACGGACACCCGGGTCCCGCACAACTGCTCAATCCGGTCGATGTAGCGGCGGGCGTTCTCCGGCAACTCCGCCTCGGAGCGGACCTTGGAGATGTCCTCCGACCAGCCGTCGAGCTCCTCATAGATCGGCACGGCATGGTGGAAGTCGGTCTGCGTCATCGGCATCTCGTCGACCCGCACCCCGTCGATCTCATACGCCACGCAGATCGGCACCTTCGGCAGGCCGCTGAGCACGTCCAGCTTGGTGATCACCAAGTCGGTGATGCCGTTGAGCCGGCTGGCATAACGTGCCACCACCGCATCGAACCAGCCGCACCGGCGCTTCCGGCCGGTGGTCGTGCCGTACTCGCCGCCCACCTCGCGCAGGTGCTCGCCATGCTCGTCGAAGAGTTCGGTCGGGAACGGGCCGGAACCCACCCGGGTCGTGTAGGCCTTGGACACCCCGATGACCTTGGTGATCGCGGTCGGCGGGATGCCCGTCCCCACGCAGGCCCCGCCCGCGGTCGGGTTCGACGAGGTGACGAAGGGATAGGTGCCGTGATCCATGTCGAGCATGGTGGCCTGGGCCCCCTCCAGCAGCACCGTCTCGCCCCGGTCGAGGGCGTCCCACAGGATCGACCGGGTCTCGGCGATGTAGGGGCGCAGCCGCTCGGCATAGGTCAGGTACTCCTCGGTCACCGCGTCGACGTCGAGCGCCTTGCGGTTGTAGACCTTGACCAGAACCTGGTTCTTCTCCCGCAGCGCCAACTCCAGTTTCTGGCGCAGGATGCCCGGGTCGAGCAGATCCTGCACCCGGATCCCCATCCGGGCCACCTTGTCGCCGTAGGTGGGGCCGATACCGCGGCCCGTGGTGCCGATCCGCGACGAACCCAGGTAGCGCTCGACCACCCGGTCCAGCGCACGGTGGTGCGGCATGATCAGGTGCGCGTCGCTGGAGATCCGCAGCCGGGAGACGTCAACGCCCCGCTCGGCCAGGCCGTCAATTTCGCCCAGCAGCACCTTGGGGTCGACCACGACCCCGTTGCCGATCACGACGACGGCGTTCGGCGACAGCGCCCCGGACGGCATGAGATGCAGTGCGTACTTCTGCCCGTCCGGCGTGATCACCGTGTGTCCGGCGTTGTTGCCGCCCGAGAAGCGCACCACGTAATCGACCCGCTCACCGAGCAGGTCGGTAACCTTGCCTTTGCCCTCGTCGCCCCATTGGGCGCCGAGAAGCACGATCGCTGGCATTTTCTTACCCGCCTCCACCGGGCTCGGGTGCCAGGTGGCGACCGTATGGCGAGCCCGAAGTGTCAGGCTAACAACACGGTGACGGCCCAGCCGGCGCAGGCTGTGGCGAAAGGCAGGAGGGCCTTCGGTGTACGACGTCGTGCTGCTCACACTTAGCGACGGCCGGCCCCTTCCATCGGGCTGCGGCAGCGGCGACTCCTGCTGCAGCGCAGCCTCGGACGCCGAGGCGTGCGAACGCACCGAAGCCGCAGCCGGCAGCACCGAGCCCGATGGCGCCACAGCCGGCGCCGGCAGCACTGATCGGGCTGGCGGGGCAGCGGTCGCACGCGGGGACGCGCCGCGGGTGCCGGTGCTGGCCTGCGCGGACGCCCTGACCGCGGCCGGGGCCCGGGTCGAGATGGTGACCGCCCACTCCGACGCGGAGATCGACGCTCTACTCGCCCGACTCGACGGTCCCACCCGTCCCGATGGGCTGACCTGGCCGGACGACGACAGCAAGACCCGGCTCATCGTCGCCACGGCCAGCGACGGGCAGTTGCGCGCCGTCGTGCGCCGGATGGTCCGTCGGTACGCCCCGCCGCCCAGCCGCCGCCCGGAAGACCTGGCCAGCAACCGGACCCTGCCGGATCTGCCGCCGGTCGGTCTCCTCCCACTCGATCCAGCCGGTGCCGACGGGCGCGCGGACCTGGCGGCGCAACTGGGGCTGCCCCGCCAGCCGGATGCGGTGGCGGCCGCCGTGCTGGCCGGACGGACCCGCCGACTCGACCTGCTGCGTAACGACGGCGGCTCGGTGACCCTCGACGGCGCCCTGCTCGGCGGGGCCGACGACACCGGGCGCCCGCTCGCCTGGCGCGGCCGGGTCGAGGTCGACGGTGTCGTGCTCTCCACCGGCGACGACCCGCTGCTCGCCTGCGTGGTGGGCAACGCTGGCGCCTACGCCAAGGTGGAGGAGGTGTCGCTGCTGACCGCGCCGGACCCGACCGACGGCGTGGTCGAGGTCGCGGTGGCGGTTCCGGTGACGGCCCAGTCGCGGTGGCGCCGGAGCCAGGTACGGCTGGAGGTACGGCGGGCCCGGGGACGGGCGGTAGCTGTCACGCCACGCGACGGCAAGGTGCCGTACCTGGACGACGGGGTGGCGGGTGAGCTTGGACGGAAGCGGTCCTGGTGGGTCGAGCCGGGCGTTTGGGCGGTGTACACCGGCTGAGGGGCTACCCGGGCCAGTCGTGACCGAGCGGCCGCGCTCGGTAGCGTGAATGCTTATCCTCGGGCGGGACTAGCGGAGGTAACCAATGCCGGAGGACCACCCCGACCGGGGCCGGGATCAGGGCGGGCCCGTTCCACAGCGCGATATCGAACCGTTCTGGTCGCCGGACGAGGGCGGTGAGGTGGCGGGGCCGGTCCACGGACAGCCGGTGCCGGTTGTCCGTGAGCCGGTGAGCCTGGAGCAGCCGTTCACGCTGGACGGCCTGCTGGCCGCTGTCCCGCCCTATCGGCCCGCACCAGCCGCCCCGGAGCCGACCCTGCCACCCGCATCGCCGGTCGTACCGGCACAAGCCATGGCGGCAGAGCCAACCGCGCCTGCGCATCCCGAACCGGCCCAACCGGCCGGACCAGCACAACCGACCGGACCGACACGGCCGACCGGACCGCTCGGGTCAGCGCCCGGGGAACCCCGTCTGAACCCCTGGGATCTGCCGCCCCAGCCGGTCTCGGCCCCGCAGCCGGCCCCGCAGCCCACACCGCAGCCGTCGCAGCCACCGGCGGGCAACCACCAGCCGCCCGCCCCGGCGCACCCCGGTGTCGTACCGGTGCCGCAGCCGCCCTATCCGGAGGCCACCGGGGTTCACCACCTGCCATTCGGGCCGGCACCGACCCCCACCGACCCGCAGCGACAGCCGGAGGCGTTGGCGCCGACGGCGGAGGAGTTCGCCCGGCGTCGAGCGGCTCGGCCGATCGATCCGGTGGCCCGCGTCGGGATCCGGGCGGCGGTCAACCGCTCCACTCTCGGACTGATCCGCCTCCCACCCGGCCGGCATGAGCGGGAGATCCGGCACGACATCGAGACGGTCCGCCGCAACTTCGGCGGGCTGCGGCAGGTCACGGTGGTCAACCCGAAGGGCGGTGCCGGAAAGACCGTGGCGATCCTGCTGCTGGCGATGACCTTCGGCCAGCAACGCGGCGGCTACGTGCTGGCCTGGGACAACAACGAAACGCAGGGCACCCTGGGCATGCGGGCGCAGCAGGACTTCCATTCACGGACCGTGCGGGACCTGCTCCGCGACCTCACCCAGTTCCAGGGGGCGCAGGGACGGGTCGGGGACCTGTCGCAGTACGTGCGGGCGCAGGGCGAGGGGATGTTCGACGTACTCTCCTCCGACGAGTCGGCCACCGGCGGCGAGATGCTGACCGCAGCCGCGTTCGCGGAGATCAGAGACGTGGTCAGCCGCTTCTACAAGCTGATTTTCGTAGATACCGGCAACAACGTACGGGCGCAGAACTGGCAGGCCGCAATCGACGCCACCGACCAGCTGGTGCTGACGATGTCCGCCCGGAACGACTCGGCGGAGACGGCGGCACGCATGCTCGACCACCTGGAGCAGAGCGGCCGGCACCGGCTGGTCCGGCAGGCGGTGACGGTGGTGTGGATGCCCCGCTCTCGCAGCGAGATCGACCTGCCTGCCATTCAGCAGCACTTCGCCGCCCGTACCCGGGCGGTGCTGCTGGCCCCGTACGAGCGGCTGATCGACGCGGGTGAGCCACTGCGTTACGGAGAACTCTCCGGTGCGACCCGGGACGCCTGGTTGAAGATCGCCGCCGCGGTGGCCGAAGGCCTGTAGGCCGGCGCAGCCGCGCGCTGGGCCACAGCGGCGCTGTGGCCCAGCGACAGCGCGACCAACCCGCTGGCCGGACTGATCAGCTACCGGAGAGCGCGTCCCCGGCAGCCGGATCGCAGTCGCGCAGCATCTGAGCGCATCGTGCCGCCTCGTCGGCCTCACCGATCTGGCCGGCAGCCCGAGACAGCAGGTGCAGGCAGCGCAGGAATCCGCGGTTGGGGGCGTGCGACCAGGGCACCGGCCCGTGGCCGCGCCAGCCGTTGCGGCGCAACTGGTCCAGCCCACGGTGATAGCCCGTACGGGCATAGGCGTAGGCGGAGATGGTCTGCCCGGCGGCGTAGGCCCGCGCAGCCAGTGCTGCCCAGGCTGCACTGAAGGTCGGGAACCGCGCAGCGACCGAGGCGTACGCCTCATCGGTGCCCGCCTGTTTAGCCGCGGTCAGCGCCGCTTCGGCATCAGGGTTCGTGGGCAGGAGGGTGGGTGGCGGTTCGGCTAACAGGTTCTGCATCGAACCATTCAACCCGGATGGGCACCGTAAGGAAAGAGAACGGATTACACAGATGGGCTAAACGGCTGAGGTATTCCTCACGTGAGCGGCCGCTATGCCCTAGGCATCGGTGACGGTAGAAATAGAGGTCCGGAGCCTCCCCAGGACCGGAAACCGAAAGCCCGGTGACTGTGGAGTCACCGGGCTTTCGCTTCTCCGCGTGCCGCGCCCGCTTCATTCGGCGGGCACAAGCCTGCGGCTACCGCTGAGTAATCCGCTAGCTCTTGGAGAGGGAAGTGCCGGTCGAGCAGAGGTTTTCGCAGGCTTGGACAATCCGCTCGGCCATGCCCGCTTCGGCTGCCTTGCCCCAGACCCGCGGGTCGTACATCTTCTTGTTGCCGATATCGCCGTCCACCTTGATCACCCCGTCGTAGTTACGGAACACGTGGTCGGCAATCGGCCGGGTGAAGCAGTACTGCGTGTCGGTGTCGATGTTCATCTTCACCACGCCGTAGTCGAGGGCTGCCCGAATCTCCGACAGCAGCGACCCGGAGCCACCGTGGAAGACCAGCTCGAGCGGCTTCTCCTTGCCGTACTTGGCACCGACCGCATCCTGGATCTCCTTGAGGATCTCCGGGCGCAGCTTGACGTTGCCCGGCTTGTAGATGCCGTGCACGTTGCCGAAGGTCAGGGCGGCGATGTAGCGGCCCTTCTCACCCAGGCCGAGGGCGTCGACCATGGCCAGGCCGTCCTCGACGGTGGTGTAGAGCTTGTGGTCCATGGCGCCGACGATGCCGTCCTCCTCGCCGCCGACCACGCCGACCTCGATCTCCAGGATGATGCGGGCGGCTGCCGCCTCGGCCAGCAGCTCTTCGGCGATCTGGAGGTTCTCCGTCAGCGGCACCGCCGAGCCGTCCCACATGTGCGACTGGAACAGCGGCTCCTCACCGCGGTCGACCCGCTCCTTGGAGAGCGCCAGCAGCGGGCGGACGAAGGTGTCGAGCTTCTCCTTCGGGCAGTGGTCGGTGTGCAGCGCGATGTTGACCGGGTAGTTCTTGGCCACCTCGCGGGCGTACTCCGCGAAGGCCGTCGCACCGGAGACCATGTTCTTGATGGTCGGTCCGGAGAGGTACTCGGCACCGCCGGTGGAGACCTGGATGATGCCGTCGCTCTCGGCGTCGGCGAATCCGCGCAGTGCTGCGTTGAGGGTCTGCGAGGACGAAACGTTAATCGCGGGGTAGGCGAAGGCGCCGGCCTTGGCGCGGTCCAGCATCTCCGCGTAGACCTCGGGGGAAGCGATGGGCATGTGAAACGCTCCTTTTTCAACCACTCTCGGCCGTGCGGCCGCTGCTGTCTTCCAGGGGTGCACTGGTCTTCCAGGGCGCACCGGACCGCGCTGTCCTCCGGCCCCAGTATCCCGTAGCTCTCGGGGACCGAGGAATCCGACCCGCTTCGGCACCGCAGGCGTCGAGCCTCTGCGGGTCACATCCTGTCACCATCTTCGGGCGTGCGGAGCCGGTTCCGGCGACTGGTCGTTTCCGTCCAGTTGACAACGGAACGGCTGGTCAGCCCGTACGGTGGGGGAAGCAGCGGCCGGATACGAAGGAGGACGGTGATGGGCCAGCCTGAGGAGGACTTCGTTCCCACTGCCCCCCTCTCCCCTGAGGAGCGCGACCCGGAAGCCCCGACGGTCGACGTTGTCGAGCAGGCGACCGTCGCCGACCCGAACCGGGACGAGGCTGAAATGCACCGCGGCCTGGAGGTAGCCGATTGGGACGCCATCGAGCAGTCCCAGATGGTCGGCCCCGCCGACGAGGACGACTACCGCTAACGGGTGATGTGGCCGGGGTGGGCCATGGCCCACCCGTCGAGTAGTGGGCCTTGAGTAGGTCTGGCACGGCCATGTCGCCGGTGTCGAGAAGCAGACCGTCGCCCCCAAACTCGGGATCTACTTCCAGAACCTCATCGTCGCCGTCGACGGCGAGGGGAGTATTGGCGCACCGACGCTCTCCGTTGAGGGCGCATCGTTCAACCATTCCGTTGCCATCCGCGACTTCCGGTTGACGATCGATTTCAGCGACGTGGCTGATCTGGTGACCTTGAGCACCGACGATACATACCCGGAGTGCACGACGGCGGGCACCACCATGACGTGTACCGCTGACGAAACCTACGTGTGGGGCGGCGATGCTGGCAGCAGCCTCTTCGACCTGCTCATCAAGCCGAAGTCCGGGGCTGCGCTCGGCAGCAGCGGAAAGCTGGCCTTCCGGGCGGAGGGTGACGGCTATGCTGCCGCCACCCATGAGTCGACGGTTCGGCTGGCGGAGGGGGTCGACCTGGCCGCCGGGCCGGAGGTCGAGGTCACGGCGAAGCCGGGTGAGGCTTTCACCGCACCTCTCACGGTCCGCAACGCCGGCCGGACCGTCGTCAACGGCGCCGTTGCCATCTTCTACAACGACTGGGCCATCCGTTCCGAGAAGAAGTTCAGCAACTGCCGGTACGTGCAGGACCGGCTGAGGTCCTGTCATTTCGACATGCCCCTCAACCCGGGCGAAAACTACACCGCCTCGATGCCGTACCGGCTCGGCGAGGACACCTACGCTCCCGGCTTTGACGTGGGTGAGGTCAACTGGATGACGGTCGCCGAATTCGACGATTACGTCACGTACCTCGGCAGCCTGGGGATCTCCCTCGGCGATTTCGGCACCGGCAGCACACTGGCTCTCACCGCGGTCCCTATCGCAAAGGCCAGAATGGCCCAGGTGGACACCGACCCTGACAATAACTGGTCCCATCTGGCAGTCCGGGTAACCGGCAAGAACGGCGCGGACCTGGCCGCCCTCGGTGCCCGGGTGGCCGGTGGGGCGGGCGAAACCATCACCGCCGCCGTCGGATTCCGCAACCTCGGCCCGGCGACGATTGATGCGACCCGGAGTGGCTCGTCGATCACTCGGATTGACGTGGAGATCCCGGCTGGCACGACAGCGGTCGGTGTCCCCGACGACTGTGCTCCGATGAAGGACGGCGAGATCGACTGGGAGAAGGTGGAGAGCGAGGACAGGACCGGCGCGGCCAACTACCGCTGTCACGCTGGTTCGTTCATCGCTGTTGACGAGACTGAGACGGTCGAATTCAGCCTCCTGATCAACGAGGTCATCGCCGACGCCACCGGCCTGGTGCGGATCAATGCCGAATGTGCATGCGAAGGCTTCGCGGACGACACCAACCCGGCCAACGACACCGCGCAGCTCATCGTCAACCCGACCAAGGGCAGCGAAGACGGCGACGACGGCGAGGGTGGTGCGGGTGGCGGCCTGCCGGTCACCGGTGCCACCACGGGCATCATCGCCGGTGCCGGTGTCCTGCTGCTCGCGGCGGGCATGATCGGCTTCGTGCTGGCCCGGCGCCGCCGGATGCGGTTCGTAGCCTGACCTGTTCCATGACGAGCGCCCCGCCAATGCTCGGCGGGGCGCTCGCTGCTGTCTGGGACGGCGGAACGGACGGAAACTGCGGCGACGGAGTGGTGTCCGCCTGCGAATCTGAGCGGGTGGACCCGCGGCTGCGAGCGGTCAGCGCATGATCGTGGTGATGCGGAACACGAAGCCGGGGGCGGAGACGGTCTGGGCACCGGTAATCTTTGGGCCCGTGGAATCTCCACATCTCTCGGCAACTGAATAACTCACGAACGGATCGTTACATGTCGTTAGGCGGGCGCATAGGTAATACCCTGCGGGGGGCCGCAATCGGGATCGCCGAGGCCGTTCCCGGGATCAGCGGCGGAACGATCGCCCTGGTGACCGGGGTTTACGAGCGCCTGATCAGCTCCGCGGGGCACATGGTGAGCGCGGTCCGGGCCGGCGTGGTGGACGTGCCACGCCGCCGCGGCTGGGCCCGCGTCGGGCATGAGCTGCGACAGGTGCACTGGGGGTTGCTGATTCCGCTCGCCGTCGGTGTGGTGCCCGCCCTGCTGATCTCCGCGAGAGTGGTGGAGCCGCTGCTGCAGGAGTACCCGCAGCAGGCACGGGGACTCTTCCTCGGTCTGGTGCTCGCGTCCCTGATGGTGCCGATCTCGATGGTGGCGCGGCCCTGGCGGGGCGGGGAGGTGCTGGCCGTCGGGGTGAGCGCGGTCGCCGCATTCATCCTGACCGGCATGCCCCACACGACGATCGAGCCGCGGCCGGTGATCGTGTTTTTGGCGGCGGCGATTGCGGTCTGTGCTTTGGTGCTCCCCGGCGTCTCCGGATCGTTCCTGCTGCTCACGGTCGGGCTTTACGAGCCGACCATCACCGCGGTCAATGATCGCGATTTCGGGTATCTGGCGGTCTTCGGGGCCGGCATGGTTTTCGGTCTCGCGCTCTTCATCAAGGTGCTGCAGTGGCTGCTCGAGCACCGCCGACGCATCACGCTGGCGATCATGACCGGAGTGATGGCCGGTAGCCTCCGGTCCTTGTGGCCGTGGCAGTCGGACGACCGCACCCTGCAGGCACCGGGCGACGGCATCATGCCGATCACCGGACTGTTCGTAGTCGGCATCGCCGTGGTGGCCGGCATGTTCGTGCTGGAGCAGCGGAGCGTACGACGCGCTGCCGAGTTGCTCACCGAGGAGTCGTACGAGCGTCCCTCGGTCCGCTGAGCCGACGGCGGGCCGGGCGGGGCGCGGCGAAGGGTTGCCCCGACGGTTCCGTTCGGTGCCCTCGATTATCGGAGGGCACCGAACGGTGCCGATGCCTTCAGCGGGCCTTCTTGGTGGCCCGCTTACGCGGCGGGGTCAGCAGGTCGGCGATGGTTGCGATCGCCGACGGGACCAGACTGTAGTACGCCCACACGCCGCGCTTCTCCCGCTCCAGGAGACCGGCCTCGGTGAGAATGCGCAGGTGGTGGCTTACCGTCGGCTGCGAGAGGCCGATCGGTGCGGTCAGATCGCAGACGCAGGCCTCGCCTTCCGGGGCCGACTGGATCAGGCTCAGTAGCCGCAGTCGGGCGGGATCGGCGAGCGCCTTGAGGACCCCCGCGAGTCGCTCCGCGTCGGCACGTTCGATCGGCTCGCCTGCCAGGGGCGAGATATGGGGCATTGTCGTTTCAGCCAGCGCTACCACGTGTTCCATCCTTCCACCAACAGCATCGATCTGCCTGCATATCAACAGGTACGAATCGGCAAACTTTTAAACCACTAGGCCGAGGTCAGCCAACGTATAGGCGGCTCGGTAGGGTAGACCGGCGGCGCGCACCGCGTCGCCAGCACCTCGATCAACAATAACCGCCACACCCACCACCTCGGCTCCGGCCTCGCGCAATGCCTCCACTGCGGTCAGCGCACTTCCCCCGGTGGTCGAGGTGTCTTCCACCACCAGTACCCGGCGACCGGATACGTCCGGGCCCTCGATCCGGCGCTGCAAGCCATGCACTTTTTCAGTTTTCCGTACGACGAACGCGTCCAGTCGACGATCTGCGGAAGCTGCCGCGTACAGCATCGACAGGGCCACCGGGTCGGCCCCCAGCGTCAGTCCGCCGACCGCGTCGTACTCCCAGTCGGCCGTCAGGTCGAGCATCACCGAGCCGACGAGCGGTGCGGCAGCGTGATGGAGCGTCACGCGCCGCAGATCGACGTACCAGTCCGCTTCGCGCCCGGAGGACAGCACCACCCGACCGTGCACCACGGCGAGTTCAACGATGAATTTACGCAGGTCGTCGCGGTTGCCCATGGCGAAAAGACTACTGTGCGATCCGGGATCGCCAACCCTCGACCCGTCAGAATTCTCAACAGGAGACGCTACGAAGTCCGCCAGAGAGCGGCTATTGACTACGGTGCGTAGTCACAAATCGGTGGCCGGAGCGCGGCATGCCGGATCCTCGGGGCGGGTCGGCCCTCAGTGTCGACGGGAGACGGTCGGGGGCAACTGCGGGTCAGCGGTCGTCGCGGCCGATGCGGCCCCGGGTGTCGCGGGCGACCGCGTGCAGCAGGGCACGCGGCAGGTGCCGCAGGCCGAAGACAACGATCTTGTATTTCCAGTTCGGAACGCTGATCTGCTTGCCTTTCCGCAGGTCACGCAGGGCGTCACGCACCACTTCGTCGGCTGAGAGCCACATCCACTCCGGGGTTTTCGACATGTTGATGCCGGCCCGTTGGTGGAATTCGGTACGGGTGTAGCCGGGGCAGAGAGCCATCACCCGTACCCCGGAGGGGCGCACCGACTGGCCCACCGAGTCGCTGAAGTTGATGACCCAGGCCTTGCTGGCGGAGTAGGTCGAGCCGGGCATGACCGCGCCGAAGCCGGCCACGGAAGAGACATTAATCACTGCCCCCTCGCCCCTCTCTACCATTTGGGGCAAAACCGCCAGCGTCATCCGCATGACAGCGTGGACGTTGAGCCGCAGCAAACGCGCCTCGTCCTGCACCGTGGACCGCAGAAACGGCCGGTTGAGGCTGATCCCGGCGTTGTTGACCAGCAGGTCCACCCGGTCGCCCAGCCGCTTCTCCACCACCGCGCAGCCCTCCTCCGTGGACAGATCGGCGGGCAGGGCCTCCACGGTCGTGCCGTGACGGCCGGTCAACTCGGCCGCGAACTCGGACAGTCGCTCAGCGTCCCGGGCCACTAGGACGAGGGCATAACCGTCAGCGGCGAGCCGGCGGGCGAAGGCGGCACCGATGCCGGCGGTGGCGCCGGTGATCAGTGCGGTACGACGGTCGGCGGTGGCTGCCACGGGTGGATACCTCACAGTGGGGGCGGGGGTGCCATGTGCGGTGGCATCGGCGGACGCCACCCCGCCGGTGGCCGCCGGCGGAAGAAGGCATTCGTCGCTGGCATCGCCAGCAGAACAGCTACCACAAGGTAACCGAAAGCCTGTGCCGCGGAAAGGGCGCCGCTGAGCGGGATCCACCACGAGGGGTACGCCTCGGTGAGCGCCCGGATCAGCTCCGCCAGCTCCGGATTCTCACCCTGTCGCACCAACGGCACCATCCGCTGCAAGACCACGACACCGAGCGAGCAGGATCCGCAGATGAGCCCCAGCCCGGAGATGACCCAGGTGGCGATCCGGACCGCGTTACTGCCCTGCAGGATCCCGATCGCCAACAAGAGCAGCAGCAGCGCCACCATGACGCCGAAGAGTAGGGCGATGATCGTGGTGCTGCGGACCGAGACGATCAGGGCCTCGATGTCGGCTTGCCGGGCGTCGGTCCGGGCCGCCGCAGCCCGGAAGCGGTCCACGATTCCGTTCAGACTCGACAGGCTGACGACCGCGTAGATCAGCCCGACCAGTGCCATCAGGATCATCAGGCTGGCCGCGGCGGTGACGGTGGTCGGGCGGCGGCGCGTGACAGGTGGGTACGACAACGGAAATCCCCCCGGGTAGTGCGTCGGCTAGCAACCTACTCCGGGGGGATAGCGCCTGTCGTCTGGTTCGCGCGTCAGCTCGCCGGTGGCGGCGGAGGCGGCGGAGGCGGGCTGGACGGACCCGTCGGTGGAGGCGGCGGCATCTGCGGCGGCCCGGACGGACCCGTCGGCGGAGCCGGCGGCTGCGGATATCCGGGGTAGGGCGCGCCCGGCGCCGGCGGGACCGAGGGGCCGGACGGCGGGGTCGGTGGGTAGGCCGGGTAGGTCGATCCCGGCACCGGCGGCTCCCAGGCCGCCGCCTGCGGCTTACGGAAGAACTCGTTGGAGGCGGGCAGTGCCAGCAGGATCAGCGCCACCAAGAGCGCGATCAGCGAAAGTACAGTGCTGACGGTGGTGACCGGCATGTACCAGCCCGGCAGCCGCTCCTCCAGCATCCGCTGAATCTCGGCCGGATCGGGACCATTGGGATCCGGGCTACCGCCCGCACCGAGGGCACCACCGGCAGCCTGCCCGACCAGGCTGAATCCGCTGCAGCAGAGGAAAATGCCGCCGAGCACCCAGGTCACGATGCGGGAGGGGTTCTTGCCCCGGTTGTTGAAGATGGCGAGGACCACGAGCCCGATGGCCGTAAGAGCCCCGATCACCGCTACGGCGATCGTCGAAATCACGCCGATCATTCCGCCCGCGTCCGCCAATTCGGTGCCGGCGAACGCCTCCTCGTAGACCTCGCCGATGGTCCCGGACACGGCCAACGCCGCGATCAACCCAACCACCTGAAGAGCGGCGACGAGATAGAGCAGATAACTGGAGATGGTCACGCTGTTCGGACGTGATGGGGCCGCCGGGGCGACCGGATTCATCGGATCGGACACATTCTCCCCTTCCCTGAGTTCCGCTCACGGTACAGGCCCTCAACCACAGGCGTCTCGACCCCACCGGTCAGTAATTGCGCCACTCCGTTCGGGAATATTCCAGCACTCGGGGGTGCAGCAGCGTCGACGCGTGCACCTCAACCCGGCGTCGGTCGGCGGGGAAGATGGCGGCGGCCCGCAACGTGTCGGCGTCGAGAAACCGTAGCGGCGGCGCGTCGACCGGCAGCGCCAACTCGGGTGGGATCGGGCCCGGAGCGGCCAGAACAAAACCCCAATCACCGAAGGAGGGCACCTCCACGTGGTAGGGGCGGGTGACGAAGCCGGCGGTGGAGATGGTCTTCTCGATACACCAGAACGAGTGGGGCGCGAAGTACGGCGATCCGGACTGGACCACCAGCCGCGCCCCGTCCGCCAGCACGGCCCCGACCAGGGTGTAGAACTCGACCGAGTAGAGCTTGGCGGTCGCGGTTTCGTCCGGGTCGGGCAGGTCGGCTATGACCACATCGAACCGTTCAGCGACGGTGCGCAGCCAGGAGAAGGCGTCGGCGTGCACCAGCCGGACGCGGGGGTCGTCGAAGGCGCCCCGGTTGAGGGCCCGCAGCTGCGGCTCGGTGCGGGCCAGCCGCACCACCGCGGGATCCAACTCCACCACCGTCACCGACGCCACGTCGGGGTAGCGGAGCACCTCCCGTACGGCCAGGCCGTCGCCGGCGCCGAGGATCAGCACCCGGGCGCGGGGGCCGGTGAGCGCCGGGTGCACCAACGTCTCGTGGTAGCGGTATTCGTCGACCGAGCTGAACTGCAGGTCACCGTTGAGGTAGAGACGCAGGTCGGCGTCGCCACGGGTGGGCAGTAGCGCCGACCGGGTCAGCACGATCTCCTGGTACCGGCTCCGTTCGGCGTGCACCACCGGGTCACGGTAGAGCCGCTGCCGGGCGCTCACCTCGAAGTCGTGGGCCACCGCGTAGGCGTACCCGAGCAGGAGGGCGACCACGACGGTGCCGGCGGTCAGTGCCGCCCGCCACTGTGCATTCAGGTCCCGTCGGAACAGGGTGAAGACCAGCGCGAGTCCGGCGAGCGCGTTGACCGCTCCGACGACAAGGGCACCGCGGAGCTGGCCGAAGAGCGGCATCAGCAGAAAAGGAAAGGCCAGGCCGCCTAGCAGCGCGCCCACGTAGTCGGCGGCGAAGAGGTCCGCCACCGCGCTGGCGGCCGCCTGGGCTCGGATGCGCTGCAGTAGCACCATCAGCAGCGGGATCTCCGCACCGATCAGTACCCCCAGCACGAAGGCGGTGACGATCAGCGCGGGCCCGTAGAGGTCGAGCCAGGCGAAGGCGGCGTACAGCCCGAGGACCGAGAGGCCGCCGAGCAGGGCGAGCGCCAGTTCGATGACGGCGAACGCGGTAACGGCCCGCGACTGCAGCGGTTTGGTGGCCAGCGCCCCGAGGCCCATTGCGAAGACCATGACGCCGAGCACGATGGAGGCTTGGCTGACCGTGTCGCCGATCAGGTAGCTGCCGAGCGCGACGAGGGCCAGTTCGTAGACGAGGCCGCAGGCGGCGCAGACGAAGACGGCGAGCAGCACCGCGGCGCGGGAGAGCCGCCGCGTCGGTGC
>DASULK010000274.1:0-8962 GCA_036278255.1 Micromonospora sp.
TTCGCCCGCGCCGGCCACGAACTGCATCTGGTCGGCGGTTCGGTGCGGGATGCGCTGCTCGGCCGCCTCGGTGAGGATCTCGACTTCTGCACCGACGCCCACCCCGACCAGACACTGCAGGTGCTGAAGGGCTGGGCGGAGACGACGTGGGAGACCGGACGCGAGTTCGGCACCATCGGCGCGCAGCGCGCCGGACTGCGGCTGGAGATCACTACCTTCCGGGCCGAGGCGTACGACGGTGTCACCCGTAACCCGGTCGTTGCCTACGGCACCAGCCTGCACGACGACCTCTCCCGACGTGACTTCACCATCAACGCTATGGCGGTCAGCCTCCCCGAGCACAAGTTCACCGACCCGTACGGCGGGCTGCGTGACCTGGCCACCAAGCTGATTCGTACCCCTGGCACGCCCCAGCAATCGTTCAACGACGACCCGCTGCGGATGCTGCGGGCGGCCCGGTTCGCCGCCCAACTGAAATTCGACGTTGATCCGGGGGTGCGGGCGGCGATGGTCGAGTTGGCCGCCGACCTCGACCGGATCACCGCCGAGCGGATCCGGGACGAGTTCACCAAGCTGTTGTGCGGTGCCGACCCGATCGCCGGGCTGCGGCTGCTGGTCGACACCGGCCTGGCAGACCGGTTCCTGCCCGAGCTGACCGGGCTGCGGCTGGAGATCGATGAGCACGCCCAGCACAAGGACGTCTACGAGCACACGCTGACCGTGGTCTCCAACGCCGTACGGCTGGAGGGTGACACCGGTCCGGACTTCGTGCTGCGGATGGCCGCGCTGATGCATGACGTGGGGAAGCCGGCGACGAAGGCGATCGGGCCGGACGGGCGGGTCAGTTTCCATCACCACGAGGTGGTGGGGGCCCGGATGACGAAGCAGCGGATGAAGGCGTTGCGCTACCCGAAGGACGTGACCGCGGACGTGGCCAAGCTGGTCGCGTTGCATCTGCGTTTCTACGGGTACGGCCGCGGCGAGTGGACCGATTCGGCGGTGCGCCGCTACGTCGCCGATGCGGGGGAGCTGCTGCCGCGGCTGCACAAGTTGACCCGCTCGGACTGCACCACCCGTAACCGCCGGAAGGCGGCGGCGTTGGCGGCGGACTATGACGCGTTGGAGGAGCGGATCGCGCGGCTGGAGGCTGAGGAGGACCTGGCCCGGGTCCGCCCTGACCTCGACGGCAACGCGATCATGAAGCTGCTCGGGGTGCCGCCCGGACCGATCGTGGGGCAGGCGTGGCGGCACCTCAAGGAGGTGCGCTTGGAGCGCGGCCCGCTGGATCGGGACGAGGCCGAGGCGGAGCTGTTCCGCTGGGCCCGCGAGCAGGGCGCCATACCTCCCGCCTAACCTTCCTTATCCTCCCGATGACGCGGAAAGCTGCCCGAATCGACAATTACTGGCTGTGGCACGCCTCCGCTACCGTTTCCGAGGCATCGAGGGATGACTGGGGCTGCGAGCCCATGACGTGGGCGATAAGCGGCGTAAGCGGGAGGAAACCATGCAGCCATGCGCGCTCTGCGGCAGTGTGGCGGTCAACGCGGATGGCTACTGCGTGCAGTGCGGGACTTACCGCGGCCTGGCGGCCCAGTCGCCGGAGGGCGGGTATTCGGCGGCCCAGCCTGGTTACCCGGGTTACCCGCAGCAGCCGACCAGCGGGCCGGGGTACCCGTCCAGTGGCGCACCGGGCTACCCGACTGGGATGCCGGAGTATCCGTCCAGCGGCCCGCCGGGGTACCCGGATCCGACCTCCGGCTATCCGCCCGGTGGGGTCCCGGGGTACCCGTCCAGTGGGAGCCCGGGCTATCCGTCCGGAGGCGCGCCGGGCTTCCCGACCAGTTCGCCGCCGGCCGGTTACGCCAGCACCTACCCCTCGGTGCCGCCGCAGCAGCAGCCGAAGCGGTCGATGCTGGTGCCGCTGATTGCGATGGCGGCGACCTTCGTGGTGCTGGTTGCCGGTATCGCCATCGTGCTGACAGTGCGGGGCGGCGACGACCGGAAGGCGAATCCGGCGGCGGATTCGACTCAGACGGCCAGCCCCCCATCAACCTCGTCGTCGCCGACCCCGGCGGTGGGTGACTGCCTCATCGGCGCCTGGGAGGTGACCTCGCACCGGGAGGAGCTGCACGACGATACCTTCGGCAAGCTCATCTTCACCGGCGCGGAAGGGATGATGGTCACCTACTCCGCGGATGGCTCCGGGAAGGCCGACTACGGTTCCGGCACGGAGTACGAGGCCAGCTACAAGGGCAAGCCGTTTGTCCTTGAGATCCGAGGGGTCGTCCGTTACCGGTACACGACGACCGCTTCACGGATCACGGTGACCGATGTCGACTCCACAGCCACATGGCGGCTGGTGTACGACGGCGAGCAGATCGGGCAGTGGGACGAATTCCACCCCGAGGATGTCCCGTCCAGCTACACCTGCGCCGGCAACCGGATGACGCAGAAAAGCACCCTGCACACCACCGAGTTCCGTCGGGCCAGCTGAGCCGGCCCGACGGAACGCACCACCAGCCGGTTTCGTCCGCGGACCGTGATCCGTCAGGCGGGGGCCACGGACAGGGTCAGGGAGGCCAGTTCGGTCGGCAGGGGAAGCCGCTCAAGTTCGTTGCCGTCGATGTCGGTGAGGACCGCGTCCTCCTGCGAGTCGAGCCAGAGCAGCTGATTGTCGGCGACCCAGTGGGCGAACTGTGCCGCGAAGTGGGGTTTGGTCGGGAAGTTCTGGGCGACCCGGCCGGTCTCGACCTCAACCACTGCCGGACCCTGCGGGCCGGCGACGAGCACCTGCTGGCCGTCCGGTGACCAGGCCGTCGGACCGGAGACGTTGCCCTTGATCGGCAGCAGCCGGGTTGGCCGGCCGTCGTCGGCGGAGAAGAGTTGCAGCCCGCGGCGTGCGTGTGGCGCGGATTCGGTCCGCGGGGCGGTGGGGTCGGTCTGCGCCAGGGAGACCTCCCGACCGTCCGGCTGCCAGGTGAATTGGCACCAGTCGGTGCAGAGGTAGCGTGACCCGTCCACGTCGTACATACGGAAGCTGCCGTCGGCGGCGGTGATGATGCCGATTGACAAGGCGCCCGTCTGCTTGCTGGCGATGGTCAGCAGGAGGCGGCTGCCGTCCGGTGACCACTGCGGGGTGAGGATCGGCTGTCCGGTCCGCACCCACTGCACCGTGTCGGTCCGCAGGTTGAGCAGGCCGGTCTCGTCCTGGCGGTCATGGTCGCGGACCGCAACGATGTCGCCGCTGGGTGGCGCCCACACCTCGTTGTACCCCTCGATGGCGACGTAGTGACCGCCGGCCCGGTCGAGGACATAGCTGGCCTGTTTCACCGTGACCTGTAGGGTCGCGCCGGTCATGATCCAGCCACCCGGCAGTGGGAACGGGGCGCTGCGCCAGTCGCCGCCGCCCGTCTTACCGTCGGGAGACGCGGACGTGGAGGGTGTCGCCTCGGCGGTGGCGGTCGGCCCGGTCGGGCCGGCGAATGGTGCACCGGGGTCGGGGCGTAGCCAGAGGAAGGGTGCCGCGATCGCCGCCAACGTGACGACGGTGAGCAGGGCGCCACCGGCCTGCCGGCGACGCCGGATACGGCGGCCGTGGCTGATGGCCTGCTCGGCCAGGTTGGCCGGGCCGAGGGCTTCGTCGGCCAGGTCGTGCACGGCTTGGCGTAGGAGATGTTCGTGGTTGCGAGTCATTGCGCCACCTCCGACCGGTTGGCTGTGTCGTGAAATTCGGGGACCAGGTTGCGTAGCTTGGCCAGCGCGCGGGAGGTTTGGCTCGCCACCGTGCCGGTCCGGCAGCCGAGGATCGTTGCGGTCTCTTCGACGCTCAGATCTTCGAGGTAGCGCAGCACCAGCACCGCGCGTTGCCGGGGTGGGAGCCGCAGCAGCGCGTCGCGCAGCAACAGGCGTACGGCGGTGTCGTGGTCGTGGTGGGCGACGGTGGCCTGTTCTGGTATGTCGGCCACCGGCACCTCATGTCGTCGTCCACGTCGACGCCAGGAGGAGACCTGGTCGTGGTAGATGATGCGGCGCACGTACGGTTCGGCGTCGCCCTGAATGGTGGACCAGCGGGCGTACGCCTTGGCTAGCGCGTTCTGCAGCAGATCCTCGGCTGTGTGCTGGTTACCGGTGAGGGCGTACGCCACGCGGAGAAGTGCGTTACCTCGCGCGTTGACGAACGCGGTGAATTCCTGCTCGGTCTTGTGCCGGACCACGGCGCCACCTCCCGATAGATAGACGCCGTATGTCCGGGGAAGTTTGCACGGATTCTGCCAGGGGTTGCTCCGGCCAATCAGCTGCTGGCTGGGGGAAGTCGACGTAGGCCGGGATTGGCTGGGGCGCGCGAGGGCGGGACTATAGGGGGATGCGCTGGGCTGTCGTGGACTCGCCGATTGGTGTGCTCTCCCTCGCCGTTGACGAGGTGGGGGTGTGCCGGGTGGAGTTCGGCCCGGTCGAGCCTGCGCGCCCAACGCAACCGGCGCACCCCACCCCTGACCGGCTCGCGGCGGCCATCGACGAGCTGGGTGCCTACTTCGCTGGGGAGCGGACCGAGTTCGGTGTGCCGCTCTCCGTACGTCACGGCAGCGACTTTGAACGCGCCGTCTGGCGGGAGATATCTGCCATCCCGTACGGCGAGACCCGTACCTATGGTGCGGTGGCTGCGACCCTCGGCGAGCCGGGGGCGGCACGAGCGGTCGGGGCGGCCTGCAACCGCAATCCGATCCCGGTGATCGTTCCCTGCCATCGGATCGTCGGAGCGGGCGGCAAGCTGGTGGGGTTCGGTGGCGGCCTGCCCCGCAAGCGGTACCTGCTGGAACTCGAAGCCTGCATCACCTTGCAGCGCGCCTGGAGCTGACCATGTCCGGGCCGGGCCGGCCGGGGCCCGCCCCGATGGCCGGGCAACGGAAAAGGGCCGGGTCCGCATGGACCCGGCCCTTTCCACGTACGTAACTGTTAGCTCTCGACCTTGCCGGCGATGAAGTCCTCGACCGACTGGTGGGCGATGTCGTCCGGACGCTGCACCGGCGGCGACTTCATGAAGTACGACGACGCCGACAGGATCGGGCCGCCGACTCCACGGTCCTTGGCGATCTTCGCCGCCCGGATCGCGTCGATGATGATGCCGGCCGAGTTCGGCGAGTCCCACACCTCAAGCTTGTATTCGAGGTTGAGCGGAGCGTCGCCGAAGGCACGGCCCTCCAGCCGCACGTACGCCCACTTGCGGTCGTCCAGCCATTCGACGTAGTCCGACGGGCCGATGTGCACGTTCCGGCTGCCCATGTCGTGTTCGATGTTGCTGGTGACCGCCTGGGTCTTGGAGATCTTCTTGGACTCCAGCCGCTCCCGTTCGAGCATGTTCTTGAAGTCCATGTTGCCGCCGACGTTGAGCTGGTAGGTGCGGTCGACGATCACGCCGCGGTCCTCGAAGAGCTTGGCCAGCACCCGGTGGGTGATGGTGGCCCCGACCTGCGACTTGATGTCGTCACCGACGATCGGCACCCCGGCGTCCTCGAACTTCTTCGCCCAGGCCGGGTCGGAAGCGATGAAGACCGGCAGCGCGTTGACGAAGGCGACCTTCGCGTCGATGGCGCACTGCGCGTAGAACTTGTTGGCCTCCTCGGAGCCGACCGGTAGGTAGGAGACGAGGACGTCGACGCGGGCGTCCTTGAGCGCCTGCACCATGTCGACCGGCTCCTGGTCGGACTCTTCGATCGTCTGCAGGTAGTACTTGCCCAGCCCGTCGAGGGTCGGGCCGCGCTGCACGGTGACGCCGGTGGGCGGCACGTCGCAGAGCTTGATGGTGTTGTTTTCGCTGGCAACGATCGCTTCTGCCAGATCCATGCCGACCTTCTTGGCGTCAACATCGAACGCCGCGACGAACTCCACGTCGGAGACGTGGTAGTCGCCGAAAGTCACATGCATGAGACCTGGGACGCGGTCATTGCGGTCGGCGTTGCGGTAGTACTCCACGCCCTGGATCAGGGACGCGGCGCAGTTCCCTACACCGACGATGGCGACGCGGACGGAGCTCATCGCGCTTGCCTCCTACTCCTTCTTCCTGTTCACGACCTCGTCCCCGGTCTCTCCGGTGTGCGGGCCGTTCTCCTGTTGTGGGGTGCCCCCGTCGGGGGCCCGGCCGGACCGCTCGTTGGCGATGAGCTCCTCCAGCCAGCGAACTTCGCGCTCACAGGCGTCCAGCCCGTGGCGCTGCAATTCAAGGGTGTAGGCGTCGAGGCGTTCGGCCGCCCGCGCCAACACGTCGCGTAAACCTTCCCGGCGTTCTTCGACCCTGCGTCGGCGGCCTTCGAGGATGCGGAGCCGCGTGGCCTGGTCGGTGCGGGAGAAGAACGCGAAGTGCACACCGAAACCGGTGTCGTCGTACGTCTCTGGGCCGCTCTGGGCGATCCGCTCGGCGAACCGTTCCTTCCCCTCCGCAGTGATTTCGTAGACGATCCGGCCGCGGCGGCTGGTGAGTGCCGGCACTTCGTCCGCCGCTGAGGGTGTCTCGCCGGCTTCAGTGATCCAACCGGCTGCCTGGAGCCGACGCAGCGTCGGGTAGAGCGAGCCGTAGCTGATGGCTGCCCGGAAGGCGCCGAGTTTGGCGGTGAGTTCCTTGCGGATCTCGTAGCCGTGCATCGGGGACTCCTGAAGGATGCCGAGGATGGCGAGTTCAAGCACTGCGCCTCCTCCCCTTTACCCGCGCCAGGAGCTACCTGAACCGCCGATGTATCGGACCGATACATCGAACCGTAAACCCCGTGGCTCGGGAGGGCAAACCACCAACCGGAGAAGAGAGATTTTCCGCACGCCCTTCATTACGTACGGTTACAGCGGTCGCCCGCTTCGACGTGAAGGCGTACTCTTCTCCGCATGCGGACGCAGCGCCAGATTGTCGACTTCTCGCTCAAACGGCGAGCGGTGCTGCGCGAGGTCTTCTCCGGCCGGGTTGGGCGGCACGAGGTCTGCGACGCGTCGCCCTACCTGAAGAACGCCGCACGCTTCCATGGGGAGCCAACCGAGGTGCGTTGCCCGGTCTGCCGTTCGGAGAACCTGATCCACGTCCATTACATTTACGGGGATGAGCTTAAGCAGTCCGCCGGCCAGGCCCGCACCCGGGCCGAGCTGTCGGTGCTGGCGATGACTCTGCGTGAGTTTCGTGTCTTCGTGGTTGAGGTCTGTCCCGCATGCGACTGGAATCATCTGATCGAGCAATATCTGCTCGGCCGGGATGGCCTGGCCGGGCCGGAGGCGGCCGATGCAGAGGCCGGCGTCGCGGCGGGTGCCGGGACGGCCGCTGCGGCCGAGCGGCCGGCAGCGAGGCGACGGCGAGAGGCGCGTCGGTGACCACCGTTCGCCCGTTAGACAGCACGGCAGGCGGCTGCTGCCCAGGCGGAACAACCTCATATCGGATAAGTAGATTTTTTGCATATTCGGCGGCGTGGTGTCGAGAACAGCGACAGAGGACGCCGCGTGTCCCAACTCACGGAAAACGGGTGGTGCCGCATTCCGGCGCCACCGCGACCGGCAGGGTGTGACGAATGAACTCGTACGGAGACCACAACTCCGCGCGTGGCCGGGCCCAGTTACCGGGCTTTGACGGTGACCACGGACCGCATGGCGATGTCTACCGGCGTTCCGGTGCTGAGCCGCCCGCCGGCCGGGCCCAGGTCGGGCGGGCCCAGGCGGGCCGGGCCGAAGTGGGCCGGGCCGAGGTAGGTCGAGCTCAGGTGGGTCGGGCTCAGGTCGGCCGGGCCGGGATTCCCCGCCCGGACGGTCCCGGTTCCCCCGGTGGGTACGACCGCCCCGCCGGACGCGCGTCGGTCGGCCGGGCGGCGGTCGGCTCGGCCTCGGTGGGTGGTGCGGGAGCCGTCAGCGGCCGCGCCACGGTCGCCCGCGCCGCCGTACGCCCCGGCTCGGGCGGCGGGTCCGGTCCCGGCGGGCCGAGCGGTCCCGGTCGGCGCGCCAGCCGGTCCAAGGATGACCCTGAGGCGCGGCGTCGGGCCAAGCGCCGCAAGCGGATCAACTGGCTGATCGCCTCCTTCGCCGTCTTCATCATGTTGTCCGGCGCCGGCGTGGTGGGGGGCACCTACTACGCCACCACGGTCCCGCTTCCGAAAGACCTCCCGCTGCCGCTGGCCAGCACCGTCTACTACGCCAACGGCAAGACGCAGTTGGCGAAGCTCGGCGAGTTCAACCGGAGCTTCGTCAAGATCGATCAGATCCCGGAACATGTACAGCACGCGGTTGCCGCCGCTGAGGACCGCAACTTCTACGAGCACTCCGGTGTCGACTACGTCGGCATCGCCCGGGCCGCCTGGAACAACCTCACCGGCGGCAGCAAGCAGGGTGCCTCCACCATCACTCAGCAGTACGCCAAGAACGCGATGGATCTGCAGGGCGGGTACGCGCGCAAGGTGAAGGAAGCCATCCTCGCCTCGAAGCTGAACGACGAGTACAGCAAGCCCGAGATCATGGAGCGCTACCTCAACACGATCTACTTCGGTCGTGGTGCCTATGGCATCGAGGCTGCCGCCCAGACCTACTTCAAGAAGTCGGTCGACAAGCTGGACGAGGCCGAAGGGGCGGTCCTCGCCGCGATCATCAAGCAGCCGGTGGCGACGGCTGCCCACAAGGGCTACGACCCGGGAGTAAACCCCGAGGTGGCCAAGGACCGCTGGAACTATGTGCTCGGCGGCATGGTGGAGGAGGGGTGGCTGACCAAGGAGAAGCGGGACGAGCTCGCGTATCCGGAGAAGACGCTCCAGCCGCTGCCGAAGGACGGGCACTGCTACGTCGGCTGCGGCGTCGCCACGCCGGCGGGCAACGTCGTCAACTACATCAAGGCTGAGTTCGTGGAGATGAAGCTCTGCGAAGACGTGGACAGCTGTGGCGAGGAGATCAAGAAGAAGGGCTACCGGATCACCACCACCCTCGACCATCGGTTGCAGAAGGCGGCCGAGGA
>DASULK010000275.1:0-10720 GCA_036278255.1 Micromonospora sp.
GGTCGGCATCCTGCTCGCCGGGGTGGTGCACTTCATCCCCGACGAGGACCGGCCGGGCGACATCCTGGCCACCCTGCGGGCCGCCGCAGCGCCCGGCAGCTTCCTGGTCATCTCGCACTCGACCTTCGAGGACCAGCCGCAGGAGATGCTCGACGCGCAGCGGTTGTCGTCACGCACCGCCACCGAGATCAACCTCCGGTCGCGGGCCGAGATCAGCTCGTTCTTCGGCGACTTCACGATTCTTGAGCCGGGCGTGGTGCACATGCCCCTCTGGCGGCCCGATGCGCCCTCCGATGTCGATGACAATCCGGCGCGGTTCGGTGCCTTCGGCGGGCTCGGCCGTAACGATGGCGCCAGCGGTTAGCCATGACGGTGCCCGCCCCGCGGCCCGGCGGTGAGCAGTTCAGCCATTCCGGGGCGAAGCAGTATGCTCAGATCTGGACCAGTGCCGTGGCGCAGTCGGGTTTTCTGCCGATGAGCTCGGCCGAAACCGAGCAACTGTTGTTCGGCCATACCCTCGACCTGGCGCAGGCATTTCTCGCTAGGCCCTTCACCGCCCGTCCCGCGTACCACGTGGGACGCGCCCTGGTCGACGCGCATCTGGCCGGGTCGAAGGTGATCGACTGGTCGGTACGTGCCCTCGGTGAGCAGTTCTTCGCGGCCATTCTGCCCGGCCGGCGGCAGACGCGGACGGTGCGGCAGCGCATTTCGAGTCTCCAAGGGCAGCTGGCCGCCGGGTTCGCGCAGGCTCTGCGTGACCGGACCTTCGTTCAGCAGGAGCGGATCAGCCGTTCCGCCTGGGCCGCCCGGGACATGGCCGAGCAGGCGCTGCGGGAGAGCGAGGCACGGTTCCGTGCGGTGTTCGCCGGAGCCGCCACCGGTATCGGCATCGCAGATATCAACGGCCGAATCGTCGATGTCAATCAGCACTTTGCGGAGATGCTGGGCTACTCCATCCCCGAGCTACGCCAGATCAACGTGGCGGAGCTGTTCCACGAGGACGACGCCGCCGGGATGTGGGAGCTCTACACCGATCTGGTCCAGGGCAGGCATGACACGGCCCGCGTGGAGAAGCGCTACTACCGCAAGGACGGGAGCATCATCTGGACCAATGTCTCGGTGTCCCTGATCCGCCACGACGACGGGCGGCCGCGCTGGACTCTGGCCATGGTCGAAGACATCACCGATCGTCATGATCTGCAGGAACGGCTGCGATTCCAGGCGCTGCACGATCCGCTGACCGGGCTGCCGAACCGCACCCGTTTCTTCGAACAGCTCGACGCGGTCTTCGCCGCCGCGAAACCCGACGACCGGATCGGGGTCTGCGTTCTCGACTTGGACGGCTTCAAAAGGGTCAACGGCGGTCTCGGTCATGACATCGGCGATCAGGTGCTCACCGTCGTCGCCCAGCGGCTCTCCGATTATGTGGCCGGCCGTGGGCATCTTGTCGGCCGGGTGGGCGGCGACAAATTCGTCATCCTGATCGAGAGGAGCAGCGGGACGCAGGAGGTGGTCGCCATGGCACAGGCGTCACTCGGCGTGGTCGCCCAGCCGATCCGTCTCGATGACCACCAGCTCACCGTCACGGCGAGCATCGGGGTTGTCGAAGGGCCGGTGGCCGAGACCGCCCCGGTGGATCTGATCAAGGCCGCGGACACCACCCTCTACTGGGCCAAGGCAGAGGGGCGGGGGCGCTACACGGTCTACGATCCGCTCCGGGACGAGCGGGAGAAGGCGAAGACCGACCTGGTGGCTGCGCTGCCCGCCGCTCTTGAACGGGGCGAATTCACGGTCGACTACCAGCCCATCGTGGCGCTCGCCGACGGGACGGTGCAGGCGGTCGAGGCGCTGGTGCGCTGGGAGCATCCCGAACTCGGCCTACTCGGCCCAGACCGGTTCATCGGCCTGGCCGAGGAGACCGGCCTCATCGTGCGGTTGGGCCGCTGGGTGTTGCACCGCGCCTGCGAGGATGCCAGCAACTGGCGTCGGCAGTTCCCGGACCGGCGGATCGTGGTTAGCGTCAATCTGGCCGCCCGCCAGGCTCAGGAGCCCGGCATCGCCGCGGAGGTATCGGACGCCCTCAAGCGGGCGGGACTGCCGGCGGAACTGCTCCAGCTGGAGCTGACCGAGAGCGCGGTCATGACCACCGCCGGGGAGCCGCTGCTCGCCTTGCACCAGTTGGCTGAACTCGGTGTACGCCTGGCCGTTGACGACTTCGGCACCGGATACTCCAACCTCGCCTACCTGCGGCGCCTGCCGATCCACTCGCTCAAGCTCGCCGGGCCGTTCGTCGAGGGGTTGCGCTCCGATGAGCCGACGAGCAGGGTTGACGAGCAGATCGTCGACGCGCTGGTCCGGCTGGCGCACGCGCTGGGCCTTTCGGTCACGGCTGAGGCGGTGGAGCGGGCTGAGCAGGCCGAACGGCTCCGGGCACTGGGCTGTGACACCGGGCAGGGGCGATACTTCTCCGAACCGGTCAACGCGGCCGGGATCGTCGCGATGCTGGCGACGAGAGAGGCCGGCGTGATCGGCGATAGGCTGGAGTTATGACCACCCGTGCACCGCTGGTTCCCGGCACGCTCTCCCCATGGCGGCAGGTGCCGCCGTATATCGTCCGCCCTGAATACGTCGGCAAGAAGCGGCCCAAGAAGTGGCGGGGCTCGCATGTGCAGACGCCGGAGACGATCGAGAAGATGCGTACGGCGGGGCGGATAGCCGCGCAGGCTCTGCAGGTGGCCGGTGAGCACTGCAAGCCCGGTGTCACCACCGACGAGATTGACCGGGTGGTGCACGAGTTTCTGATCGACCACGGCGCCTACCCGTCCACCCTCGGCTACAAGGGCTTCCCCAAGTCGTGCTGTACGAGCCTCAACGAGGTGATCTGCCACGGTATCCCCGACTCGACGATGCTGGAGGACGGCGACATCATCAATGTCGATGTCACCGCCTACATCGACGGGGTGCACGGTGACACCAACGCCACCTTCCTGGTCGGTGAGGTAGCGGAGGAGACGCGGCTGCTGGTCGAACGCACCCGCGAGGCGACGATGCGCGGCATCCGGGCGGTGGCTCCCGGGCGTCAGATCAACGTGATCGGGCGGGTGATCGAGTCGTACGCCCGCCGGTTCGGCTACGGGGTGGTGCGGGACTTCACCGGGCACGGCATCGGTGAGGCATTCCACAGCGGGCTCTATGTGCCGCACTACGACAACCCACGGGCAAACGAGGTGATGGAGCCGGGAATGACCTTCACCATCGAACCGATGATCACGCTCGGCACCTATGAATACGACATGTGGGATGACGGTTGGACCGTGGTGACCAAGGACCGGCGCTGGACGGCGCAGTTCGAGCACACGATCGCGGTGACCGAGGACGGCTCGGAGATCCTGACGCTGCCATGAGTGAGATGCAGACGCTGCCACGGGAAGGCCATCATGCCGACGTCTCCGGAGGCTGGCTACGCCCCGCCGTTTTCGGCGCGATGGATGGCCTGGTCACCAATATCGCCTTGATCGCCGGTGTCGGTGGTGGTGGTGTGGCCCCCCGCAGCATCGTGCTGACCGGCGTGGCCGGCCTGGTGGCCGGAGCGATTTCGATGGGGCTGGGGGAGTACACCAGCGTCCGCTCGCAGAACGAGCAGATCGCGGCCGAGGTGGCCAAGGAGCGGCGGGAGTTGGAGCGTAACCCCGAGGCCGAGGCGCGGGAACTGGCCGAGATATGGACCCGGCGCGGCTGGCCGCCGGAACTCGCCGAGCAGTTGGCGCAGGCGCTGCGCGACAACCCGGAGGAGGCGCTGCGGGTGCACGTCTGGGAGGAGCTCGGCGTCGACCCCAGTGACCATCCCAGCCCCTGGATGGCGGCGATCTCCTCCTTCCTCTTCTTCTCGGTGGGTGCGTTGGTGCCGTTGCTGACGTATCTGCTCGGCTTCACCAACCTGTGGCTGGCGCTCGCCGTCGGTGGTCTCGGCCTCTTCGTGGCCGGCGCGATCGTCGCCCGGTTCACACTCCGTCTGTGGTGGGCGAATGGGCTGCGGCAGCTACTTCTGGGCGCAGCGGCCGCCGGGGCGACCTACCTTGTCGGCTATCTGATCGGGGTGCAGGGCCTAGGCTGATGATGGTTCGGTTGGCGGGCCGGCGACATGGGATCAGCTGAACCGGGCCGGCCACGAGCAGATCAACTGAGGTGGCGCAGCTCCGGCCAGATCTGCGACCAGGGCCGCCGCAGATCACGGCAGAGCCAGACCGGGACCCCCTGCTCCTCGTTCGTCAATCCGTACCCATTGTCGTGCCGAGTCGCGAGCGTCACCGACTCGCAGTAGGAGGCGAGCGTTTCCGCGCTCCAGTCGCCGATCACGATCACCGGCCCGGTTGCGCTGTCTGGCGGTGGGCCCCACCGCCAGAAGTTCACATGCCCGCTGTACGGTGCCGGTAGGCCTAGTGCTCGGCCGTACCGGTCGATCGCGCCGGCCTGACCGTAGTTGCCGGTGAGGATGACCGCAGTCGCCTGCTCGGCTGCGGGTAGTGAGCGGTAGACGCTGGCGACGTTGTTGGCCAACTCCGGCCAGCCGACCGTCTCTACCGCGTCGTAGTTGACTGCGGCCTGGGGCGTGTTGGGCAGCCACCGTACCGGGTAGATCGGCAACGCGATCGCGACCGTGACCAGTCCGTTGACCGCGAGCGCCGTGGCCAGGAAACGGAACCGGTCCCGTGTCTGGCCGAACCAACCGACGGCGGCGATCGCCCCGGAGCTGACCAGCGCCGGAAAAGCCCCGGCCGGGTAGTATGCGCGCCCGCCCGTGAGCAGCACCAGGAACAGGAGGATCAGAAAGGCCACGCCGAGGAAACGGTAGGGCCGTACCTCAGGGGCGCGCAGCAGTCGCCACAGCCCGATCGCCGAGATCACTGCCAGTGGGGGACCCACCATCAGGAGTTGGGCCGGGAGCAGCCCGGCACGCCCACCGAAATCGGCGTCCGCACGGATCACCGCGGTCATCTCCAGCTGCGGCCACCCGTGGCTGGCCTGCCACCACAGATTGGGCGCCCAGAGCGTGAGGGCGATCGCCGCAGCAACCCAAAGCGCCGGCCGACGCAGAATCTGGCGGGGGCCGCTGATCGCGATGGCGCCGGCCAGCGCGACCAAGAAGATCAGCGGAAGGCTTTTGGCCAGGAGGCCGACGCCGATCACCGGCCCCAGGGCCAGCAGCAGCCGGTCATCGCGGGTACGGGCCCAGCGGGCCACCAACCAGGCAATCAGGGCCCAGCAGAGCAGGTCGAAAGGCGTGGTGCTGAGCAGGTGGCCGGAGATGAGTACCACCGGCGCGGTAGCCCAACCGAGCGCGGCGAGCACCTGGGCGGATCGCTTACCGCCCAGTTCCCGCGTCAACAGCCCGATGAGCAGTACGGTTGCGCTGACCACCAGCACCACCGGAAGCCGCAGCGCCACGAGCGAACCGTTCGACAGCCCATCGGTTAGCCGGGCCAACGCCGGCACCAGCGGCGGTTGATCGTCGTATCCCCAGGCGAGGTGCCGCCCCGCCACCCGGTAGTAGAGCTCGTCGCGGTGATATCCGTACCGCCCGATGAAGGCCAGCAGCAGGATGCTGGTCCCCCCGGCGACAGCGGCCAGCCCAGGCCACGCCGGAGCGGGTAAGGCTGCGGTGGCACGCATGGCAGCGGTCGAGGCCGGCGCGTCGAGCATGCGAGAGGCGGTATCGAAGGCAGTCAACCCTGGCGGCGGCGATAATTCGACGGGGACCGGGGAACTGTGCGGGCGTCAGCCGTCGAAGAGTTCGCTGACAGTGGCGTCAACGGGTCGCCCCCGGGCGGCCAGTTCGTCGGCCTGGGCCAGCAGCACCGCTCCCAACTCGGTGATGCCGGCCGCGGCGAGCCCGGTGCGGGTTACCGCGTCGGCGCTGTTCCGGAAGTAGGTGCGGGTCAGCAGGCCGATCACCGTCGCCGCAGCCACCCGGGCCTCGGCGAGCATGAGCAGCGCCGATTCGGTGTTGAAGCAGGACGCGAGCCGGGTTGCTCGGGCATGCGCCGCAGCCCCCTGGCACCAGGCTTCCCGGGCCAGCGCGGTGAACTCCGGCGCACGGGCGTCGGCGAGTCGACCCAGGTGTATGTCCCGCAGCTTCTCCAACCATGCCTGCGGGTCGTGGATCGGCTTGGTCGTGACATACCGGTCGGCGGCCAGCGGCCACGAGGTCGAGAGGGTCCGCGCGTGCCGGAGGTAGTCGTCCGCGCCGATCACATCGAGGTCGACCAGGATCCCGTCGACCCGTCGGGTGCCGGGGTGCGGTCCCACCCCTGACTCGATGGTGACGACGACCAGGTCGACGTCGCTGGTGTCGGTGTCGTCGCCATGGGCGAGGGAACCATGCACCCCGATGGCGAGGATGGCGGCGGGAAAGTGTTCTCGGGCGGCATCGGCGACCTGCTCGGCGATCACCCAGCGCGGGTTCGCACTCTTCTCCTCCGGCACGGCGCCATTGTGCGTCATGTGCGGGGCTCTGCGGCGACTATCGGTGCGCGTGTCATTTTGCGCGATGTGTATCTTCGGGCGCTGATCACCCTGGCTGCTCGCCGGTCGGCTCCAGATGGAAGATCCGGATGTCCCGCTCACCAGCGCGCTCCACATAGGTCTCGTATGCGGGCCATTCCGCCACCAGCAGCCGCCACAGCCGGTCTCGCTCGGGGCCGGTGGCGAGCCGTGCCCGCACCGGGAGGCGTCTGCCCTTGATGTCCACCGTCGCGGACGGGTCGGCGAGGAGGTTGAGAGCCCAGGCCGGTTGGTGGGGTTGCCCCCAGTTCGAGCCGATCACCACGTAGGCGTCGCCATCCGGGACGTACAGCAGTGGGTTGCTGCGGGGCTGCCCGGATCTGCGGCCGGTGGTGGTGATGATCAGGGAGGGCAGTAGTCCGAGTGCGACCACCCGCCCGCGGGTGAGTCGCCCGACGAAGCGGTCCACGGGGACCAGGAGCCGGCGGGCTGCCGCCGCCACCCAACGCTGGTGGCCCAGGTGGCGGACGAACCTCTTCAATGGGGACATTCGCATAGTGTGCCCGCCCATCGGCAGTTACCACAGCGGGTCCGAGCCCGAACATCACGGAGATGGGCTTGCGGCCGGGGGTGCGAACCACACCCCCGGCCGGAGCCTCAGCCGAGCCGGCGCTCGATCGGCAGGCGGGAGCGGGTCAGCAGACCGGCGCCGAGCATCGCCACCAGTGGCACGACGGCGACGATCAGCAGGCTCTGCCACGGCACCGTCAGGGGGTACGGCGGCGCGGCCGGCCACACGTCCACCGCCGCCTGGTTGTAGGCGAAGAGTACGGCGAACGCCGTGCCCAGCCCGGCGGTGACCCCCAGCAGCGACCCCAGCCCAGCGATCACACCCGACTGGCTGAACGAGAGCAGCCGACGCAGCCGGGGGCTCGCCCCGACGGCGGCCAAGGTGGAGAGATCGGCGCGACCGTCGGCCGCGGCCAACCCGGTGGCGATGGCCGCGGCACCGAGCGTGATCAGCCCGGCCGCGATGCCGAGGACCAGCAGGAAGGGATCCTTGCTGATGTACGGGCCGCGCTCCACGGCCCAACTGATCGGGCCGATCTCGGTCAGCGCGGCATGCAGTCGGTCCTGGTCGGCCTGGCTCGGCATGTTGGTCGGGATCGCGACCAGGCCGCCGGGCTGCGCGGTGAGCTTCGCTGCCGCGAGGGCGCCGGATGAGATCAGGGTGTTGACCGGCCGGATGCCGGTGCTCGGCACATATCCCGGGACGGTGATGCGGGGCAGTGCCTTATGGTCGCGTCCGCTGCCATCCTCCACAACGAGCGTGACCTTCCCGTCGACCAGGTAACGGTCGGAGCCGACCACCACGCCACCGGCCGCCAGCACCTCGGCAGCCCGATCGAGGTCCGAGCCGTGCGCCCCGGTCAGCAGCCCAACGGTTTCCCGGTCGGCGATGACATCACCTATCGCCGAACCATAGTAGTAACCACCGGTCCTGCTGCATCGTTCGTCGGCCGCCGCCGCCCGCTGATCCGCCCGGCTCAACGGCTGCGGCAACTCCCAGTAGGGGCACTCCCGCTCCTTGGGCAACTCAGGGTAGAGGCCGCAGGAGGCATCCGTGGCTTCTGCACAGTACGGGGTCTGCAGTTGCACGATCCTGGCACCGGGCAGGGTGCTGGAGACCGCTGCTGCCACCTGGTCCGGCGGTGCCAACTGCACCGGCTTGTGCGGTTCGTGTATTACGTGTGAGACGCCCACATAGCTGTGCGGGAGCGAGGGCCGGTAATCCGCGACATGCCGGGCCTGGTCCGCGGTGTAGTAGACCCCGAGCGCCACGCTGCCGGCCACCGCGGCCATCACCGCCGAGATCGCCGGTGCGGCGGCCGCCCGGTTGCGGGCGATGTCCCGTAGGGCGACGCGGGGGGCCAGCGGCAATCCCCGGCCGAGCCGTGCGATCAACCCGACCAGCGCCGGTGTGCAGAGCACGAGCCCGAGTTCGCCGATGATCAGCCCGGCCAGGATGGTGGCGGAGGAGACGCGCCAGGCGCCGTACCCGACGATCCCGGCCCCGGCAGCTACCCCGATCAGGCCGACGAAGAGCCAGCGCCGACTCGTCCGGGTCTGCCCCCGCCGTCCGGTGAGAGATGTGACCACGTCGGTGCGGGCGGCGGTGAACGCCGGCACGAGCGCGGCGAGGAGTCCGGTGACCACGGCGAGGCCGGCGATCCCGGCCAGGGCCAGCGGGAAAAACCGGTAACCGCCGGCCCGGCTCTGCGTCAGGTAGGTCTCGACCAGCGGCCGGGCGAGCACCGCGAGCGCGATGCCGCCGACGATGCCGACGACTGCGCCAGCCAGCCCGAGCACCACCCCGTCGGCGAGGACGATGCGCCGCAAGTGTGCCGACGTACCCCCGTTGGCCGCCACTAGGGCGAGGTCGCGCCGCCGACGGCGGGCGCCCACCGCGAAGGCCGGGCCGGCCAGCAGCACCACCTCCAGCACGGCGAGGCCGGCGACGAGACCCGCCGTGCCGAAGGCGGCGACGCCACCGCGCCCACCTCCTGCCGAGAACTCATCCTCCGGCGGCGGATCGAGCCAGACCGCCCGGGAGGAGACGACCACGCCCTTAGCGTTGAGCTCGCGGATCTGCGCCCAGTCGATCGGTTGCGGCGTCTCGACCAGCCATACATGGGTACGGTCCGGGTCGGTGTCCGGCAGCGCGTGCGGCGGGAGGACCACGATCTCCCGTAGCTCGGCGGGAAGTTCGACGATGCCCACGACGGTGTAGCGGTGGGTATCGTCCGCCGTTACCACGGTCCCGCCGAGTCCGACGCCGAGGCGTTTGGCAGCAGGGCGGGTCAGCGCCACCTCCGTGGGCTGCCGCGGTGGTGCGCCGTCGACCAGCTCGACCATGCCGCGGGTGATCGGGTCGGCGATGTCCACTCCGCGGACGTCGAGTTCGCCGATGCCAGCGGCGGTGCGCAACTTCAGACTGCCCCGCCGGTAGGGAATGGCGCGGCTCCCTTCGGGCAGCAGCGCCTGCACCTCGGTGGCGGTGCGGTGTGGGAGTTCGTCCGTCTCGCTGTGCGTGCTGGCATAGCCCTGGCCACGGAAGTCCTGCTCGTTGACGACGCCGCTGATGAATTGGAGCTTGCCGTCCGCGGCGCCGATGCTCCGAGCGATCTCCTCTTCAGGAGTCAACCGGAACATGTCGAAGTTGACCGCGGCGAAGCTCAGCGCCAGCACCGGCAGGGCGATCATCGCGAGGACCAGCAGCGAGCGTCCCTTGGCGCGGCGCGCCTCCCGCGCCGCGATTCGCAGTGCGGTGCGCCAGGCGCTCACGGCGTCGACTCCAGCAGCTGCTCCGGCTCGGCGAGCGGGCCGGAGGTGTCGACCATGACACCGTCGCGGAGGAACACCACCCGGTCGGCCCAGGCCGCGTGCCGGGCCTCGTGGGTCACCAGGACGCCCGCGGCACCGGCGTCGACCCGGGCGCGGAGCAGGCGCAGCACCGCTTCGCCGGTCTGCGAGTCCAGGGCGCCGGTGGGCTCATCGGCGAGGACCAGCCGCCGGTCACCGACCAGGGCGCGGGCGATGGCTACCCGCTGCTGCTGCCCGCCGGACATCTCGTCGGGGAAGCGGGGGCCGAGGTCGGCGAGCTCGACCTCGGCGAGCGCTGCGAGCGCCAGCCGGCGGGCCGCCCGGACACCGACGCCGTCCAGTTCCAGCGGCAGCGCGACGTTCTCCACGGCGGTCAGGCTGGCCAGTAGGTTGAAGTCCTGGAAGACGTAGCCGATCGAGCGGCGGCGTAGCCGGGCGAGTTGGCGTCGGTTGAGCGAGCCGAGGTGCTGTCCCTCGACGAGTGCCTCGCCCTGGGACGGGCTGTCGAGCCCGCCGGCGAGGTTGAGCAGGGTGGACTTGCCGGACCCCGATGGCCCCATGACCGCGACGAGTTCGCCCGGTCGTACGACGAGGCTGACGCCCCGTAGCGCGTGTACCGCGGCTTCGCCGTCACCGTGGGTGCGGTGCACCTGCCGCAACTCGAGCACGGCCTTGGCATCTGCGCTCAACGCGCAACCTCCTTCGGATCAGCGGCCGTCATCTTGGTGGCGTCGGCCGGATCATGGGCGGGTGGGGAGGTTGGACCTGCCGGCGGGGGGTTGTGCCGCACGAGGCTCACTTCGCAGTGGTCCAGCCAGCGGATCTCCGCCTCGGA
>DASULK010000276.1:0-8730 GCA_036278255.1 Micromonospora sp.
TGGTCAACATCGACCTCAACCGGCCGATGGATGAGATCCGCGCCGAGCTGTCGAAGTATCCGGTGAAGACCCGGCTGTCGCTGACCGGCCCGCTGGTCGTCGCCCGGGACATCGCCCACGCCAGGATCGCCGAGCGGCTCGCCGCCGGCGAGCCGATGCCCGGCTACCTGCGTGACCACGCCGTCTACTACGCCGGACCGGCCAAGACGCCGGAGGGCTACGCGTCGGGGTCGTTCGGGCCGACCACCGCGGGGCGGATGGACGCCTATGTGGAGAAATTCCAGGCCGCCGGCGGTTCACAGGTGATGCTGGCCAAGGGCAACCGGTCGGCGCAGGTGACCCGGTCGTGCCAGCAGCACGGCGGCTTCTACCTCGGCTCGATCGGCGGCCCGGCCGCCCGGCTGGCCCAGGACTGCATCAAGCACGTCGAAGTGCTTGAGTACCCGGAGCTGGGCATGGAGGCGGTCTGGAAGATCGAGGTGGAGGACTTCCCCGCCTTCATCGTCGTCGACGACAAGGGCAACGACTTCTTCGCCGAGACCACCAAACCCGTCCTCACCATCGGTCGCCGCTGAAGGCATCAGACACGGAAGGGGCGCCGGGTTCACCCGGCGCCCCTTCCGTGTCACGGTTGTGAAGAGACGTAGAAGTAGTAGAAATGCTCTCCGGAGGTCAAACCGTCGGGACCCCGGCTGTGGACGTAGAGGTAGTGCGACCCGTCCCATGCCGGCGTGAGGGTGATCGTCGCCGTGCCGTCCGGCCCGACCGATACGGTCTGCTCCTCGCCCAGGTACCGGTAGACGAATTCCGTGCTGCCCGGCATCTGTGCGGTCAGGGTGAACTCGCCCGGGATGCCGGGGCCGCCGCCACCATGCGGCGGGTAGTCGTCGCTGGTCACGATCGGCGCGAGCGGTTTGATTCGGAACGAGTACTCGGTCGCGTCAGACACGATCTCACCGCTGGCGCTCCGCACGATCAGTTGCACCCAGCCGCTTGCCGGATACGTCTTCGGCGTCCAATTGATGATGGCGACACCGTCCGTCCCCACCGTTACGGTTTCTTCCTCATCGCCGAACGAGTAGACGTATCCGGTCACCCCGTCCCGTGCCGGCCGGAAGGTGAACTGCCCGGTGACACCGGGCCCGCCGCTCTCCGCATACTGCGGATAGCTGGTCGACTCGATCGACGGTGCGTGCGAGGTCGGACGGAACCGCTCCGACGCCGTCTCGGACACGGTTCCGTCGCTGGTCCGGCTGTAGACCTCGATCGTGTACGAAGTCGCCTCGGTCGGCGTGTACGTGACACTGGCCGTGCCGTCTGCTGCGGCCGCGACGGTCTGCTCCGGCCCGGAGTTCACCGACCAGACGTACTCCACTACTCCGGCCATGCCGGGATGGAACACGAACGTACCCGGGGTGCCGACCGGGGCGCCCCGACCGCCGTCGAGCGGGTACTGCTCCGAACTGATCGTCGGTAGCGTCGCCAGGTAGAAGTAGTACCTTGCCTCGCCCGACGGCAGGTTGTCCGAGGTACGGCTGCCGACCCGCAACTCGTTCACACCGGCCTGGTTTGGCGTGATGGTGACCTGCGCGGTCCCATCCGACCCGGCCGAGACGGTCTGCTCGGGGTCGTCGTTCAACCGGTAGGTGTACTCGACCACGTTCTCCATGCCGGGCGTGAACGTCAACCGGCGGGGCTGCCCGAAGCCGGCGTCGGGATTGGCATCGACCACTTCGGGGGCGGTACTACGCACCCAGAACTCGTAGCGCGTCTGTGCTGATCGATTGCCGGCTCGGTCGACGCTTTGGACGTACAGCGATGTCCGTCCGACGGAATCGGGTGTGTAGCTGACGGTCACCGAGGCACCGAGCGAGTCGGCGGCCACGTAGTTCGTCAGCCCCGACGGGCCGTAGTAGTAGCCCGTGACGTCATCGCCGCCGTTGGCTGAGAAGGTGAACTGGCCAGGAATCCCGGGGCCGCCGTACCCCGGCCATTGTTGACCGGATGGATAGTCAGTCGAGGAGACGGTGGGGGCAGGAGGACCGGCCGTATCGATGGTGAACCGGCACTCCGGCGACCACTCCGATGTGTCGTGTTGGTCCGCCGCGCGAACGGCGAAGGCGTAGGTGGTGCCGTGCTCCATCAACCCGGCATAGATGTCATAGCGGAAGATGCTCCCGGCGGACTTTGCGGAGGACGTCCATTCGGTCCGCTCGGCAGGGCGGTCAACGGGCCACCAAGCGAAAGTCGCCTTGACCGGTTCGGCGTCGCCAGAGGCCGCATCGGGGTCGGTCAGCTCGGCGGTGAAGTACGGCGTGGTGGTACCGATGAACATGTCATCGGTACAGGCGAAGCTGCTGATCGCCAGCTTGCTGGGGACGTCCGGCGGGGTGTTGGCCGCAATCGAAAGCGCGAACCCGTCGATCTGCCGGCCGTAGTGCTTGTTCCGCTCGTGGTCCTCGGCGATCCGGACCATGATGGTGAGCCGGTCCTGCCCGTCCGCCACCGCCTGCTGGATCGTCTCGGTGAGCAGCAGTTCAAGATAGCGGGCGGGGCAGTGGGCGGGGCCGGTGAGATCTGCGATCTTCTCCCGGACCGTCGGTGCGGTCTCCCAGCTCGGTGCGGTCGTCACCGGATCAGTGCGCCACAACTCCAGCTCGCGCGGCCTCTCGCAGTCGTTGACCGCCGACTCGCCGGTGATTCCGAGCGCCCTGATGATCCGCTTGCTGCTGAAGTCGGAGAGGTCGAAGGTGAAGTAGGCCCGCGCTGTCTGCTTGCCGCCGTCAACTTCCGACGTGCCGACCGGCACTGTGCCGTTAGTTACCGGGAAGGCCATGGTCGGCTGGTGGGCGTCGGTGTAGCTGACGCTCACCGGGCGTATGTATGTCGAAGGGGCGGCTGAGGCGGGCTCTCCAGCCACGATCAAGACACCGGCTGTGGCCACCAGGAGCGCAACCGCTCCGCTGCCGGCGCGGTGTCCAGAGCGCTTACTTAAGGTCTTCAAGAGGAGAAACCTCCGTGAGATTACGTGCGTCCATCACGTTCATGATCTTAAGTTCATGATCTGACATTCCGCGTCGGATTTCGATCCGACATGGATGTGGTCGATTCATCTCCGACTTGCAAAACATCTGCGGCGGCCGGCCTGGACCGGCACGATGGAACGTGTGACGACTCCAGAGGAAACCGGGTACCGGATCGAACGCGACACGATGGGCGAGGTCAAGGTGCCCGCCGAGGCGTTGTGGCGGGCCCAGACGCAGCGCGCGGTGGAGAACTTTCCGATCTCCGGGCGGGGCCTGGAACCGGCGCACATCCGGGCGCTCGCCCTGATCAAGGGGGCGGCGGCCCAGGTCAACGCGGACCTCGGGGTGATCCCGCCGGAGATCGGCGCGGCGATCGCGATCGCCGCGGCCCACGTGGCCGACGACAGCTACGACGAACATTTCCCGATCGACGTCTTCCAGACCGGCTCGGGCACCTCGTCCAATATGAACACCAACGAGGTGATCGCCACCCTCGCCGCCCGTGAAACGGGCCACGACGTGCACCCCAACGACCACGTCAACGCCTCCCAGTCCAGCAACGACGTCTTCCCGTCCTCCATCCACCTCGCGGCCACCCACGCGGTCATCCACGATCTGCTGCCCGCGCTGGAGCATCTCGGCGCGGCGCTCACCGCCAAGGCCGACGAGTTCGCCACCGTGGTGAAAGCCGGACGTACCCACCTGATGGACGCCACCCCGGTGACGCTGGGGCAGGAGTTCTCCGGCTATGCGGCGCAGATGAACTACGGCGTCGAACGTCTGCAGTCCTGCCTGCCCCGCCTGGCAGAGTTGCCGCTGGGCGGCACCGCCACCGGCACCGGTATCAACGCTCCCGTCGGCTTCGCCGCCGCGGTGGTCGAGCGGCTGCGGGAGACGACCGGGCTTCCGCTGACCGAGGCCCGAAACCACTTCGAGGCGCAGGGGTCCGCCGACGCGCTGGTGGAGACCTCCGGCCAGCTGCGCACGGTTGCGGTCAGCCTCTACAAGATCGCCAACGACATCCGGTGGATGGGCTCCGGCCCCCGCGCCGGTCTACGTGAGCTGCAGATCCCCGACCTGCAGCCCGGATCGTCGATCATGCCCGGCAAGGTCAACCCGGTGGTCTGCGAATCGGTACGCCAGGTCTGCGCCCAGGTCATCGGCAATGACGCCGCGGTGGCGTTCGGCGGCTCGCAGGGCGACTTCGAACTCAACGTGATGCTGCCGGTGATGGCCCGCAACCTGCTCGAATCCATCCGGTTGCTGGCCGCCGCGAGCCGGTTGCTCGCCGACCGCTGCGTGAACGGCCTCATCGCCAATGTCGAGGTTTGCCGGTCGTACGCGGAAGGGTCACCGGCGATCGTCACGCCGCTCAACCGGTACCTCGGGTACGACGAGGCCGCCTCGATTGCCAAGGAGGCGCTGGAGAACGAGTTGTCGATTCGGGAGGTCGTGCTCGCCCGCGGCCACGTCGACAGCGGTCGGCTCACCGGGAAGCAACTCGACGAGGCACTCGATGTCCTGCGCATGACTCACCCCTGACCCTGCGTCACGCCTGACTGGTAGGCGCTGTCGGCGGATGATCCACTCCGGTTCCCTGAAATTGCGGTGACGCAGCCCGACCGACGCACCCACTTCAGGGATATGGAGTTGATCTAGAGGCGTGAGTCAGTCTAGGGGCGCCAGCCGCGGGATATGAGGGCCGCCCGAACCTCCCGGAGCACCGCTGGGAAGTCCCGGTTGAGCCGTCGGCTGGTCACATGCAGCACCAGCCAGCCGTCAGCAACGAGCTGGTTGAGCCGGCGTCGATCCCGGTGCAGTTGGTCGGGGTCGCCGTGCCAGTACCCGTCATACTCCACCGCCACTTTGAACTCCGGCCAGGCCAGGTCGGGATGGAGCACCAGCCTCGAGCCGAGCCGGATCGGATACTGCGGGACGGGTGGTGGGAGGCCGGCGAGGACCAGGCGTACCCGGAGCACCGACTCCGGCGGTGATTGCGCCCGCCCGTCGGCGAGCCGGAACGCGGCCTGCGCCCGGGGGTTGCCCGGCCGGTCGGCGTACCGGTCGAGGACCGCAAGCAGGGTCTCTGGCGTCACCAGTGCCCAGCCGAGCAGGGTGTCGATGATGGCCGCGGCCGTCGTGGTGTCGCACCAGTTCGCCACATCCCAGGCGGTGCGCTCGGCGGAGGTACGGGCCAGCCCACCGCTGACCGTGATGTCGACCGGATCAAGCTCAGTGGTGCGTATGCGTAGGGCCTGCTGCGTGCCGATGCGGGCTTTGGTGGGAACGATGACGTGGACATCATCAGCGAACTGCGCGGCATGCTCGACACCGAGCAGATAGGCGGTGGAGGGGCCAGCGAGCACCGCGGAGGAGGGGAGTCGCAGCGCCGCGGCCCGGCAGGCGAGTTCATGGTCGCGCTCGAGGCGCGCGTCGGCGTACACGTCATGGCGCAGCCGCACCCAGGCCGAGCTGCGCAACTGATGCCGGGTGAGGAGCCCGCGGGACACGACGTCGGACCCGCGGAACACCTGCCAGGCCAGCGCCCGGGGTCGGTCAGGTTGTGGTGGCATTCGACCAGGCTGTGCCAGGCGAGCCTGCGGGCGGAAGGCCTGTGGATAACTCGGACGCGGGGTCAGGCGGCGGCCTGTGGATAACTCCGCGATGATCAGCTCCATTTCGCTGAAAATGGGCGATCAACAGCGGGTGGAGACCGCCACATCCATGAAGTGGAGTCGATCTAGGCCTGGCTAGGTCAGGGCGTTGGCGATCGCGGCGGCGGCCGCCAGAACCTCCTCGCCGACCTCGGCGATCTCCAGCGGAGCGAGCGCCACCACCCCCACGCTCGCCTCCAGGCCCGCCACCCCGACGATGGGTGCCGCCACCCCGAACGCGCCGGACTGCAACTCGCCGCTCGTCGCGACCGGGGTCTCGTCACCGGCGCGGCCGGCCAGGATCGCCCGGCCGGCGGCGCCCCGTTCCAGCGGGTGGCGGGAGCCGGTGCGGTACGCGACATGGAACGACGTCCAGGTCGGCTCGACCACGGCGAGGGCCACCGCCTCCGACCCCTCAGCCACGGTCAGGTGTGCGGTCGCCCCCACCTGCTCGGCGAGCCTCCGCAGCGCGGGCAGCGCGGCCTCGGCCAGCAGCGGCTGCGCCCGGCGGGCCAACTGCAGCACCCCGGCGCCCAGCCGCAGCCGGCCGTTGTCGTCGCGGCGTACCAGGCCGTGTCCGGTCAGCGGCGCGACCAGCCGGTAGATCACCGCCCGGCCGACCCCCAGCCGCGCCGCGGCCTCGGTGATGGTCACTCCTGCCGAAGTCTCCGCCACCAGATGCAGCAGGCGCAGCCCCCGGTCCAGGGTCTGTGCCGTCTCACCCGCCCTCTCCACGCCCGCAGCGTACGGCCCACCCGCCCGACAGCCATGTCCGCCCCGACCCGGCTGGCATTGCTCGGTACCCTTGTCGGGTGACGCTACGCCTGTATGACACCGCCACGAGATCGGTACGGGACTTTGTTCCGCTGCGACCCGGCAAGGTGGGGATCTACCTGTGTGGCCTCACCCTGCAATCTCCACCGCACATCGGTCACCTCCGCTCCGGCGTGAACTACGACGTGCTGCGCCGGTGGCTGCTGCACTCCGGCTTCGATGTGACGTTCGTCCGTAACGTCACCGACATCGACGACAAGATTCTGGACAAGTCGGTGGAGCAGGACCAGCCGTTCTGGGCGATCGCCTACGCCAACGAGGTCATCCTCAGCGACGCCTACCGGACCCTGAACGTGCTGCCGCCGACCTACGAGCCCCGGGCGACCGGACACATCCCCGAGATGCATGACCTGATCGCCAAACTGATCGCCGACGGTCACGCCTACCCGGCCGAGGACGGTTCGGGCGACGTCTACTTCGACGTCAAGTCGTATCCGGACTACGGCGCGTTGTCGGGGCAGCGGCCGGAAGCGATGCTGGCGACCGACGAGGTGGCGGACCGGGCCAAACGCGACCCGCACGACTTCGCGCTCTGGAAGGGCATCAAAACCGACGAGCCGGTGGAGGCGTACTGGTCCTCACCATGGGGGCGTGGCCGGCCGGGCTGGCACATCGAGTGCTCGGCCATGTGCTGGCGCTACCTCGGGCCGGAGTTCGACATCCACGGCGGCGGCCTCGACCTGATCTTCCCGCACCACGAGAACGAGATCGCCCAGTCGAAGGCGGCGGGGCTGCCGTTCGCCCGCTACTGGGTGCACCACGGGCTGCTCAATCTCGGCGAGGCGAAGATGGGCAAGTCGCTGGGGAACGTTCTCGACCTCGGCCACATCGCCGCGATCGGGATCCGCCCGGTGGAGTTGCGCTACTACTTCGCCGCGGCGCACTACCGCTCCCGCATCGACTATTCCGATGAAGCGTTGCACGAGGCGGCGATCGCCTACCGCCGCATCGAAGGCTTTGTGCAGCGGGCTGCCGAGCGGGTCGGTGCGGGGAGCCTCGGGCCCCTCTGCGCCGACTTCGTCGCCGCCCTGGACGACGACCTCAACACCTCGGTAGCGTTGGCCAGCGTCCACGAGGTGGTCCGAGACGGCAATGCGGCGCTCACCGCCAGCAACGACGATGCGGTGCGGGGAGCGTTGGCCTCCGTACGGGCCATGCTGGACATCCTCGGCGTGGACCCCCTCGACCCGGTCTGGTCCGACGGGGGCCAGGAGGTCGGGCTGCGACGCGTCGTTGACGCTCTGGTGGCGTTGGCGCTGGAGCAGCGGGCCCAGGCGCGGACCCGCAAGGACTGGGGGGTCGCCGACACCATTCGTGATCAACTCAAGCACGCCGGCATCGAGGTTGAGGACACGCCGCAGGGCCCGCGTTGGACCATAGGAGAGCAGCACTGATGGCCGGTAACTCACAGGGCCGGGGCCGGCGGGCCAGCGCCAAGAAGGGGGCAACCGCCGGTTCCGGCGGCAAGCGCCGCGCCAGCCTGGCCGGCAAGGGACGCACCCTGCCGGCCGACGAACGGCCCTGGCACAAGGCCTACTCCGGCACCGAGAAGCTGCCGCGCCGTACCGCCTGGAAGCAGGAGAAGGAGCGCCGTGCGGCGGCCGAGGAGGGCCGGGCTCCGAAGATCGGCGTCCCGGGGACGAAGGACACCACCTGGGGTGCGGGGGGTCGGGCCCGCGGGGTTGCCCGGGCAGGCGGCAAAGCCGCCGCGGCCCGTCCGCGGGTGGCGCCGGGACGCAAGGCGATGCCGGCCCGGGATGCACCCGAACTCCTGGTCGGCCGTAACCCGGTGCTGGAGGCGCTGCGCGCCAACGTGCCGGCAACTGCGCTCTACATCGCGCACGGCATCGACGCCGACGACCGGGTCAACGAAGCGGTGCGGACCGCCGCCGACCGGGGCATCGCCCTCCTGGAGATCAGCCGCGCCGAGCTGGACCGGATGACCGGTGGGGTGCTGCATCAGGGGGTCGGCCTGCAGGTGCCCCCGTTCGCGTACCAGCCGTTCGAGGATCTGCTCGCCGCGGCGCTGGAGCAGCCCGCGCCGCTGCTGGTGGCGCTCGACGGGGTGACCGATCCACGTAACCTCGGTGCGGTTATCCGTTCAGCCGGCGCCTTCGGCGCACACGGCGTCTTCATGCCGGAGCGGCGGGCCGCCGCGGTCACCGCGACCGCCTGGCGGACCAGCGCCGGCGCAGCGGCCCGAGTACCGGTCAGCC
>DASULK010000277.1:0-7787 GCA_036278255.1 Micromonospora sp.
CTCGCCTCTCGGCCACTCCACCGAGGAAGCCCCCGCGGTCCTGTGGCGGCATCTCTCCGAGCGGACGACGGGACTCGAACCCGCGACCCTCACCTTGGCAAGGTGATGCGCTACCAACTGCGCTACGTCCGCGTGTCACCGTGTTTCCTGGTGACGCCTGAGAACTTTAGCCGAGTCAGGGATCAAGTGCCAACTCGGGGGTGGGTCGACGCGCCGGAAGGCCTGATTACGATCCGCCACCGCGAAGTAACCCATCCATGGACTACGGTTTGCCCGTGACGAGATCTTCGGCCGATGTCCGACTGAATGCCCTGTTAAGCACCGCTTGTGACGTGATCGTGGAGCGGGGCCTAGCCAACACCAGGACCGCCGACGTAGCTCGGGCGGCGGGCGTCAGCCAGGCCCTGATCTTCTACCACTTCGCCACCAAGGAGCGGCTGCTCGCCCAGGCCTTCGCATACGCCGCCGAGCGGGACCTGGCCAAGCTCGACCTGGTCATGCGGTCGAAGGCCGACCCGCTCCAGAAGCTGAAAAAGATCCTGCGGCTCTACGCCCCGACCGGGCGCTCGAAATCCTGGGCGATGTGGATCGACGGCTGGTCGGAGTCGCTGCGCGCACCCGAGCTCGAACGGGTCTGCCGGCGGCTGGACCTGCGCTGGAAAGAGGCGCTGACCGAGGTGATCATCGGCGGCTGCACCGACGGCACCTTCACCTGTGCCGACGCGATCGGCGCGGCCTGGCGGATCAACGGACTGATCGACGGGCTGGCTGTGCAGATCTCCGTGCATGACCGGGTGATCTCCCGCCGGCAGATGGCTGAGTGGATCCGACTGGCCACCGCCCGGGAACTCGGTCTGGAACCCGCCGAGCTTGCCTGAGCCGCACGCTTCCCCGCGTTGATCAGGGAGTTCGTAGCGGGACACGCCGCAGGACACGCCAACGAACTCCCTGATCAACGCGGCGGGGGGAGAATCGGGGCATGGACCTGCTGGAGGCCTACCGCCGCAGCCTGACCGAATTCACCGACCGAGTCGCCCAGGTGGGCAGCGACCAGTGGACTGCCCCCACCCCGTGCCCGGACTGGAACGTACGGGCCCTGGTCAACCACGTGGTCAGCGAGGACCGCTGGACGGTTCCGATCCTGGCCGGAGCCACCATCGCCGAGGTGGGCAACCGCTTCGACCGAGACCTGCTCGGCTCCTCCCCGGCCACCATCACCGCCGACGCCACCGCCGAAGCGGAGCGGGCGGCCAGCGAGCCGGGTGCGCTAGACCGGACCGTCCACCTCTCTGCCGGGGACACCCCGGCCAGTGAGTACCTCCGACAACTGCTCGCCGACCACCTGGTGCACGGCTGGGATCTTGCGGTCGCGGTCGGGGCTGAGCCTCGACTCGACTCTGAGGCGGTGCATGAGTGCGCGATCTGGTTCACGCAGGCGGAGCGGATGTACCGCGACGCTGGCCTGATCGGCCCCCGCTTCGACGTGCCCGGGGAGGCCTCCGAGCAGGATCGGCTGCTCGCCGCGTTCGGCCGTGACCCGGCGTGGCACGCATCGAGCTGACCACCGGGCACAATCGCTGGCATGTCCGACCTCTCGGAGGCCTTCGTCCGCCTTCACGCCCGGCTCGCCTCGGTGCCCTTCGTGCCGGAGATCCAACTACATCAGGCCGATGAGCCGATCGGGTTGTGGGAGCTGACCGAAGGCGAGTTCCGCAGCGACCAGCCCCCGCCGTTCTGGGCGTTCGCCTGGGCCGGTGGGCAGGCACTGGCGCGCTACGTACTCGATCATCCCGAGGTGGTGGCCGGCCTGCGGGTGCTCGACCTCGCGGCCGGCTCCGGCCTGGCAGCGATCGCCGCTGCGCGCTCCGGCGCCGACCACGTCCGCGCGGTCGAGATTGATCCCCGGGCGGTCGCCGCGATCGAATTGAACGCCGCTGCCAATGCCGTTCCTCCCGCTTCGCTCACCGCCGAACTGGGCGACATCCTTGACGGAGACGCCGGTGACGCACAGGTGGTGCTGGCCGGTGACGTGTTCTACAGCAAGACGATGGCCGACCGGATGATGCGCTTCCTGCGTCGGGCGGAACGCGGCGGGGCGCGGGTGTTCGTCGGGGACCCGGACCGAGCGTTTCTGCCCCATGCGTCGTTCCAGCCCCTGGCCACCTATGAAGTGCCGGTCCCCCCGGTGCTGGAGAGCGTACGGGTCAAGACCACCACCGTCTGGGCGCTGTCGTAGCGTGGCGGCGTGCTGTTTCGTAGTTGGGAATCGGCTGTTACCCAGCCTTGGCCCGACGTCGTACCGGTCACCGACCATGTCGGTGTCCGTCATCTGCTGGTAACCCGGCACGCCCTGGTGCGGGCGGTGCTGACCGACCCCGACACCTTCCGCCCCGACAATGCGCTCGACGCGGTCAGCCCGATGCCGGTCGCCGCGCTGCGCATCCTGGCCAGCCACGGGTTCCGGCTGCCGCCGACGATGGCCAACAACGGCGGCGCGAGCCACCCGCAGATCCGGGCGATCGTGGCAGACGCGCTGCACCCGGCCCGGGTCGTCGCGCAGCGGGCCTGGCTGACCACCGTCGTACGTCAGCGGGTGGCCCGGCTGGTGGCCACGCTGAAGGCCGGTCAGCCCGTCGACCTGTACACCGACCTGGCCGCCGACCTGCCACTGCTGGTACTTGCCCGCCTGATCGAGCTGCCCGCAGCCGAGGTCAGCGTGGTGAAGGAGTTTGCCCGCTCCGCGCTGGAGCTGTTCTGGGCGCCTGTCGACGTTGACCGGCAGCGGATGCTGGCCGATGTCGTCGGCCGGTTCCACGCCGTACTGCGGGAGTTCGCCACGTCCGGGTCGGGGCTGGTGGCCGAACTGCGGGCGGCCGGGCATCCGTCCGACGTGGTGGTGGGGGCGTTGTTCTTCCTTCTCGTCGCCGGCCAGGAGACCACCTCGCAGTTCCTGACCCTGCTGCTGCACCGGTTGGCCCGGGAGCCAGCCGTGCTCGCCGGCCTGTCCGATGGAACGATCAACGTTGACGCGGTGGTGGAGGAAGGACTGCGGCTGGAGCCGCCGATCGTTACTTGGCGCCGGGTGGCCGCGGTCGACACGATGCTCGATGGCACACCGGTCACCGCCGGCACCAGCGTCGTGCTGTGGCTGGCCGACGCCGGACGGGACGCGACGGTGGTGGCCGCACCGGACGAGTTCCTACCCGACCAGCGCGGCTCGCGGCGGCACCTGGCCTTCGGTGCCGGCGCCCACCGCTGCGTAGGTGCCCAACTCGCCCGGATGGAGGCGGCCGTCGTGGTCGCCGAGGCCGCGCCACTGCTGCGGGACGTGACCGTGGTACGCGAGCCGTGGTGCCCGGACAACCTCTCCTTCCGGATGCCGGACAGCTTCGTGATCCAACGCGGCTGACCGGCATCTTTCGGGATCACCCCGAGCAGGTGAGGGACCGGGGTCACCTGACGAAAGTCAGGCATCACCGCCGTACCGGGTGGGCGGGACGCCCACAAGGTTGGTGAAGTCGCGAACGAAATGGGGCTGGTCGCTGAAGCCCAGTTGGGCGGCGAGTGCGGCCCACCCGACCTCACCACCGGCCTCAACCCGCTGCACCGCCTCGTGCATCCGGTAGAGCCGGATGACCCACTTCGGGCCCGCCCCGACGTACTCCGCGAACAGCCGCTGCAACCGGCGCACCCCGATACCCAGTCGAGCGGCGAGATCACCGACACGGAGCAGACCGGGATCGGCCGCGATCAGCCCGACGATCGCAGCCACCTCGTCAACGACCGGGTCGATGCGGGGCGCGGCGAGCAGCAGCAGGCGATCCATCTCCACCGCTGCATCCGAGTCGCCAGCGGCAACAAGGACGGCGTCAGCCGCCTCGAGCGCGCCCGGTCCGAAAATCTCCGGCAGCGGGATGAAGCGGTCGGTGACGGCGGAGACCGGGGCGTCGAGGAACGGGCGGAAGCCACCCGGCCGGAACCGCGCACCGAACACCCGCCCGGCGTCGCACAACGTCTCGTCGAAGTGTCCCCGAATGACCCCGGCCACCCGGGACCATCCACCGGTGACGGTCACGTTGACCGACGGGTGCGGCAGGACCCGCTGCTGGTACGGCGGCTGCCCCCGCAGGTCGTACTCGACGACCCAGTAGTGCTCGACGAAGGGCGCCAACTCCGGTGCCGGCGCGTGGCGGGCCAGGCGGAACTTCTTCCGCGCGACGTTTGCGTGCAGGACGCCCCGGGAGTCCGCCCAATCCACCATTGCGGTTCAGTGTCGCTTATTTTCAAGACTGGTGCGGGGCCGGCGTCCTAGCGTGACGGTCATGCAGCACTTGATGACCGAAGCAGCCGCAGAGATGACGGCAGTGGTCCGGGCCGTGAAACCGGACCAGCTCGCTCTGCCCACCCCATGCACCGAATACGACGTCCGCACACTGGTCAACCACCTCATCTACTGGAGCGGGTTCTTCTCCGAAGCGGCGGCAGGCAAGCAACTCCCGCCTGAGGGCGCACAGCGCGACTACACCGACGGGGACTGGGCCGAGATCTTCGCAGAACAGTCCGGTCGCGCCGCTGCCACCTGGGCGAAACCGGGCGCGTGGGAGGGGGTGTCTCAGTTGGCCGGCACGCCGATGCCGGCTTCTGTGGTCGGCTCGCTGTTGCTGGCGGAGCTCGTGTTGCACGGCTGGGACCTGGCGGTGGCCACTGGGGTAAGGCCCGCCTATTCTGATGAGGTCGCCCAGGCCACCCTGGGCATCCTGCGCCAGGCTGCCGATCAGGGTCGCGCGGCCGGCATCTTCGCCGAGCCGGTACCGGTGCCCGTTTCGGCGCCGCCGTTGGATCAGGCACTTGGCCTGTCCGGCCGCGACCCCCGCTGGAAAGCTCCCCTTCCCAGCTGATCCCGACTGCCAGCGTTGATCATGAAGTTATCGGCAGGAATCCGTGAAATACTGAGGAGAACTTCATGATCAACCGGGGGAGGTCAGCCGGCGTCTTCGGCCCAGACCCGCCAGTCATCCAGTACGCCGTACAGGGCGGGGGTGAGCCAACCGGGCGCCGAGCGCTGGAACACCCCGGGTTCGATCGTCCCGGCGTCGGCGGGCAGAACGCCGACCAGGTTGGACACCAGGTCGGTCAAGTTGCTCCAGTGCACCAACTCCGGCTCGGCCGGCCAGGCACCGATCACCACACCGGCGGGCACCGCCCGACGCTCCAGCGCCTCCAACGTGAGCGCCGTGTGGTTGAGGGTGCCCAGCCCCGCCCGGGCCACCACCACTGCGGCGGCTCCCAACGAGACCGCCAGGTCGGCTACGGTCCACGGCTCGCCGGAGGGGCGTATCCCCATCGGTACCAGCAGGCCGCCGGCCCCCTCGATGAGAACCAGGTCATGTTTGCCGACCTCGGATCGCACCGCGTCGACCACCGCGTACAACTCAAGGGGGGCCAGTTCGGCCAGCCGGGCAGCGGCGAGCGGCGCGAGCGGGTCGGGGAAGCTGGCCAGAGTACGGGCACTGTCCGGGGTGGCCAGGCGGGTGATGACGTCCACGTCGGATGGTTCGCAGTGGGCCGTACCGGTCTGCCCTGGCTTGAGCACGGCGACCCGCAGCCCGGCCGCCTTCGCCGCCGCGGCGATCGCCGCGGTCACAATGGTCTTGCCGACCCCGGTATCGGTGCCGGTGACCACGACCGGACCGTCCCACGTCGCATCGTTCACCCCGTTAACCTCTGCTCACCGGAACCGGTCCGCTCCCATCGCTCGGGGGCGCGCACTCCGCGATGATGTCAAGCGCCCGGTCATAGTCGGCTCGCGGCACCCCGACATTGAGGGTCAGCCGCAACCGGGAACGGCTGTCCGGGGTGGAGGGCGGCCGGAAACAGCCGACCGCGACCCCCCGGTCGAGGCAGTCCGCCGCCCAGGTCACCGCTGCTTCCGGACCGGGCGCGGTCACCGACACCACTCCCCCGGCCGGCTCCGACACCTCCAGGCCGGCCGCCCGAAGCCGGCACACCGCGGCAGCGGCACGCTCTCCCAACTCGGCCCGCAGATCGTCACCGGAGCGGGCCAGGTCCAGGGCGGCGAGCACCCCGGCCGCCACCGCGGGGGGCAGTGCCGTGTCGTAGATGAAGGTACGGCCGGTCTCCACCAGGTGCCGGATCAACTCGGCCGGGCCGGCCACCACCCCACCGGCCCCGCCCAGCGCCTTGGAGAGCGTCGCGGTCACCACCACGTCCGGTTCGCCGGCCAGCCCGTCGGCCACCACCGCACCCGCCCCGCCCGGTCCGACAACACCCAGCGCGTGCGCCTCATCAACCAGCAGCAACGCGCCGTGCCGGCGGGCCACCGCATGCAGGTCCCGCAGCGGCGCCAGATCACCGTCGACGGAAAAGATCGATTCGGTGATCACGACCGCCGGCCGGTCCGGGGCCTCGGCGAGCGCGGCCTCCACGGCGGCCACATCGGCGTGCGGCACCACCACCGTCTCCGCTCCGGACAACCGGCAGCCGTCAATCAACGAGGCGTGGTTGTGCGCGTCGGAGATCAGCCGGGTGCGCGGCCGGACGAGGGCCCGCACCGCACCGAGATTGGCCAGGTAGCCGGAGGAGAAGACCAGCGCCGGCGCGCCCAACCAGTCGGCGAGGGCCGTCTCCAAGGCGGTGTGCAGCTTGGTGGAGCCGCGGACCAGTCGCGAGCCGGTCGCCCCCAGCCCGTACGCGGCCAGCGCCTGCGCCGCGGTCGCCGTTACCGATGGGTGCTGTGACAGGCCGAGGTAGTCGTTGCCGGCGAAGTCGATCACGACCTCGCCTGCGTTCCGTGGACGGAGCCGACGGGTCAGACCCGCCTTGGCGCGCAGCCGAGCTCGGCGGTCGAGCGTCTCCAGCCAGTTCCTCAACGCACCCCCGCCGGTGGTAGGTCCTCCACAACTCATTTTGTAGGGTACGACCATGCCAGAGATCCTTGACCGGGCCAGTACCCAGGTACTGGAGGGCGGAGTCGGCCTCGACGAGGCCGATGTCCTCGCCGTGCTCCGCCTCCCGGACGAGCACCTGCCCGCCACGCTGCAGCTCGCCCACGATGTACGGATGCGCTGGTGTGGCCCGGAGGTGGAGGTCGAGGGGATCATCTCCCTCAAGACCGGCGGCTGCCCGGAGGACTGCCACTTCTGCTCGCAGTCCGGCCTCTTCGCCTCTCCGGTGCGTTCGGTCTGGCTGGACATCCCGTCGCTGGTGAAGGCGGCACAGCAGACCGCCGCGACGGGGGCGACCGAGTTCTGCATTGTCGCGGCGGTGCGGGGGCCGGACGAGCGGTTGATGAAGCAGCTACGCGAAGGCGTCGCCGCGATCAAGGCCGAGGTCGACATCCATGTCGCCGCTTCGCTGGGCATGCTCACTCAGGAGCAGGTCGACGAACTGGTCGACATGGGTATCCACCGTTACAACCACAACCTGGAGACTAGCCGCTCCTACTTCCCGAAGGTCGTCACCACCCACACCTGGGAGGAGCGCTGGGAGACGCTGCGGATGGTGCGCGAGTCCGGTATGGAGGTGTGCTGCGGCGGCATCCTCGGCCTCGGTGAAACGCTGGAGCAGCGGGCCGAATTCGCCGCGCAGCTCGCCGAACTGGACCCGCACGAGGTGCCGCTCAACTTCCTCAACCCGCGGCCCGGCACGCCGCTCGGCGACCAGCCGGTGATCGAGTCCCGCGATGCGCTGCGGGCGATCGCCGCGTTCCGGCTGGCGCTGCCGCGGACCATCCTGCGGTATGCCGGCGGCCGGGAGATCACCCTCGG
>DASULK010000278.1:0-2706 GCA_036278255.1 Micromonospora sp.
TGCCCCAGGCGCGCTCGTACTGCGCCCGCTTCTTCGAGAGGATCAGGCGGCCCTCCTTGTCCTCCTTCTGCAGGACCAGGGCCTCGATGTGGTCTCCGACCGACACCACCTCGGCGGGGTCAACGTCGTGCTTGATCGACAACTCACGCGAGGGGATGACCCCCTCAGTCTTGTAGCCGATGTCGAGCAGGACCTCGTCCCGATCGACCTTGACGACGGTGCCTTCGACAATATCGCCGTCATTGAAGTACTTGATGGTCTCGTCGATCGCGGCGAGGAATGCTTCCTCAGAGCCGATGTCGTCGACGGTAACCCTGTTGGCGCTCGAGGTGGCCTCGATGCTGCTCGTCATGTGGGCGGTTGCTCCGGTCGGATGGATGTCACAGCACGTTGCGGTCGCGGTGACCTTTCTGCGCCAACGGACTCGTCGGCGACCACCCGGACGATCTGCGGATGATCTTGGGTGTCCGTCGACCGCGAACCTGCTCCCTACCGAGGCCCACAATCCGCAAGCGCATCGACTAGCATACCGGGTTGGTCACCCTATCGTGCAAGCCCTCCCCACACGTGACCTGACCCTCTTTCCCACCCGCTTTCCCGCCCGTTCCGCGAAGGGCACCGCGGCGGCGGAGCGTCGCCCCACCGGCGGGGCTGCCACCACATCCTGCCCGGCCGCGCCCCCCGGCCGACTACGGTGGCCTGCGTGAGAGATGACGAACCGAGGGTGCTGCGCCGGACGGTGACCGAGTCGGAGAGCCGGCGGGCCAACCGCAACTGGTGGGACCGCGACGCCGACAGCTACCAGGCCGAGCACGGCGCCTTCCTCGGTGAGGTCGACTTCCGCTGGTGCCCGGAGGGGCTGCGGGAAGCCGACGCCCGACTCCTTGGTGAGGTGCGCGGCCAGCGCGTGCTGGAGCTCGGCAGCGGGGCGGCGGCGGCCGCACGGTGGCTGGCCACCCAGGGCGCCGAGGTGGTTGCGATGGACCTCTCCGCCGGCATGCTCCGGCACGCCGCAGAGGAGGCGGCCTCCTCCGGGGTCCGGGTGCCGCTCGTCCAGGCCGACGCGCTGGCGTTGCCGTTCGGCGCGGAGGTCTTCGACACCGTCTTCACGGCCTTCGGCGCGGTGCCGTTCGTTGACGACTCGGCGGCGGTGATGCGAGAGGTCTTCCGGGTGCTGCGCCCCGGCGGACAATGGGTTTTCTCGGTAACCCACCCGATGCGGTGGATCTTCCTCGACGACCCGGGTGAGGCCGGACTGGTCGCAGTGCACTCCTACTTCGACCGCCGCCCATACGTAGAGCAGGACGAGACCGGGACGCCCACCTACGTCGAGCAACACCGCACCCTCGGCGATCGGATCCGGGAGATCGTCGGCGCCGGCTTCGTGCTCCGGGATCTGGTGGAACCGGAGTGGCCCGAGGGGCACGAGCGCGTATGGGGCCAGTGGAGCCCGCTGCGGGGGCGGCTCTTCCCCGGCACCGCCATCTTCGTGACAAAGAAGCCTGCGGACTGAGCGCACGCCGACACCGGACCGGCGTAATCGACATGCCCAAGCCCTCTTCCATCAAAGCGCCGACCACCGCGACCACGCGTGAGCCGCCCCCCGTTTCGATGGGTGCGCGGCGGGTAGGCCGGCGGTATGGGCGAGCAGCGGAAGTTCCGCAAGGGCGACCATGTCTCGTGGGCTAGCCACAAGGGGCGAGGGCGCGGGGTTGTGCAGGAGGTCATCACCGAACGGACCCAGGTCGGGAATCGTACGGTCAACGCTTCCCCCGACCGGCCGCAGTACCGGATTCGCAACGACCATTCCGGTAATGATGTCGCGCACCGACCGGAGGCGCTCCGGCGTGAGCCGAGTTAGGGCCGCAGGCGGAACCCCCAGTTCACCGGGCATGCCGGCGGAGATAACGGACGCCGCTAGTGACCGGCGGTGTTCCAGTCACCGCCGATGCCGACCGAGACCTCCAACGGCACCGACAACGGGTAGGCCCCACCCATCTCGCGGCGCACCAGCGCCTCCAGTGTCTCCCGCTCCCCCGGCGCGACCTCAAAGACCAACTCGTCGTGCACCTGCAGCAGCAGCCGCGAACGCAGGCCACCCTCGGCCAGCGCAGCATCGATGCGCAGCATCGCCACCTTGATGATGTCGGCGGCCGACCCCTGGATCGGGGCGTTGAGCGCCATCCGCTCCGCCATCTCCCGCCGGTGCCGGTTGTCGCTGACCAGGTCGGGCAGGTAGCGGCGCCGACCGAGGACCGTCTGCGTGTAGCCGTCCTGCACCGCCCGGCGCACCACCGACTGCAGGTAGTCGCGGACCCCGCCGAACCGGCTGAAATACTCCTCCATCAGGGCACGGGCCTCGTCAGCCGGGATCCCCAACTGACCGGAGAGCCCAAAAACGCTCAGCCCGTACGCCAGGCCGTAGTTCATCGCCTTGATTTTGTATCGCTGCTCGGCGGTGACCTGCTCCACCGGCACAGTGAAGACCGACGAGGCCGTGGCGGCGTGGAAGTCGGCGCCGGAACGGAACGCGTCGATCAGCGCCGCGTCGCCCGAGAGATGCGCCATGATCCGCATCTCGATCTGACTGTAGTCGGCCGTGAGCAGAGAGTCGTAGCCCTCCCCCACCACGAAGGCGCGGCGGATGCGCCGCCCCTCCTCGGTGCGGATCGGAATGTTCTGCAGGTTCGGGTCGGTCGACGACAG
>DASULK010000279.1:0-24263 GCA_036278255.1 Micromonospora sp.
CGTGATTTTCACCTGCGCGGAACATCGGCGGCAGTGGTACGGCGTGTTTTGCGGAGCGGGTAGCCGTCCGCATCAGGCGGATCAGTGCCTGTGACTGGGCCAGGTCGATGAACCAGCGTTGGCTGGCGTCGTCGTCGGCCGAGAACTCCAGCAGCACACCGCCCGGGGATACCGGGCCGACATCCATTTGCCATAGCCCGGCGGCGACCTGGATTACCTCGTCGCCGCGTGGGGCCGCGCAGGCGAGGCCCGAGAAGTGCAGGCCGGACGTACAGTCCGGGCCACGCATGCACCACACTGGATGTACAGGCATCGTTAGGTCCTTTCGAAGCAGGGACGATGCGTGGGCCTCGACGGGTGGCAGCCCGTCGAGGCTTTTCCGTAACCAACTGGTGCGTACCAGTTCAGCCGAGTATGACAACTGGTGCGCACCAGTGTCAATGATTCACGTTGATCCCTTCTCTTGGGCTTTTTCTCTGCATCTAGGCAACACCGCGCGGGCCGTCACCGACAGCCAACAGGGGTTAACCTTCCGGTGTTAACCCTCTTGACCAATGTGGAGGGCAGTATGTCGTTTAACGGGCTACGCCAGGCGCGAACCGCTCGCGGCTGGTCGCAGCGCCGGCTGGTGGCCGGCATCGAGCAGTACGCCCGGCAGCGCGGGCTCAGCGTCGCCTCCACTGTCAGCCTGAGCGTGTATGTGTCCGAGTGGGAGAACGGCAAGCGGACTATTTCGACCGAGTACGCAGCGATCCTTCGAGGGGTCCTCGGGCTCACGGACGCGGAACTGTTCGGTTCCGTCACCGCCCAAGCAGTGGCCACATTAGATGGCTATGACGAGTTGGTAACGCGGATCGAAGCCGTACGGTCGCTCAGCGCAGGAATGGTCGACACGTTGTTGAGCCAGACCGAGCTTTTGCGCCCGATGGACCGCCAGCTTGGCGCACCCCAGCTTGTCGACCAGATGGCTGCACACCTTCGAACGATGGAGGACGCGCTGACGTTTGCGGTGCTGCCAGATGCGCGCCGACCGGTGGCCCGGGCGCTGGCGGGAGCCGCAACGCTGGCAGCCTGGCAAGCGCTCGATGTCGGTGCAGCAGACCGAGCGTGGCGACACTACGAGCTGGCCAAGAGCGCGGCACGGGACGCTGACGAGCCAGCATTTTTGGCACATGCAATGGGTGAGCAAGCTTACGTGCTGGCCGATGCCGGCAAGGCAGAGCTGGCGATCGCACTCGTTCAGGAGGCACAGCGAGCAGGTCACGGGCGTATCCCGCAGCGTCTGGTTGCATGGCTTCAAGCAGCCGAGGCCGAGCTATGCGCCCTCGCCAGTCGCTCCGAGGAATGCCGTCACGCGCTCGACCGAGCGTCGGCAGTGCTGCCGGATGGCGACGATCCGCGTGACCCTGACATGCCCAGCATCTTCCTCAACCACAGCCACCTCACCCGGTGGCGAGGAAACGTGCTTGCGTTGCTCGGGGACGACCAGGCCGCGAGTGACCTGCATGCGGCGCTGGACGCGATGGACCCGACGTTTGTCCGTGCACAGGCCGGCGTCCGAGGCGACCTCGCTCAAGCGCATCTTGTACGTGGTGAGCATGACGAAGCGATGAAGCAGCTACAGGAGGCCCGCCTTCTGGCAAGTCGGACGGGCTCAGTCCGTCACCTTCGCCGCATCGAGCGCCTTACCCAGGCGATGTAGAGCCTGACGAGCCGAAAGCAAGCACATGCAGCAGGGCAACGAGAGTGCCCGACCCAAGCAGCTCATCCCGAGCGATTAAGCCCGGTATTTCACTCAGGGGTATCCAGGCCACCCGACCGGCTTCCTCGCCGTCATCCGGATCGCCGACCCACGTAGCTCCGCGCCCAATGAAGATGTCATGCGGTGCGTCAACCATGCCAACAAGCGGCTGATAGCTCATCAGGTGCCGCAGCTCCGTCGGCCGCCAGCCCGTTTCTTCCTCAACCTCGCGGGCGGCGGTCTTGGCTGCGTCCTCACCCTCATCCACCAGGCCACCGGGCAGCTCCCAGCCCCACCGCTGAGGAACGAACCGGTACCGCCACAACATCAGCACCCGGTCCTGTTCGTCCAGCACCGCCGCCACGGCTGCGCGATGTAGCCGGACGACGTGATGTTCAAACCGTTGAACGCCAGGCGGCTCGACATCAACCAGCGCAAGACGGACCCAGGGGTTGTCATATATCATGCGTTCGCCGTAAATCCTCCACGAGGGCAAATCATCCTCTGGGCTCATGCGCCGCTCTTGCCCTTGCCGGTAACGAAGTAGGCTCGGCCATGCTCAGCCCGCACGAGCCCTTCCGCCACCAGCTTCGTCAACACCAGGCGCACCGTTGTCCGGCCCGCACTCAGATCCTCAGCAAGCTTCCGCTCAGAAGGCAGCTTGTCTTGCGGGCCGTACTCACCCGAAGCAATCATGCCGCGGATCGCGTCCTCAACGCGCGCCGTGACCGTACCCATGCGTTAGCGCCTCCTGCGGATCTCTCAGAACCAGATTACTGGTACGCGCCAGTCCAGGTCATCTGCCAAAGCGACCGGCTGCCGGCCAGGTGGCGATGCTCCTATTTCTGCCAAGGGCTTGCGGGCTCTGGAGGTCAGATTGCGTCGATTAGAAGATGAGCTGTCTGCGCGCAGCCTTCCTCGTCATCGGCGAGGACACCGAACGTCTTGCCGTCGCACTGTTGGCAAACCGCCTGCTTGATTCGAGCCACGAGGTAGCCGCCGGGCTTGAACTCGCGCAGGTATTCGGCGAGGTCGGTGAAACCTTCGCCGCGCCAGAACTTGCCGGTGGTGTCGATTGCCACGCGAGCAGCCTGCCTGACCGGCTCCGCGGTGTCGAGAGGCGCCCGGCCTTGGTCTTGCCCTCTTTAATGCGGCGGGCGATGTAGTCCTTGGTGAGCTGGTGGCAGTGCATGTGCACGAGGGCGATGCGCTACAGGGCGGTGTTGGCGATGCGATCGCGCCTGAGGCCGCAGATGCGGACGGACGCCGCCGGACCAAGCGCCCAGAACTTGTAAGCGAGGCGCCAAGGCTGGGGGTTGTCAGAGTCCGAGCAGCCATGCGTCGGGGGACGCGGCCAGGCCGCCTACCGGCGATCATGGTCATGTGAGTCAGTACTTTTGCGTCGGCGGCACGTGCGTGTGGAACTCCTCCACCAGGGTGGCGCAACTCTTCTTCGAGACCGCTGGGGCGATGGTCGTGGTTGCCAGACGACACCATGGCATCCGTGACCTCGGGCACGACGAGTACGACATTGACCTGCCGACGTATCAGGAGTTTTTACAGGAGCTGACTCGGTGGTACTTGGAGAGCAGCCATAAAGTTTTCGCTTCGCTGATCGAGGGCTTCCTTCCCGCGGCGCTTGCACTGCTGCGCAAGGCTGGCGGAGACGTACCTCTGCTTGCCGAAGCCGCTGCAAGGGATCTGGAAAAGGCCCTGTACGTACCCGGCGGTCGCAGTGCCATCATGCAGGCGGAACGGATGCTCGCCCGTGCCGATGACCTCGCAAGCTCCATCTCGGCCTGACAGCCAGGGATGGGTTCTGGCGAGCCGGTCGGTCCTACCGGATGACGGCTACGACCGGGATGGGGGTCGAGGCTCTCGCCCGGCTACGGATGGCCGCGCGACGGCTCGGCGCCGACATCCGCGTACGTGGCGCACACGTCCGCCTGCGGCAGTTCCTCGCTTTCACCGGCCTCGGCGAGAACATCCCGATCGACGGCGGCTCAGCCCTCGAATCGCATCGGAAGGCCGAAGAGCGGGAACAGCCGCTCGACGTCGAGGAAGTTGGTGATCCCGCGGATCCGGCCGGCTGAGATGTCCAGGACGGTGAGTGCCCAGGGCCCAGTCGGGCGGTACTGCCCGAACGCGGGCATCCCGTTCGCCACGGTCGGCAGGAGGCGGGAGCCGCGACACCCGCTGCCGGTGCCCAACATCCAGGCACGGATCTCGTCCTGCCCGCGAAGCCACAGCGGCAGCGGCGGCATGTTGAGTGTCACGTCCTCGTGCAGCAGTGCGGTGAGCGCTGCCATGTCATAGCCTTCGAACGCTGTGACGTAGCGATCCAGCAGCTGCGACTGGTCCGGATCCATCGGGCGCAGGGTGTCGCCGCCAAGGTCGGCGTCGGCCAGCGCGGCGCGGGCCCGCTGCAAGGCGCTGTTGACGGAGGCGACTGACGCGCCGAGCAGCTCAGCAACTTCGGCGGCCGACCAGGCGAGCACGTCGCGCAGGATCAGCACCGCCCGCTGCCGTGCCGGCAGGTGCTGCAGTGCCGCCACGAATGCGAGGCGGATGGACTCCCGGGCGACGGCGACCTCGGCGGGGTCGCCAGTGGCGGCGGTGAGCCGGGCGTCGGGCACCGGGCCGACCCAAACGTTCTCGGGCAGCGCCTCGCCCGGCGTCGACTGGGCGGTGCCGGGCGGGCCGAGGTCCATCGGCCGGGCGCGCCGCTGGGCGCTGCCCAGCATGGTGAGGCAGACGTTGGTTGCGATCCGGTACAGCCAGGACCGCAGGGCAGCCCGGCCCTCGAAGCGGTCGAGGCCCCGCCAGGCCCGAATCATCGTGTCCTGCACGGCGTCCTCGGCCTCGAACGCCGAGCCGAGCATGCGGTAGCAGTAGCCGGTCAGTTCGCCCCGGAACGCCTCCAGGCGCAGCTCGGCCGGCTCATCGACAGCGGTCGCGGCATTGCTCACCGGTCCAACCTACTGCGCAGCCGCCTCATCTCCCTGCAGCAGCGAGCGGACAAGCCGCTGCGGCAAAAAAATTGTCGGCCGTACCGGCGATGAGTTTTCGGCGCAAGCACGGTCTGAATGGGCAAGGCAACCAAAAACGAGGACGCGAGGAGCAGCACCGTGACCGCCACAGAATCGACAACCGACACCACGGGCACCGGCCAGTACGCCAAGGTCAACGGCCTCAACCTGTACTTCGAGACGCACGGGGCCGGGAGGCCGCTGATCCTGCTGCACGGCGGGCTCGGGGCGGGTGAGATGTTCGCACCGATCCTTCCCACGCTGGCGGAACGCCGTCAGGTCATCACCGTCGACCTACAGGGCCACGGCCGGACCGCCGACATTGACCGGCCCATCGACGTGTCGTTGATGGCCGATGACATCGCGGCGCTCATCGACCACCTCGGGCTGGACAAGCCCGATGTCGTGGGCTACTCGTTCGGCGGCGGGGTGGCGCTGCTCACCGCGGCGAAGTACCCGACCAAGGTCGGCCGGGTCGTCGCGGCTTCCGCGTACATCCGCGCCGACGCCGTCTATCCCGAGATCCGCAGCCAGCAGGGCCAGGTGAGCGCGGCCGCCGCCGAGTTCATGAAGGACACGCCGATGTATGAGCTGTACCAGCGGGTCGCGCCGCACCCCGAGGACTTTCCCCGGCTGCTCGACAAGATGGGCGAGGCGATGTCGAAGGACTCCGACCTCACCGAGGAGGTCCGAGGCCTCCAGGTGCCGACGCTCATCATCGCCGCCGATGCCGACATGGCGCCGCCGAGCCACTTCGTCGAGACATTCAACCTGCTCGACGGGGGCTTGCGCGACGGCGGCTGGATGGGCGAGGGCCGACCGAAGGGGGGCCACGGGCTGGCGATCCTGCCCGGCCTCACCCACTACAACATCTTCAGCTCACCGCTCTTCGCCGCGGTCACCCTCGCGTTCCTGAGCGAGCAGCCGAGCTGAGGGGGGCGGCCACACTCGGTCTCGGTTATTCGTCGGCGATGGCGATGGCGGCGGCCACCCATGGGATCGGTGGTAGCCCTGAGCTGCTGTCCTCCGCAGCCTCACCGAGTCGCTGCGCATCGGCCAGGTTGCCGACCAGGCCGTGAGCGTTGAGCCGGATGCCCAACCTGCGGTGAGCCCAGGACGTGACGTCGGCATAGCACAGCCAGCTGTGGAAGCCGCACGACTCGATGCCGATCACTTCATAGCCCAACACCTGGAGTCCGGCGGGCCAAGGCGTGCGCAGCTGCTCGTTGAGGCACAGCTGGTCGGTATCCAGGGCCAATTGGCGTGTGATCACCACGTTTGCGTTTTGCTCTTGAACACCCATCGCCATGACCCGTGTGCTGCTCGTGGCCGCGGGCGCCGCTGCTGCGACGGCTGCATCGGCCGACGCGAACCAAGCGTCATCATCAGGCACTGGGTCAACCAGATGGTCGCTCAACGTCGCCACCTGCGATGGCAACAGCGGATCGCGCATCGATGCTGGCACGGTCCATGCCGGCACGACCCGGTAGCCAACCAACAGAAGGCTGTTCTCGTGATTCACCCTCGCGATTCTGCACGCAATGCGTTTGATCCGGTGAGCAGCGGGCGGCACGATCGGATGATGGACCTTGTCGCACTGCTGGCCGCGGTGCAGGTGCTCATCGAAATTGTGTTTTATCTGGCGCTGGTCGCTGCTGTCGGCAGGGCAGGAGCCTGGTTCCGTCGACCAAGGATTCGGCGCCGCCTTGAAGCGGCCAGCAGAAGCGTACTCATCGCCTTGGGGTTGCGCCTAGCCACCACCACGCGTTGAACGTCGTCTGCCGTGCCGGAAGCTGCCCGTCCGATCAGTTCGGCTCCCAGCGGTTGCACCGTGATCAGGCGAGTAGAAACAGGCCGGTAGGGGACTGCTTGAAGGCCGGAACTGTCGGTGGCTGGCATTAGCGTCCACGCTGACGCGACGGAAGGAAGACCATGACCACCACCGAGACGACGGCCACCGAGACGACGGTCACCGGCGAGCGCGCCGACCTGCTGGAGTCGCTGGCCAAGCAGCGCTTCTTTCTGCGGCATACGGCCCGGGACCTGAACGACGAGCAGGCTGCGCAGCGCACCACGGTCAGCGAATTGTCCATCGGCGGGCTCATCAAGCACGTGATGACTGTCGAGCGCATGTGGGTGAGCTTCATCCTTGAGGGCCCGTCGGCGATGCCGTCGTGGTCCGATCCTGCGGCGCTCGAACACCACGCGAATGGGTTCCGCATGTTTGCTGGAGAAACCCTGGCTGGGCTGCTCGACGAGTACGACGTAGTGGCCCGCCGCACCGACGAGTTGGTGCGGACGCTACCCGACCTCGACGCCACCCAGCCGTTACCGGAGGCACCGTGGTTTCAGCCCGGCACCCGCTGGTCGGCTCGCCGGGTGCTGCTGCACATCGTTGCCGAAACGGCCCAGCATGCCGGGCACGCCGACATCATCCGCGAGGCACTCGACGGTGCAAAGTCGATGGGGTAAACCCGAGCTGAACCCGCAGGCTCAATAGCGAAGCCCAGGCCACCGGCCTGGGCTTCTGCAATCGAGGTGTGCCACCTCACGTGACCAGGGCACTAGCCGTTCGGCTGGGCCTCGCTGACGATGGGCTGCTCAGCGGTTTCGGCGATGTCGGCGCCGGCAGCGGCCTGGGCAGCTTCGGTGCTGGGCCGGGGCCGAGGCGGCACCACCCTCGGGTATTCGCCGGTTTCGGCGCTCCCCGTGGCGGCTGCCATGACCGCTGCAGCGGCCAGGTCGGCGACCCGCTTCGCTTCCCGCTGTACCCGCGCCCGGATCTCCTTGGCGTGCAGTTCGGCGGAGTCGGCCCTGCGGCGTGCCTCGTCGAGGCGGTTCAGTTCGCCGGAGAGATCCTGACGGACCTCACCGAGCCGCTGCTGCAGTTGGGCCATCTCGCGGTCCGTTGTGGTTACTTCGTTGCGTGACTGGACAAGTCGTTGCTGGGCGGCGTCCAGTTCGGCCTGGAGTTGGGCGAGCGCTTGCTGCCCGTCCCGGATCTCCTGCTGAACAGCGGTGAGTTGCTGCTGGTGGGCGGTGGCCTGCTCGTCCGCGCGCTGGTGCACCTCGGCCGAGTACTGCTGCGCTTCGGTGATCAGGCTATCGATCTTGTGCTCGGCGGTGGTGCGCCGCTCGTCGATCTCCCGCTCTACATTGGCCTGCCACTGAGCCAGTTCCTGCTGAGCCTGGGCGCGGGCCGCATCAACCTCGTGCTGGATCTGCTGGCGGGCCGCCTTCAGCATCGCCTCGGATTCGGTTCGGGCCTGTTCGAACTGCTGGGCGCTCTGCTCGTTGATCCGTTGCGCCTCCTGCTGGGCGTGTTGGTGGGCGGACTCGCCCTCCGCCCGTAGCTTCTCCGCCAGCTCACGGGCCTTGTCGAGTTCAGCCTGGGCGGCGGCGCGGCGTTCCTCCTGGACCTTCTGCTGCTCCGCGCGCCGTGCAGCCAACTCCACCTCAAGCTCGCGTAACGCCTGGGCGGCCTGCTCCCGGGCCTCCACGAGCACCTTTTCCGCCTCGGCCTGGATGTCAGCCGCCCGCTGCATCGCGGTGTTCGTGATCGCTTCGGCCTGCTTCTCGGAGATAGCCAGGATCTGATCGACCATCGGCCCCAAGTCCCGGAAGGATGCCCGTTCCAGTGGCCGTTCCTGCAGCTTGCCCAGCTCCGCGCGTATCTGCTGCAGCTGCGAAGTCAGGTCCTGGACCTGGCCGTAGGCCCGATCACGCTCCATCGCCAGCGTCGAGATTTCATTCTCGACCTGCTCGACGAAGCGGTCCACCTGTCGTCTGTCGTAGCCGCGCCGCAGCGTCTGCTCAAAACTCGGCCGCGAAGTGTCTTCGCCGAGTGCGAGCAGCCCGTCGCCGTTGGACATCCGCCACCCTCCGTATGATCCCAAGCGCCATGCCTGCGGATGATTCCACCCGCAGGACATGATGTGGCGCAACGCTATACCGCCGCACCTCTGCAGGCCATCGCCCCCGCCCCGCCCCAGCTCACTCGGCGCTCCGCGGCCATCGCCGCGAAGTTGACGACACCCTCTGAGCCCGGCCAGCTCCAGTTGGTGGAACCGGGTGGGCCCCGAGGTTTGTGGGGGCGGAGGCCGGGTACGGCCCAGAAGACCCGTCGGCTTTGGGAAGGGTGTTGCATGGAAAGCCGGATCAAGGTGCTGGGGCATCCGCTTCACCCGATGCTGGTCATGTTCCCCCTGGCCCTGCTCGTCACCGCCGTCATCTTCGACGCCATCGATTTCGCCGGCGGCCCGAGTTTTCTTGGCGAGGTTGCGTACTGGAACATGCTGGTCGGGTTGATCGGCGGGGTGCTGGCCGCCTCGGCCGGACTCGTCGACCTGCTGGCGATCCCACCCGGCACCCGGGCCAAACGGGTGGGGCTCACCCACGCTCTGGTCAACAGCAGCATGCTGCTCCTCTTCGCCGGCGTCTGGTTGGTGCGGTTGAACGCCGACCAGCGGGGCGCGGGGGCCGCACTCTTCACCATCGAGGTCGTCGCCGTCGCCGGGGCCGGGCTGGGGGCCTGGCTCGGTGGGGAACTGGTGGACCGCCTTGGCGTCGGGGTGGATCCGGAAGCTGACCTCAACGCTCCCAGTTCGCTGCGGAGCCGTACCGCCAACCGACTCGGCCATCTGGGAGGAGCCCGATGAGTCAACCGTTCTGGCGAGGTGCGCAGGATCGCGGCTGGTGGGATCCGATGCGGGAACTGCAGGTGCTCCGCTCCGAGCTGGGCCGCATGATCGGGGCGGCCCTGGTCGGCGGCGGCCGGGGTGGGCGGCCGGATGTGGAGCTGCAGCAGACCGACGAAGGCTGGCTGGCCATCGCCCGGCTGCCCGGGGTCGCCCCCGAGGAGGTGGCGGTGGAGTTGAACGACCGCGAACTCTGCATCCGGGCCCGGTCGGAGGCGGAGGTCAACGCCGACCTGGGGATGCCCGGCACCGGCGAAGAGATCCGCAGCTTCGAATACCGCCTCACCGTCCCGGCGGGTGTTGACGCCGCCCAGGTCGACGCGGTGATGGACCACGGACTGCTCACCGTCGCCATGCCCCAAGCGACGGACGGTGCCCGCCGCAGCATCGCCATTACCGTCGGCCGTCGCCAGTACCAGCCTGGCGAAATGGTCGAGGGTACGGCCGGCGGTGGGAAACCCCGCCCGATCGACCCGGCGGTGGACCGCGAGATGCACCGCCCCGACCTGGGGTACGAGGATCTCGCCGGCCAGGACACGTACTGAAAGTGCCGCGGGATTGATCGGGGTAGGGCGCCGGCACGACGTCTTCGGGGCGGCGGCTGAGCCGGAGCCGGACGTCGAGCGGATCGCGGTGCTGCGGGCCAACGGGCTCGGTGACTTCATCTTCATCATCCCGGCCCTGCAGGCGCTGCGGGCCACCTACCCGGAAGCGGAACTGGTGCTCCTCGGAGCGCCCTGGCATGCCCGCTGGCTGCGCAGCCGGCCCGGTTCGGTCGACCGGGTGCTCGTCGTACCGCCGGCCAACGGCATCCGGGGCGCCGACCCGGACGAACCGCCGACGCCGATGGCCGAGTTCCTCGCCGCGGCCCGGCGGGAGCGTTTCGACCTGGCGCTGCAACTGCATGGGGGCGGGGCCAATTCCAACCCGGTGGTGGCGGGGCTGGGTGCCCGGGTCACCGCCGGGCTACGGGCCGAGGATGCCCCGCCGTTGGACCGCTGGATCCGCTACGTCTACTACCAACCCGAGGTGATCCGCTACCTGGAGGTCGCCGCGCTGGTCGGGGCGTCGGTCACCACGGTTGCCCCGTACCTCGACGTGACCGACGACGACCGGGCCGAAGCCCGCGCGGTGGCCGGCGTGCCGGACCGGCCGCGGGTGGCGTTGCACCCGGGCGCCACCGACTCCCGCCGCCGCTGGCCGCCGGAGCGGTTCGCGCAGGTCGCTGACGGCCTGGTCGCAGACGGGTACGAGGTGGTGGTGACCGGCATGCCTGCCGAACGGGAACTGGTTGATCAGGTGGTGGCCGCGGCCCGGCAGCCGGTGCGTCCGCTGGTCGGGGAGCTGTCGTTGGGGGGGCTGGCGGGCCTCTACGCCGACTGCGCGGTGATGGTCTCCAACGACACCGGCCCGGTGCATCTGGCGGCGGCGGTGGGGACGCCGACGGTCGGCATCTTCTGGGTCGGCAACCTGATCAACTCGGCGACGCCGCTGCGGGCACGCCACCGCCCGCTCATCTCCTGGACCCTGCACTGCCCGGTCTGCGGCGTCGACTGCACCCGGGACCTCTACCCCGCCCGGCCCGGTGGGGACTGCGCGCATCGGGTCTCCTTCGTTACGGATGTGCCGGTGGTGGAGGTGTTGGAGGCGGTGGCTGACCTGGCATTCCGAGGAGAACCTGCCACGCTTCGACGTCCCGTTCCGTGACGGTGGTGGGGGCTTCCAGGTGGTAGGCGCCGCTGGGCACGATGCCGGCGCCCCCGTAGCGGCCCATGACGGCGAGTTGGGCCGCTACATCCTCGCCCTGGTGCTTCTCCTGCAGCCCCCGCCAGAAGTCGAAGCCGCCGGCGGTCCGTAACCGGGCCCGGTCATAGAGCACACAGCCACCGATCCAGGCGATCTTGTACGCCCGCCAGGTGCCGGGGGCGAGGTCGAGCCCTTCGGTGATGTGCAGCAGGTTAGCCGCCGAATGGATCGTGAACCGCTCCCATGCGGGGGTGTCCGGCCGCACCTGCTCGGGCTCCGGCGGGCCGTTCCACTCCTCGTAGTGCCGGTGCGTCTGCGGCCGATGGTCGTCGGTGTAGGACAACCCGTGTACGGCGTTGCCGACGAAGCCGCAGCCCAGCTTCTCGATCGCGGTGAGGAGCCGGTCGACCGTGCCCGGCTCCAGCCACACGTCGTCGTCGAGGTAGAGGACGTAGCGGGCAGCCGACTGGTCGAGCAGGTAGGCGCGGTGTTCGGCCAGCCCACGCCGGGGCAGCCGGCGGGTCAGTAGCGTGGGATGCCCTCGGTGCCGCAGCACCCGCACCATCGTGGCCAGCGAGGGCTGCAGCCACGGTGGGGGGCCATCGGACTGGTCGCTGACCACCACCCCGAACCCGTCCCCCGGGCCGTCTGTTGACGCGGGGACCATCGTCCCCTGCGCAGCGAGGCCGGAGAGGGTTACGGCCAATTCGGTGGGCCGGTTGCAGGTGGGGATGAGGATGTCCAGCAGTCGTGGCTGCCGGAACCGGTCCGGGTCGCCCAGATCCAGCGGTCGGTTCACGACGGGCGTTCCGACAGGGAGGGCCCTTTCCGGTCTGACAGGGACGGGCGGCCACCGTGCCGGGTGGACGGGGCCCGGCTGGTCGCTTGGGCGCGGATCCGGTCGATGATCGCCGAGGTGGACCGGTCGGGTACGAAGCCGAGGGTCTGGACTTCGCCGCCCAGCCGCCGCACCAGGGGCGCCTCCGGCACCATCTCGGGCGGGTAGTCGCCGCCTTTGACGTAGATGTCGGGGCGGATCGCTTCGATCAGTCCGGCCGGTGAATCTTCTCCGAAAGTGACCACATAGTCGACGCAGGAGAGCGCTCCGAGCACCTCCAGCCGGTCCTCGATCGGGTTGACCGGCCGGTCGTTGCCCTTGAGGCGCCGTACGCTCTCGTCGGAGTTCACCGCGACGATGAGCAGGTCGCCGAGTCGGCGTGCCTGGCTGAGATAGCGCACGTGGCCGCGGTGCAGCACGTCGAAGCAGCCGTTGGTGAAGACGACACGGCTACCGTCGGCCCGGTGCCGGGCCACCGCGGTGATGAGTGCCGGCGCGTCGATCACCGTCGGCGGTGCGCCCTCGTGTTCCAGCGGTTCCGGCCCGTCCCGGTCGGGTGGTGGCAGCGGCACGCCGGCGGGATCGAAGGGGGCCGGTAGCGGCAAGGCTGTGGCGCCGAGTGAGGCGAGCAGGGCGTTGCGATCACAGACGCAGGTGCCGGTGTCGGAGACGGTGGCGGTGGCGGCGAGCTGGGCCAGGTGGGTCGCGGCCGGGACCGCGGCGCCGGCCGCGAGGGCGAGGGTCATGGCGGCCAGGTACGCGTCGCCGGCGCCGACGGCGTAGCTGGCCGGGACGGGGTTGGCGTGGCTGCGGTGCCGCCCCCCGTCCGCCCCGGCCACGACCGTTCCGTCGATGTCCAGGGTTACGGCCACCACCTCGGCGCCGGTCCGTTCCCGCAGTTCGGCCACTTGTGCCTGGGCGATGGCGGGACGGTCGGTGCGGTCGGCGGGTTCCGTCGGCTCGTCCAGCAGCCGGGTCGCCTCGGCGAAGCTCGGTGTCACCACGGTGGGGCGAAGCCCCTGCCAGGCGGTCAGATCGTGGGCGTCGAGCGCCAGGGTGGTGAAGAGGTGCCGGTGCCGGATCAGCCAGTCCCGCACCGCCTCGGGCAGCGCGCCCAGGCCGTAGTCGCAAACCACCAGGGCTGCTCCCGCCGCAGGGCTGAGCTCCTCGTACGAGGCGGCCAGCGCGCCGAGCAGTTCGTCCACGCCCGTGTCGCTGAGCCGCCCGTCGTCGTTGCCCTCATCTTCACGGAGCAGGATCTGGTCGGCGGCCAGCAGGCGGCGCTTGACCGGGGTGGACCACCCTGGCTGGGTGACGGTCCGGTCCCGTACCCCGGCCCGGTCGAGGCAGTCGTGCAGTTCGTCGCCGGCGACATCGGCGCCGACCGGGGAGACCAGGGAGACCTTCGCCCCCAGCGCGGCCAGGTTGACCGCGGTGTTCGCGGCACCGCCAGCGGCCGTCTGCCGGTGGCGGAGGGTGAGTACGGGCGCGGGTGCTTCCCGGCAGAGCCGGTGGGAGTCGGCGAAGCGCCACTCGTCGAGCAGCGCGTCGCCCACCACCAGCACCTCGCGCCCACGCCAGCTCTCGACCACGTCGACAAGCCGTTGATGCTGCCTTGACTCCGTCGCCATGTGGTAGGCGATCCCCGGCCAGGGGCGTCTCAAACCTGGCCGCGTTCGGGCCGGGCCGGTGCTCCTGGTTGGGGGCGTTGCTCCAGTGGCTAACGTACGTCGAGGACGTCGACGATGAACCGGAGCGGACCGGACGGGTTGCCGTGCTCGCCGTACGCCAGCTCGGCCGGGATGTCCAGCTGCACCCGGCTGCCGACCTTGGCGCCGACCAGGCCCTGATCCCAGCCTTCGATGACGTTGCCCACGCCGAGCTGGAAGGAGAATGGCTTGGGCCGGTTCCACGACGCGTCGAACTCTTCACCGGTGCGGTAGGAGACGCCGAGGTAGTTCACGGTGATCATCTGGCCGTTCTCTGCCGCCGCGCCCTTCCCTTCAATGAGCGGGGTGACGGTCAGTTCGGTCAGTTCGCCGGTGCCGGCGGTGGCCGTCGGGCGGGTGCCCAGCGCGGGATCGGCCCCCTCGGGCAGGGGGAAGGGCGGGGTCGTCGCCTCAGTCGCCGCGTCGGTGCTACCTGCGGCTGGTTCTCTATCCGCCGGTCCGTCACCGAAGAAGACGAACCCCGCGACGATCACCCCGATCACTGCGAGAGCGGCGAAGGCGCCGGCCAGGGTCTGGCGGCGACGTTTCGCCCGCGCGGCCCGGACGGCGGCGGCCCGCCGGGCTGCTTTGGCACCGGACCGGTGCTGCGCCTTGTTCGGCTGTGGCCCGCGGCTTGTGCCGGGCTGGCGTTTCTGGCCCCGATTACTCATCGTCGCGTCTCCTTGGGGTGGGACAGGGCGGCCGGGTGGTCAAGCAGCCCCCGCACACCGTACTTCGTCGGTAGCGTGCGGAGCATGGGCGGCGAAACCATGATCGGGTTCGGGTACAAGCAGGCCTGGCTGGCGGTTCGGGACGGCGATGCGTCCGCGTTGATCGCGGCGCTGGGGCTGCGCGACCTCGGTACGTCGCCGTGGCGTGCCGGCCTCGACCTGGCCTACCTGACCGACGATCGGCTCGTCCTGGCACCGCTGCTGCCCGGCGCACGTGACGCCCGCTGGCTGCTCGCGACGGGCCGCTGGCTGTTGCGGTCCGGCTCGTCGCCGGTCGACATTATCCAGCTTTCCGCCACGCTCCGTACCGAGGTGCAATTCTTCGCCACCTACCGGGTGGGGGAGCTGCACCGGTGGGCCCGGGCGGTGGACGGGGTCGCGGTGCGGGCGTTCGGCTATCTCGGCGAGACCGGCGAGGTGACGACGTGGCTCGGTGATCCCGACGAGACGGAGCGTGAACTCGGCCTGCCCGCCGAGTTCGGTGACGACACCGATGTCCTGCTGTCGGAGGGCGACGTGATGCGGCTGGCCGGGGCGTGGAGCGTGGATCCGACCACCCTGGATGACCGGCCCGCGCCCGGGCCGCTGCGTGTGGCCGCCGCCTAACCTGTCAGGCCGATTCGCGGGTCTTCTTCGTCCCGGCCTTCTTGCCGGCGGCCTTCTTTGCCCCGGTGCTCTTTCCGGCCGGGGCCTTCGCCTCGGTCTTCCGGCGCGATGATTTCCGGGGCTCCGCCTTTTTCGGTCCTTTCGGCGCCCGGGTGGTGGCCTTCTGCGCAGACCGCGCCGAGGTGATGGGTGTCGGTTCGCGCATCTCGGCCGCCGGCGGCTCGCCGCGCGCCACCCGGGCCCGCTCCACCGAGGCCTGCAGCGCGGCCATCAGGTCGACGGCCGGGGGTGGCACCTGCACCTCCTCCGGCTGGACCACCGCACGCCCCTCGACCTTGGCGTCGATGACCTCCTGCAGCGCTGCCCGGTAGTCGTCGGTGAAGAGGTCGGCCTGGAAGTCCGTGGTCATCGAATCGATCAACGAATTGGCCATCGCCAACTCCGGTGGTCGTACCTCGATCTTCTCGCTGAGGAACCGGAAATGAGGGGTACGTACCTCGTCGGGCCAGAGCATGGTGTTGAGCAGCAGCACCCCGTCCCGTACCCGCAGCGTCGCCAGTTGCTCGCGTTGGCGCAGCGCCACCTTGACGATGGCCACCTGCTCCGATTCGGCGAGCGCGTCACGGAGCAGGACGTACAGTTTGGTCGACGCCCCGTCCGGCTCCAGGAAGTAGGCCTTGTTGTAGAGGATCGGGTCGACCTGTTCGGTCGGGACGAACTCCAGCACATCGATCGCGCGGGAGGTGCTCAGCGGCAGCCCGGCGAAGTCTTCGTCGGTCAGGATCACCATCTCGCCGCCACCCAGGTCGTAGCCTTTGGCGATCTCGCCGTAGCTGACCTCTTCACCGTCGATGGAGCAGACCCTCTTGTAGCGGATCCGGCCGCCGTCGGCCTGGTGCACCTGGTGGAACCGGATGTCCTTCTCCTCGGTCGCGGAATACACCTTGACCGCGATGGAGACCAGACCGAACGAGACGGCACCTTTCCAGATTGCCCGCATTGGCCGCTCCTTCCTGCCTGACAACTTTAGGGTTGATATGTGCCCGGCGTACCGCTCAATCCGATGCTCGCGACTGCCGGTGAGCTGCCCACGGGCCCCGGTTGGGGTTACGAGTTCAAGTGGGACGGCGTACGAGTCGTCACCGACATCACCCCACGGTCCTGGCATCTCTATGCCCGATCCGGGGTCGAGATCACCGCCGCGTACCCGGAACTGGTGCCGCTACGCGAGCAGGCCGAAGACGCCCTGCTCGACGGCGAGGTGGTGGTGCTCGGCGAGGACGGGGTGCCGTCGTTCACCGCGCTCGCCGAGCGGATGCATGTCCGGAATCCGGCGCGGGCCGTCCGGCTCGCAGCCGCCATGCCGGTGATGTACATGATCTTCGACCTGCTGCGGCTGCGCGATGTCGATCTGACCGGGCGGCCGTATCAGGAGCGGCGCGCCACGTTGGAGACCCTCGGGTTGGGCGGGTCCCGCTGGGCGGTGCCGCCGATGTTCACCGACGGGGCCGCCACCTGGGCGGCGGCCGGCGAGCACGGGCTGGAGGGGGTGCTGGCCAAGCGTCTCTCCTCGATTTACCGCCCCGGTGTGCGCTCCCCGGACTGGGTCAAGGTCAAGCTAGAGGTGACCGCCGATCTGGTGGTGGGCGGGTGGCGCCCCGGCGCACGAAAGCTCGGGGGGCTGCTGATCGGTGTTCCCCGGCCGGACGGTCGGCTGACCTACCGGGGGCGGGTCGGGGGCGGCATCGGCGCAGCCACCGAACGGGAACTGCTGCAGACACTGGAGCCGCTGCGGGCCACCGCGTCGCCCTTCGCCGACGACGTGCCCCGGCAGGATGCGCGGGGCGCGATCTGGGTGCGGCCGGAGCTGGTGGTCGAGGTGAAGTACGGGCAGCGCACGCCGGAGGGGCGGCTGCGTTTTCCGCGCCTGCTGCGGCAGTGCCCGGAGCGGTCGGCGAGGGAGGTACGGGATGTCTGACAACCGGGTCCGCGTCGAGGTGAGCGGGCGTGAGCTGAGTCTGTCCAGCTTGGACAAGATGTTCTACCCGGCTGCCGGCTTCACCAAGGGGGAGGTGATCGACTACTACACGCGGATCGCCCCGGTGCTGTTGCCGCACCTGCGCGACCGGGCGTTGACCCGGATCCGCTACCCCAACGGCGTGGAAGAAAAGTCGTTCTTCGAAAAGAACGCGCCGGCCAGCACGCCGGAGTGGGTACGCCGGACCCGGTTGCCCACGCCCGGATCGGCCAAGGGCCGGGAAACCATCGACTACGTGGTCGCCGACGACCTGCCGACCCTGGTGTGGTTGGCGAACCTGGCCGCGTTGGAGCTGCACACCCCGCAGTGGCGGGTCGACTCCCGCAACCGGGCGCAGCCGCCCGACCTGATGGGGGTGGACCTGGCTCCGGGGGCGCCAGCGGCACTGCCCGAGTGCTTCAACGTCGCGCTGCTGTTGCGGGACCGGCTCGCCGAGGACGGCATCGCCAGCTTCCCGAAAACCTCTGGCAAGAAGGGGATGCAGCTCTGCTGCCCGATCGCCGGCCGGCAGTCCTCCGACGCGGTGTCTGCGTACGCCAAGCGGATCGCCGAGGAGTTGGAGCGCGCCGAACCGAAGTCGATCACGTCGAAGATGGCCAAGCGGCTACGGCCCGGCAAGGTTTTCATCGACTGGAGCCAGAACGACGCGGCGAAGACGACGGTGGCCCCGTACTCGTTGCGGGCACAGCCGCAGCCGACCGTGTCCGCCCCGCTGACCTGGGAGGAGGTGGCGGAGATGGTCAACGGTGCCGCGCCGGCCCGCCAGTTCACCGCCGCCGAGGTGCTGACCCGGGTCGACGAGTACGGCGACCTTATGGCGCCCCTGCTGAACCCCGGCCCCGAGGTCCCAGCCGGCTAGGCTGGCCACCCGGCACTGTGTATCGGCGTACGCCGGATTTGATGTACGTACATCAAATCCGGCTTAGCCGTTTGGTGATATGCCGGTCCCGGAGGTCGGTGAAAGAGTTATCAACAGGGTTATCCACAGGCGGATCGGGCGGGGTGGTGCACGCTGTCCCGGGCTCGTCACCATCGTCGCTGTGAACCCTGGACGACTGACCCGAGAGGCCGGCCGGCTGCTGCGCGTGGAACGCGAACATGCCCAGCTCACCCAGCAGGCCCTCGCCGAACGGGCCGGCACTTCACAGCAGCGCATCTCCCGTTTCGAGACCGGAACGTACGCCCCCACAACCACCATGATCGAGCGGCTCTTCGACGCCTTGGGCCTGCAGATACGGCTCGAGATCGAGGCACGGGACGCGGACCTCGACGCAGCCATCACTGCGGCCCGCGAGATCGACGAAGAAGACGTCGACATTCTCCTGCCCGACCTCGGGTACCTCCTACGTCGCGCGAACGACCTGCGTTACCTGATCGACGGCGAGCTTGCCGCCTACCTGCAGGGCGTGCCTATCCAGCCGACCCGTTTCGATCTTGCGGTTGCCGAGGATGATCTGCCCCGGCCCGCTGCGCTGGGAGACGCAGAGCGGAGAACTGCGCGTGCGGCTGCTTTCAGTTCTGCCCGCGGCGGTCGTGGTCCGAGCCGCCGATCGGGAACTCCCCGTCCGACCCCTGGTCGATATTGAGCGCGACGACCCTGAGATCGCCCGACTGCTGCGTCGCCTGTGGGCTCAGTCCACGGACGGAAGTGGTGGGCCGAGTACGTCGTCGGCGTCGACGATGGTGTAGGCGTACCCCTGTTCGGCGAGGAACCGTTGCCGGTGGGCGGCGTATTCGGTGTCGATGGTGTCCCGGGAGACGATCGTGTAGAAGTGTGCCTGCCGCCCGTCCGCCTTCGGCCGCAGCACCCGGCCCAGCCGCTGCGCCTCCTCCTGCCGGGAGCCGAAGGTGCCGGAGACCTGGATCGCCACCGCCGCCTCTGGCAGGTCGATGGAGAAGTTCCCCACCCTCGAAATCACCAGCGTCGGCACCTCACCCGACCGGAACGCGGCGAAGAGCCGCTCCCGCTCCCGGTTGGTCGTCGAACCCTGCACGATCGGCGCGTTGAGAAACTCACCCAATTGGCGCAACTGCTCGAGGTAGGCGCCGATCACCAGCACCTGGTCGCCGTCGTGCCTCTCGACCAGGGCCTTGACCACCGGCAGTTTCGTCCGCGCCGTAGCCGCCAGCCGGTAGCGCTCCTCCGGCTCCGCCATCGCATACGTCATCCGCTCGGCATCGGTCAACGTCACCCGTACCTCGGTGCAGTTCGCCGGCGCGATCCAGCCCTGCGCCTCGATGTCCCGCCACGGCGCGTCGTAGCGCTTCGGGCCGATCAGCGAGAAGACGTCCCCCTCGCGGCCGTCCTCGCGTACCAACGTCGCGGTCAGACCCAGCCGGCGGCGGGCCTGCAGATCAGCGGTGAAGCGGAAGATCGGTGCTGGCAGCAGATGCACCTCGTCGTAGATCACCAGACCCCAGTCGCGGGCCCCGAAGAGATCGAGGTGGGTGAAGACCCCGCCGCGCCGGGTGGTGAGCACCTGGTAGGTCGCGATGGTGACCGGCCGGATCTCCTTGCGCTCCCCGGAGTATTCGCCGATCTCCTCCTCGGTCAGCGAAGTACGGGCGAGCAGTTCCCGCTTCCACTGCCGCCCGGCGACCGTGTTGGTGACCAGAATCAGCGTGGTCGCCTCTGCCTGCGCCATCGCGGCCGCGCCGACCAGCGTCTTGCCGGCACCGCACGGCAGCACCACCACCCCCGAGCCGCCGGCCCAGAAGTGTTCCACCGCCTCCCGCTGGTAGGGGCGCAGCGTCCAGGCCGGGTGGTCGTCCCGGCCCGATACAGCCAACTCGATCGGGTGCGCCTCGCCGTCGACGTAACCCGCCAGGTCCTCCGCCGGCCACCCCAGCTTGAGCAGCGCCTGCTTGAGCCGGCCACGCTCCGACGGGTGCACGGCGACGGTGTCGTCGTCGATCTTCGTGCCGAGCATCCCGGCGAGCCGCTTGCTCCTCGCCACCTCGATCAGCACCGCCCGGTCCATGGCCTGCAGCACCAGACCGTGGGTGGGATGGTTGACCAGCTGCAGGCGCCCGTAGCGGTCCATCGTCTCGGCCACATCGATCAGCAGCGCGTGCGGCACCGGATAACGGGAGAACCGCAGCAGAGCGTCGACTACGCCCTCGGCGTCATGCCCGGCCGCCCGGGCATTCCAGAGACCCAACGGCGTCAACCGGTACGTGTGCACATGCTCCGGCGAGCGCTCCAACTCGGCGAATGGCGCGATCGCCATCCGGCAGGCCACGGCGTCCGGGTGGTCGACCTCCAGCAGTAGTGTCTTGTCCGACTGCACGATCAGTGGTCCACCGCTCACGGCCTCTTCCCTCCTGCTCAGGCGCGACCCTTCAGTCTTGCACGCGGACGCGCCGTTACTCCTCGGCAAGAGCGGCGGTGATGCGGTGCAGGGCGAAGGTGTGCAACGTTTCGGTCCGTTCGTCCTCCGCCCGCAGGTATCCCCCACCGATCGACACCGGCCGCACCAGTCGGGACATGGTGGCGCCATGCGCGTCGACGTACCCGACCCAGACCGACGTTTTGTCCCGCAGCGCCTGCTGCAGGACGGCGAGCGCCTCGCTGTGGGACTGCGCCGCCACCGGCCCCCGCCCGTGCCGGGCATCACCGCGGCGCAGGGGTGCCGGGGCACGGCGGGCGGCCCGGGCGGCGGCGTCACCCCGCCGGATCTGGTCCACGATGCCGAGCAGCCGGGGGCCGCTCAACTTCGGCGCGGCCAGCGGATCCGTGATCCGCGAGGTGACGGAGGGGCGGGCCGGGGCGCGGCGGCTCTTCGGCCGGGTGAGGAGGGTGGCGCCGCTCGCGTCCTCGGGCACGGGGGCGTACCCCGCCTCACGGAGCAGCGCGAGCAGGCGCCCGACCTGGAGGGGCGCCAGCAGCACCGTCGGCGCGATCCGGCGCAGCGACAGATCCGCCAGCTGTCGGTCCGCCAGCAGTTCGGTCAGGAGTGCCTCGTCGTCGCTGCGTAGGTAGGCCCCGGCCGGGCCCACCCGAAGTCCGCCGTGCCGGCGGGCCACATCGTCCACCAGATAGGCCAGGGTCTGCGGTACCGGGGTGCGGGATCGGCGCCGGAAGAGTTCGTGCAGATCGTCTGCGCTGTACCCGACATCGAGGGCACGGCGCACACTCGCTGTGGTAACCCGGTGCACGCTGGCCCCACCGGCCGACTCCGGCTCGGCGATGATCTCCAGTTCGGCCGCCAGCGCCGACTCGGGCGGGCCCGGCACCACCACGGTGAGATCGGCCTGGATCAGGAAATGATCGACCGGGGCGGGGAGCAGGGCGTCCAGCGCCCGCATCGCCTCGATCTTCTCCTCCTCCGCCTCGGCGGAACGCCGGCCGAGCGGGTCCTCCGGCACCGTTGCCCCGTCCGTCGAGGCCAGCAGCAGCCGACCGTAGGAGGTGAGGGCACCGAGCCCGGTCATGCCGAGCAGGGTCGCCTCGCCCAGCACCTCCCGGTACAGCGCTTCACGGCCGGCGCTGCGCCGCGGAGCCCGCCAGGCCAGCAGGGCGAGTACCTCGTCGACGGTGGGCGCCGCCCCTGGCTCGAGGTCGGCCAGCACATCGAAGACCGCCTGGCGCGCAACGGGGACCATGACCCGGTCCACCCCGGCGGAGAGGGCGGCGATCGGGCGGTCCCGCTCGTCACGCTCCCCGACCAGCCCGGCCCGGCGGGGCATCGCCAGCCAGGCCCGGGCCAGCTGCTCCCAGCGCTGCGCCAGCGAAGTGGCCCGCCACATGTCGTACCGGTCGGTCGGCAGGAACTGCTGCTCCGGGCCGCCGCGGGCCGTGACGGCACCCGTCACGTCGAGTTCGCCGATCAGCCCGGCGGCGTACGCCACCTCCAGCAGTAACGCGGCGGTCCGCTCGTCCAGCCCGGCGGCGCGGGCGACCCGGCGCAGGTCCCGTACGCCGACCCCGCCCGAGCGCAGCACCTGGGCCGGCTCGTCGGCCAATGCCCGAACGAGGGCCTCGGTCTGCCGTACCGCCTCCATCGCCTGCCCCGCCCCGGCCGAGTCGGCAGCCTTCGGCTCCCGGGCACGCGCCGCCGCGGCCGGCGGCTCCGGGTGGAGCGGCCCCAACGGCCCGTGGTCCCGGCGCAGCAGGAGCCCGACTTCCCGGGGCAGTTCGACGGCACCGGCTGCGGCCTTCGCCGGAGCGGGCACGTCGGTGATCGGCACCAGCAGCCCGTGCGTGATCAGCCACCGGACCGGTGATTCGGCGGCTGCCGGGTCTGCTCCCTGCGGCGGCGGAGCGGCCGCGGTGAGCGTGCCGACCGGGGGACCGGCGGCGAGCCGGTCGAGGATGGCCCGGGCGGCCGGCGCAGCTGCCAGCAGCGTGCGCCGCAGCCGTACCGGATCCGTGCAGACCTCGGCCGCGGCAGCGTCCAGCTCTGCAGCCGGGCGGCCCAGACCGGCCGGGTACGGGGAACTGACCTCGTCGACGCCGGCCGCGACCTGGAGCGCGTCGTCCGGCCCGTAGACCAGAAAGAGTGCCCGGAGCCGATCCAGGGCTGCCCGGACGCTCGCGACCTGCTGCGCCGGGGCGGCGGTGATCGTGAGTACGGCGGCGGTGGAGGTCTGCCCGTCCGGATTGCGGATCAACCGCACCGCATCGAGGATCTGCAGGGTGAACTGGTCGAGCCCATCCAGCGCCCGGGCGACCGAGACCCGCGACTGGGCCCGCAGGGCGAGTGCGGACAGGTCGGCGGGGACGGGGACGACAAGGTCGGGGCGGAGCCGCAGGAGCGCGCCGAGCGCGTCGTCCGGCAGGGCCCTGAGGTGATCGGCGATCGTGACGGTCATCGTCGTCCAACGCTATCCGGCCTGACCGGGCCGATGCCGCTCACCTGACCGGATTCCCGAGGGCGCTACCGGGGATGGTGCGGCTAGCCTTAAGGCATCAAGCAGTCCTAACGGAGTCGAGGTCAACAGGTGCCAACGGGTCGAGTGAAGTGGTACGACGCGGCCAAGGGGTACGGGTTCGTCACCAGTGACGAGGGTGGGGACGTGTTCCTGCCCAAAAGTGCTTTACCCGCTGGCGTCACCGACCTCAAGGGGGGCCAACGCATCGAGTTCAGCGTCGCCGCCGGACGTAAGGGCGCTCAGGCGATGGCCGTACAGCTGCTCGATGCCCCGCCGTCGCTGGCGGAGCGGCGCCGCCGCCCGGCCGAGGAACTGCACGGCATGGTCGAGGACATGATCCAGGTGCTGGAGGCGAAGGTGCAGCCGCAGCTGCGCCGGGGCCGGTTCCCGGACAAGAAGACCTCGCAGACCATCGCTCAGCTGGTCCAGGCGGTGGCCCGCGAGCTGGAGAGCTGAGGCGTCAAGCCGGCGGCTGCGGCGCGGCCCAGGAGCGCGTCAACAGCCGCGTAACCCTCTTCGCCCAGCTCGGCGGTGAATTCGTTGACGTAGAGCCCGATGTGCCGGTCGACCACATCGGGCTCCATCTCCTGCGCGTGTGCCAGCACGTACTCCCGGGTGCCTTCCGGGTTCGCCCATGCCTGCCGGACGGAACTGCGGATCCATTCGGTGGCCGCGGCCGGGTCGACCACCCCGCGTCGGGCCAGGATCGCGCCGAGCGGAATCGGCAGCCCGGTGTCGCTCTCCCACCACTGTCCGAGGTCGACCAGGGCGGAGAGGCCGTAGCGGGGATAGGTGAAGCGGGCCTCGTGGATCACCAGGCCGGCGTCGTAACGGCCGGCAGCGACACCCGGCATGATCTTGTGGAACGGTACGACTTCGATCCGCGCTGGCGGCCGGTCCGCCGACCAGAGGCGGAAGAGGAGGTACGCGGTGCTGCGCTCGCTTGGCACCGCCACGGTCGCCCCGTCCAGGTCCGTCGGCTGCGCCGCGCTGCCGTGTACGAGCACGAGTGGCCCACAGCCGCGGCCCAGCGCGCCACCGCAGGGCAGCAGATGGTAGTCGTGCAGCAGCCAGGGCAGCGCCGCGTAGCTCACCTTCACCAGGTCGAAGGCACCACCTTCGGCCGCGTTGTTGGTGATGTCCACGTCGGCATAGGTCACTGTGACCGGCGGTGCCTGCGGGACCAGCCCGTGTACCAGGGCGTGGAAGACGAAGGTGTCGTTGGGGCAGGGGGAAATCGCCAGGGAGAGCGCC
>DASULK010000280.1:0-8515 GCA_036278255.1 Micromonospora sp.
GACGAACTCACGGGACAGGCTCGGCTCGGCGACGCTGGCGCCCCGTACGGTCGGCAGGCGCTCAAGCGCCCGCTCGGCGTCGCGACGCAGGTCGGCGGGGTTGGCCCCGACCGCCCGCAGCAGCCCGGCCGCGGTCGACCCGTCGGTGTCGAGCAGCGACAGCAGCAGGTGCCACGGTTCGACGGTCGCGTGGCCCCGCTGGTTGGCCGTGGCGACGGCGGTCGTGATGACTTCGCGGCTCTTGGTGGTGAGGCGTTCGGCTTTCAACGGGCCACCTTTCGTTCACGACTGCGGGGCTCGCGGCACCGAACGGCCCCTGATCTGTCTGCTAGTGATGACACCGGCAGAGTTGAGTCTATTCCGCTCAACTTTAGAAAGTGACCGTCATCACGTCTTGAAGAGCACCAGCTTGATCCACTTCCGCTCGGCACCCCAGCCCTGGCCGAGCCAGATGCTGTCGTCGTCCCGGTTAACGCTCAACAGCGTGCCGTCGTCGAGCACGTTGACCTGGTGGCCCAGCGGCCACCCAAGATCGTTGTAGTGCCCTGGGGTGACCACCCCGCCGCCGTGCGGACCGCTCACCGCGAGCATTCCACCCACGATCGCCACAACGTCATAGATCTGCGGCGGGTGGCCGGCAGCGGTAACCGAAACAAAGTCCGACCCCTGAAAACGCCACAGTCTCGGAATGGACATCCCGTTCTCGGTGTAACCGAAGAGCCAAACGGCATGGTCCGGCGCCAACTCGAACCGCACCTGACTCAGGCTGGGGTCGGCCTCGGCCGGCACCTCGGACTGCCGCCAGGTCTTCCCAGCATCGAACGAGACAGCGACCTGCGGCAGTCCCTCGAAGACGCCGCCAGCCCAGAGCGTGACCGACTCCGTCGTCTTGCCCTCCGATGTCCTTCCTTTTTCCACCCGATATCCGACGTCGGTGAGCCCGCGGACCGGCGGCTGATTCGGCAGCTCGCGGTAGTCCGCGCCGTCGCGTTCCACCGCCTTGAACGGGGGATCGCAGCAGATCCCAAACCGCTCGCCGACCATCTCCGGCAACCCGGTCGAGGCAGAATGCCGAGCGAACGTCCGCCCCCGGTCGGCCGAGACATACCACTCGTCACCGGACGACAGGACGACGTGATTCCCTTTGGCATGCAGCCAGTGGCGATCCCCGCCCGGCTTGGGATGCCGTAGTTTCCGCCAAGACCGGCCGCCGTCCGAAGTAGCGAGCAGGACAGCGGGGCAGTCCGGGTCAACCTCCGCGCGAACGGGCCCACAAACGAAGAGCACGTAGCCGTGCTCGGCATCAACGAATTCGACCCCCTGCTGTCGGTAGTCGATCGACACCGGGACCGTCATTTGCCGTAACTCATCGGGGGGCAGCGGCGGTCGGAACGTCGGCTCAGCCGGGGACGGCTCGGTGGACGCCGGTGATGGCTGGGTCGGAACCGGTCGGCGGATGTCACCGATGGAGCAGCCGGCGGCCAGCAAAACCAGCACGGCGGCAGCAGCGACCCGCCACCCTCGTCGATGGAGGTTCACCGCCGGAACTCTAGTGGAGATCGGCAATGCCAGTCGCCGTCGCGCGTCGTTGTTGATCATCACCGGTGAAGGACGACCTTGATCCATCTCCGACCGGCGGCATAGCCGATACCGAACCAGATAACACCATCAGGATGGACGCTGAACAGCGTGCCGTCGTCGAGGGTCCGCAGGTGGTCGCTGCCCAACGGCCAGCCCACCTTGTCGTAGCGGCCGTCCACGACGACCCCGCTGCCGCTCGGCCCGGTCACGGCGAGCATCCCGTCCCCGATCGCCGCCAACCCGCCGATCCGCTCCGGATGCCCCGCAGCCGCCACCGGCTCCCAGCGATAACCGTCAAGGCGCCACAGATAGGGGAAGGAAATGAGACCCGTATAGCCGACCAGCCATAGGTCCAGTCCATTGCTGGAGGGCATCACTCGGAGCATGAACACCTCATCGTCACGGGTGGGGACGAGGGTTTGATGCCAGGTCCTGCCCTTATCGAGAGAGAATGCCGCGTACAGGCGGCCGCCCTCCATCCCGGCGGCGAAGAGTCGCCCCCCGACGTACGCCACACTGCTGAGCCCCGGCACCGGCGGCTGTGTCGGCACCGGGCGGGCCCGGTCATCGACCCACTCGACAACCTGCCCCGACCCTTCTTCAACCTGGAAGCGGCCGAAGAGGCTCCGGTAGGCAGCCGGTACCTCCGACGAACGCGACTCGTGCCGGAAGGTCCGCCCATGGTCGGCCGAGATGTACCAGCCGTGCGGTTCGGCAAGGAGCAACAGGTCATCGTCGACCGCGTACAACTGGTGGTTCTCGGCGACCGGTCGCGGGTGGCGTAGCTGCTGCCAGGATCGGCCGCCGTCGGCGGTGGCGAGCACGATCGCCGTGCAACTCGATACCGGGGCCCGGCTGACACCGTTGGCCGTCCCGCACCGGGTGTACAGCACATAGCCATGATCGATATCGGTGAACTCGACATAGTTCTGGTCGAAGTCGCTCGGCACCGGCACCCGCGCCCGCCGTACCTCATGCGGATCAACCGGGGTGGCTTGCGCCGGGGCCGACGTTGGCGGCGGGGCGGGCGGGGTGGGGACCGGACGGCGGATGTCACCGAATGAGCAGCCGGCCACCAGCAGGACCAGCGCAGCGGCAACCGCAGACCGCCAACCTCGATCGATGTTCACCGTCGACACTCCAGACGTGACAGTCCTACCTTTCGGTCACGTGTTCAACGTGAGGATCTTGACCCATCTCCGGTCCGTGGCGTGACCGATCCCGAGCCAGATGCTGCGATCAGGGTGGACGCTGAACAGTGTGCCGTCGTCGAGCACCCGCACCTCGTTTCCACCCAACGGCCAGCCCAAATCCTGATAGCGGCCATCGGCGATCACACCGCTGCCGCTCGGCCCGGTCACGGCCAGCATTCCGTCCCCGATCGCGGCCAACTCCTCGACCCGCTCCGGATGCCCGGCAGCCTCCACCGGCTCCCAGCGATGGCCGTCAAGGCGCCACAGCAGCGGGAAGCTGATGCGATCGTCAGACCCCATCAGGAAAACGTCCCGTCCATCACTGGAGGAGAGCGTACGAAGGAAGACCACCTTGCTGTCACGGGCCACGATGGTTTGCTGCCAGGTCTTGCCCTTGTCGAGGGAGATTACGACGTACGGGCGGTCGTCCTGCAGGCCGACGACGATGAGTCGGCCGTTGGCGTACACCGTCCTCGCGACCTCCGGCAACGATGGCTGCACCGGCACCGGCTTGGCCCGGCCGTTGACCCACTCGGCAACCTGCCCTGATTCTTCATCGACGTGGAACCGGCCGAAGAGGCGCCAGTAGGCACCCGGGGGCTCCGGTGACCGCTCGTGCCGGAAGCTCCGGCCGCGGTCGGCAGAGATATACCAGTGATGCGGCTCGGAGAAGAGCAGCAGATGATCGCCGGCCGCGGACAACTGGGGGTTGTTTGCGGCCAGCGGCGGATGACGCAACTGCTGCCAGGATCGGCCGCCATCTGTCGTGGAGAGCACCCGGACCGTGCAACTCGGCTTCGATCTGGGGCGCGAGCCGCACCGAGTAAACAGTCCGTAGCCGTGCTCCGCGTCGGTGAACTCGACGCTGCCCAAGTCGAAATCGTCCGGCACCGGCAGCTGCCCCCGCCGTACCTCATCAGCGGTGACTGGGACGGCTGGGGCTGGCGCTGAGATCGGCGGCGGCGCCGACGGGGCAGGCGGCGTGGGGACCGGGCGGCGAATGTCATTGAGCGCACAGCCGGTCACCAGCAACGGCAGGGTGACGATCAGAGCCAGTCGACGCATATCTGGTAGGAGTCTCCGGCGCCGCCGCCGGTTCCGTCCTGTGCCGACTCCACCCGCCCGGTGCCCTCACCGCCTGACTCACGCCCCGACTACCCCGATGAGCTGCTGTCCGCTTCTTGGCGGGATTGCCGCGAGCGGATAGGGTGTCGCCCCAGCAGCCATCAGGTGAGCGGAGCTGCGTCATGCTCCGCGTATTCAAGCGGAAGGTCAGGCCGGTCAGCGTGGAGAAGTCCGCATTCCACGGCTTTGCCAATCCGGTAGACCCATCAGCCGCCGAGCTTCGTGCCTGGGCCTACCAGCCCGACTCGGTGCCGTTGCAGGCACTGCCGAAGGACTGGGATCTGCTGGTCGCCGGCGACCGGTTGATCCCCACCCTTTTCGAACTGGCGATGGCCCCCTCCTGCCCGGCCCGCCGTTTTGCCCTGCACTGCCTGCACATCTACGCGGCCGACGCCATCCGCACCAACTTCCGCTCCCACCGCCGCCGCCGGTTACGGAAGCTGGTGAAGCGGGCTGCCGGGCAGGGTGACGAACCGATGCTGACGTGGGCGCACAACTGCCAGATGCTGCTGACCAAGCCGGATCTGTTCAACTATCCGGACTGGTTCGAAGGCGGCCTGGTCCGTAACCCACGCCGTCTCGCTTGAGTCCGGCTGGCATCAGCGACGGACCGGTCCGGGACCCCCCGTGAGTCCCGGACCGGTCCGAGTCGATCGACGAGGTCGGGGCCGCGAAGCGGCCGTCAGCCGGCCTGTTTCCGCTTCTCCGCGGACTCGCGGAGCTTCTCCTGCCCCTTCTCGATCTGCTTGCCGAACTTGCCGCCGGTCGCCTTGTCGGCTTTGCCAGCGAGCTTCTCCATGGCCTCCTTGCCCTTGCCTGAGCTCAGCTTCTCGCTGGCTTTGCCGGCCATGTCCTTCGGTGAATCAGCCATTCCGACACTCCCCACCCAGCCCGAATTGTGGAGTACGAACCATTAGTGAGGCTAGTCGGGATGCTCCAGCGGTGGCGGCGTTTCCGGTCAGTCGCTGTCGCCACTCGGGCGCGGCCGCCAGACGACGAGGGCGGTGGAGACACGACTGGTCGGCACGAGATCACGGCGCGGGAAGGGACTCATCGCCTCGATCTCGGCCAACCGCTGGTATGCGGCGGAGAGTTCAGCCTCCAGCTGCGCGACCCGCTGCTGCAGCTCGTCAACCACCTGCTCCAGGCCGATGATCCGCTTGATCCCGGCAAGGTTGACGCCGTCCTCCTGGCTGAGCCGCTGAACCTCACGCAGCAGCGCCACATCGCGGATGCTGTAGCGGCGCCCACCTCCGGCCGCTCGGCTCGCCTGGACCAACCCCATCCGGTCGTATTGGCGCAGCGTCTGGGGATGCATCCCCGCCATCCTCGCCGCGATCGAGATCATCAGCACTTTTGCATCCGGCGCCGCCTCGGGCGCACCGGCAAGCTCTTCGGTCATCGCCAGATCACCTCCGTGGCCAACCGTCAGTCATAAGGACGCACCCGGGTATCGAGATGTTCCCGAGCTGCGGGCGGCGTGTGGGCGGCGAAGGTCTCCAACGCCTGGCGCGCCTCCTCCGACACCTGGGTCGGGACCACCACCTCCACCGTCACCAGCAGGTCTCCGACCCGGCCGTCCCGTCGGGCCACGCCGCGTCCACGGGCCCGCAGGGTGCGCCCGCTGGGCGTGCCGGGCGGCACCCGCAGCGTCACCGCGCTGTCGAGGGTGGGCACCCGCAGGTCGGTGCCGAGCACCGCCTCGGCGAAGGTGATCGGCACGGCCAGCGTCAGGTCGTCGCCGGCACGGCCGAACAGGTCGTCGGGACGCACCTTCACCAACACGAAGAGATCACCGGTCGGGCCGCCCCGTTCACCCGGCTCACCCCGGCCGGCCAGCCGGATCCGCTGCCCGTCAGCCACCCCGGCGGGGAACCGGACGTTGAGCGTGCGCGTCTTGGTCACCCCACCGGTGCCCTTACACTCCGGACACCGTTCCTCGACGATCGTCCCCACGCCCTGGCATTCCCGGCACGGCTCGGAGAAGCTGAACGCCCCCTGGTCACGGCTGACCAGACCGGAACCGCGGCACTGCGGGCAGGTGCGCGGCTGGGTGCCCGGCTTGGCGCCGTCGCCGTGGCAGGTGTCGCAGGCACCGGGTGCCCGCAGGGTCAGCGGCAGCGTCACCCCCTGGACGGCGTCGCGGAAGTCCAGCACCACCTCAGCCTCGACGTCACGCCCACGGGCTGGGCCGCGAGCCCGGGTCGGGCCGCCGCCGGTGAAGATCGAACTGAACAGGTCGGAGAAACCACCACCGCCGAAGCGGGCCCCCGCCTCACTGGCGCCGCCGAAAAGATCGGAGGCATCGAATGGAGCCCCGCCCGGGCCGCCGGTACGGGCGTTGCGCCGGAATGCGCCGGATCCGAAGAGCGAGCGCATCTCGTCGTACTCCTTGCGCTTGCGCTCGTCGGAGAGGACGGCGTACGCCTCGGAGACCGCCTTGAAGCGCTCTTCCGCCTCGCGGTTGCCGGGGTTGCGGTCCGGGTGCAACTCCCGGGCGAGCTTGCGGTACTCCTTTTTGATCTCCTCAGAGGAGGCGGACTTGCCCACCCCCAGCACGGCGTAGAAGTCCTTCTCCAGCCAGTCCTTGGAACTCAAGGTCCACCTCCTCGTCCCTTCCATGTTGATCAGGGAGTTGATGCACGACCCGCCGGGGGGACTCGCCCACCAACTCCCTGATCAACGTTGAAATGTCGGTCACTCCGGATCGGCAACCGCCACCATGGCGGCCCGCAGGAGTCGGTCACCGAACAGGTAGCCGCGGCGCATCACCTCGACGCAGGTGGGTTCGGTGACCTCGGCAGAGGTCAGATGGGCAACCGCCTCATGCAAGTTGGGATCGAAGGCATCGCCCTTCTCCCCGAAGGGCGTCAGCCCGATCTTGTCCAGCACCCCGGTCAGCTGCTCGGCCACCGAGCCGAACGGCCCGACCAGGTCACCGTGCTCCCGTGCCCGGTCCAGGTCGTCGAGGACGGGCAGCAGCGCGGTGAGGAGCGCGGCGGTGGCCTGCTCCGCCTCAAGGCCCCGGTCCCGGTCGACCCGTTTGCGGTAGTTGGCGTACTCCGCCGTCACCCGCTGCAGATCCCGGGTCCGCTCGTCGAGCTGGGCCTGCAGGGCCGTCAGCTGCCCGTCGAGCGGTCCCGGGCCCTCGTCAACCGGTTCCGCCGGCTCGTCAACAGCGGGCGCCTCGGTGCCCGTCTCCGTCGCCAGGACCGGCTCCGGCTCTTCCGGCGGCGTCACCCCTTCGACTTCCGCCTCCGGGACCTCGGCTTCGACGACCTCGGGCTCCGGGGCCTCGGCCTTCGTCGCCTCCGGCTCGGCAGCCCCAGCGTCGGGAGTCTCCGCCTCCTGGACCTCTACCTCCAGAACCTCCGACTCGGCGACCGACTCGACCGTCTCCGGGTCCACGCTGCTGGCGGAGGCCCTGCCCCGGTCGCCGGTCGACTCAGTCGAGCGACCCTTGCCACCGGACGGATCGACCTTCCGCTTATCCCGGATGACGATCCGTTCGCTGGCCTGGCCCTGCCCACCGCTGCCAGGGGCGGAACCACCCGGCCCCGACTGGGAGGTCTCCGGGCCGGTGGCGCGTGGCTTTTCCGTCATAGCGTTACCTCACTCACTTCGGCTAGCGGTCGACGATCAGTGGTGGCCGGCTGGAGTCACTTCTTGTCGTCCTCGTCGACGATCTCAGCGTCCACCACATCCTCGGCGCCACCGGCCGGCTTACCGGTCGGTCCCGCTCCGGTCGCGCCGCCCGGCGCCCCCTCACCCTGCTGGGCCTGCTGGGCGTAGAGCTGCGATCCCGCCTGCTGCGACACCTCGGCCAGCTTCTCGTGGGCCGACTTGATCCCCGCGATGTCGGTGCCGCCCAAGGCGCTGCGCAGCTCACCGAGGGCCTCGTTCATCTGGTCGCGGGAGTCGGCGGGGAGTTTGTCGCCGCTCTCGGCCAGGAACTTCTCGGTCTGCCACTGCAGCTGTTCGGCGAGGTTACGGGTCTCCGCCTCCTCACGCCGGCGCTTGTCCTCGTCGGCGTGCTCCTGGGCGTCCTGCATCATCCGCTCGATGTCATCCTTCGGCAGCGCGGAGCCACCGGTGATGGTCATCGACTGTTCCTTGCCGGTCCCGAGGTCCTTGGCACCGACGTGCACGATCCCGTTGGCGTCGATGTCGAAGGTGACCTCGACCTGCGGCACCCCGCGCGGCGCCGGCGGCAGGCCGGTCAGCTCGAAGGTGCCGAGCTTCTTGTTGTACGCCGCGATCTCCCGCTCACCCTGGAACACCTGGATGAGAACCGACGGCTGGTTGTCGTCGGCGGTGGTGAAGACCTCGGAGCGCTTGGTCGGAATGGTGGTGTTGCGCTCGATCAGTTTGGTGAAGATCCCGCCCTTGGTCTCGATACCCAGGCTCAACGGGGTCACATCGAGCAGCAGGACGTCCTTGACCTCGCCCTTGAGCACACCGGCCTGCAGGGCCGCGCCGAGCGCGACAACCTCATCGGGGTTGACGCCCTTGTTGGGCTCCCGGCCGATCATCTCCTTGACCAAATCGGAGACGGCCGGCATCCGAGTGGAGCCGCCGACCAGGATCACGTGATCGACGTCGGCGAGCTTGATGCC
>DASULK010000281.1:0-28239 GCA_036278255.1 Micromonospora sp.
CCTGCCGTAACGACATCGAGCACAGTGGCGGCCCCTCGTCGCTTCGCCTTGAATGGTGGCAAAGTTCGGGGGCCGGTGCGGGGATTTGTCGCCGCTCGGCCGGCGCTGCGGCCCGCAGCCGCTGACACTGGTCAGGTGGTGTCGACGGTGAGCCGCTCGGGGCGGGGCAGACGGATCGGGGTGCCGAGCGCGGCCAGTGCGATCAGGATGCAGGCGCCACCCGCAACCAGGGTGACGGCGGGGACGCCGAACCGTCCCGCCGCCCAGGCCAGCACGGCCGCGCCGACCGGGCCGAGGGAGAGGTGCAGGGTCCAGAACGCCGAGGTGACCCGGCCGAGCAGGTGGTCCGGTGTCACCTCCTGCCGTAACGACATCGAGCAGATGCTGGCGATGCTCACGCAGCAGAGATAGACCGCGACCAGCCCGGCGACCGCGGGGACGCTGCGGGCCAGGCCGAGACTGGCGATCGCCACCCCGTAGACCGTATGCGCGCCGATCCAGGCGGCGCCGAACCCGATGCGGCGCCGTACCGCCGCCACCACCAGCGCGCCGATGATGGTGCCTGTCGCCCCGATCGCCATCACCACGCCGACCACCCGATCGGTACGACCGAGATCGTGCTTCAGGTAGAAGATCAGTACGTCGGTCAGGCCGAGCGTCACGAAGCCGAACAGCGACAGCAGCACGGTCAGGGCTCGCAGCACCGGGTGCCGCCACAGGAAGCGGACGCCGTCCAGCAGCTGCCACCACGGCCGCCCTTGAACTGCCGGCGGCGCCGGGTCGGTGGATCGGAGTCGGACGAACCCCAGTCCTACTGCGGAGGCGGCGAAACCGGCCGCGTTGACCGCCACCGCCGTGGCCGGCCCGAACAATCCCGACACCACCCCCGCCAGCAGCGGACCACCAATCCCGGCCAGGGCGTAGGTGGCGTGCAGCTTGCCGTTGGCCTCGGTGATCCGGTCGGCGTCAACGAGGTTGCGCACCACGGTCACATAGGTGACTCGGAAGAGCATCCCGACGGCGGCGCTGGCCGGTAGGACCACGTAGAGCAGCCAGACCTGCGGGGCGGTCCACCACACCAGCGGGATGAGTCCGTAGAGCAGCATCCGGGCGAGATCGCAGCCGATCAGCAGGGCCCGACGGTCGAGCCGGTCGGCCAGCACCCCGGCAAAGATGCCTGAGGCGAGCATGGCCGCCCCGGCCAGCCCGGTCAGCAGCCCCATCTGCGCCACCGAGCCGGTCGCGTGCAGCACCAGCAGCGGAACCGCGATGATGCCGAACGAGTCCCCGGCCACCGAGAGGGTCTGCGAGAGCCAGAAGACGCTGAAGCTGCGGTCGCGCCAGAGCGGCCGCACCCCGGCTGTCACCCCCGTCGCCGTCACGGCATAGACAGTAATGCCTGAACGGCCGGTGCTGCTATCCATGGTTTGTTATTTCACCCCCGTCCGGGGTAGGTCAGCGGGTGGCTCGACCGGAAGGACCTACATGACCTCCGATCAGTACACCCGGCAGGACCCCACCACCCAGTACGGCCAGCGCCGGGGCCAGCCAGCCCAGCAGCAGCCCTGGCCGGGCAGCACTGACCGGATGCAGCCGGTGCCCGACCACGGCGAGCAGTCCTACCGGGGCAGCGGCAGACTGACCGGCCGGCGGGCGGTGGTCACCGGCGGCGACTCCGGCATCGGACGCGCGGTGGCGCTCGCCTACGCCCGGGAAGGCGCCGACGTACTCATCTCCTACCTCAGCGAGAACGCCGACGCCGCCCAGACCGTGCGGCTGATTGAGAAGGCCGGCCGCCGGGCGGTCGCCGTACCCGGGGACCTCACCGACGAGGAACATTGCCGGCACGTCATCGGCCGGGCTGCCGCCGAACTCGGCGGCATCGACATCCTGGCCAACATCGCCGGCTACCAGATGTCTCAGTCCGACGGTCTGGCCGGCATCACCACCGAGCAGCTGGACCGGGTGTTCCGGACCAACCTTTATGCGCTCTTCTGGCTCTGCCAGGCCGCGGTCGGCCATATGCCGCCCGGCTCCTGCATCGTCAACACCGCCTCGATCCAGGCGTATGAGCCCTCCCCGCAGCTGCTGGACTACGCCAGCACCAAGGCGGCGATCGTCACCTTCACCCGGGCCCTGGCCGCCGGGGTGGCCGATCGGGGGATCCGAGTCAACGCGGTTGCCCCCGGTGCCATCTGGACCCCGTTGATCCCGACCACGATGCCGCCGAAGGTGGTGGAGTCCTTCGGCGGGCACTCGCCGATCGGCCGGCCCGGTCAACCTGCGGAGCTCGCCCCGGCCTACGTCTTCCTTTCCTCGCCCGAGTCGAGTTTCGTCACCGGTGAGGTGCTCGCGGTAACCGGTGGCCGCCCGACCACCTGAGGCGCGTCGGCTTCACCGCTCGCCGGATCTGATCAGGGAGCGGTCGCCGCGCCAGGCCCGGCGCTGACCGGCGGTGAGCAGGGCCGCCGGTGGCGGCAGGCCGCGTAGCCGGTCGGTGGCCCGGGACAGCGCCCGCCGGGGCGCGGAGAGCCGGTGCCGCGCGGCGATGCGTTCGAAGCGCAGCCGGTCGGCCGGTTTGATCCGGCCCCCACCCGAGACGTCGAAGCCGTAGGCGCTGAGCCGGTCGGCCAGCAGCACCTCGCAGAGCGCGATCTCGGCGTTGGAGAGTCGCTGTTTCCAGCTGCCCACCCGCCCGTCGTCGATGGGTAGGCGGGTCCGCTCGTGCCACGTCTTGTAAGCCGGCACGGCGGCGGCGGCGAGTTCCGCCGGCCGGGTCATCGCTTCGTCGTACTCCTCGCCGAGGAAGGTGCAGAGGGCGTCCAGTTCTCGCGCCGGATCGGTGACCAGATCCTCGTAGCGCAGCTCGTAGAAGGAGTTGGCCGGCAGGCGGCGGCGCGCCAGCCGGGCATTGTCGATGGCCTGCGCCCAAGCGGCGATCGAATGGTAGATGCCGGTGCGGTGCCACGGCATCTCCTGCAGCGAGGCGACGCAGTCGCGGCCGTCGCGGACGATGTGCACGATCTGGGCGTCGGGGAACAGCCGCAGCACAACGTCCAGGTTGTTCAGGTACGCCGGCCGCTTGTCACCCCAGCGGGGCTTATCGAAGCGGTCGGAGTAGGCGCGGAAAATGGCACCGATCGCGGAGCCGAGGGTCGGCGGACCCGCCACGATCTCCGCGATCGTCGTCGGACCGTCCAGCCCCAGGTCGAAAAAGCGGGTCTGTGGCCGATTCACGATGAAGTGGGCCAGCGCCCGCCGGTTGGTCGGGCGGCGCAGGTCCCCGAAGCGGCGCCGTTCGCGGTGGGTCTCCAGCAGGAACCGGGTCTCCGGCGGAATCGCGATGCAGGGGTGGGCGTGCAGCATCAACTGCAGCAGCGTGGTGCCGGACCGCGGGCACCCGACCACGAAGATCGGCCGGTCGTTGGCCATCGCGACATTCCCCCTCATACCCGCACATCGGCTCTTGGTCTACATGCGGTAACGGTCCGGTGCTGGGGGAGGTGACGCGGCCTGGATCCATCCGGCCGGATCAGGCGGGCTGGCGTGCGCACCACCGAGGCCCGAAATCGGTGCCCTCAACCGGGCTGTCCTCGCGGCGCAGCAGGTTCTTCTCAGCCAGGCTGTGCAGCGCCTGGGTCAGCTCATCAGGGGGGAGTTCGGCCTCCGCGGCGATCGCCGTCAGGTACGTCGTCTGTCCGCGTGCCTCCATCGCGGTGACCGTGATGTAGACCAGCGACTCCACCGACGAGAGTTGGACCTGCTGCATACCGACCTCCTCGCTTGCGCACCCACGCCGGCCCCGGTTACCCGCTAGCGTGTCCGGTATGCCCGGTATCCGAGCGTGGCGGGACAAGAATCACCGGTGGCGGATCGAGGTGGACGAGGGGCCACCGGTGCTGGTGCGGGTCTATGCCACGAACGCGTATACCGAGTCCACCCCGCTCTGGCTCGACGGCACCCGGGCGCTGGCCCGTTGGCTGATGCTGGAGAAGATCGCCCTTGACGAGCTGGAGGAGATCGACCCGTCGTCGCAGTAGCCTTCCTCCTCGCGCCCGTCAGGCCGGTAGGGCCTGGCGGGCGTGCCGCCCCTCTGCGATCTCCTCCACCATCTTGATGCAGAACGCGGGCAGGTCGGCGGGACGGCGGCTGGTCACCAGCCCCTGGTCGACGTGCACCTCTTCATCCACCCACCGGCCGCCGGCGTTGCGGATATCGGTGCGCAGGCTGGGGTAGGAGGTGAGGGTCCGCCCCCTGACCACGTCAGCCTCTACCAGGCTCCACGGGCCATGGCAGATCGCCGCGACCGGCTTGCCCTGCTCGAAGAAGGCGCGGACGAACCGCATCGCGTCCGCGTTGAGCCGCAGCCGGTCGGGGTTGACGGTGCCTCCGGGCAGCACCAGCGCGTCATAGTAGGCCGGATCCGCCTGCGTCACCGTGCGGTCCACCTCGTACACCCCCGCCGGGGTGATGTCCCGCTGCATCGACTGGATCGAACCCGGCCTGATCGAGACGAGTTCGATCTGCGCGCCGGCGCGTTCCACCGCGCTGCGGGACTGGACGTACTCGACCTCCTCTACGCCGTCGGTGGCCAGGAACGCCACCCGTCGGCCGTGGAGCTGCCCCTGCTGTCCGGCCATGCTGCCGCCTCCCTTCGCGGCGCGCCCGCCGCTGCTCGCAACTGCTGCCCAGGTCGTTCCCCGCCGAAGCGGGCGGAAACCCCGGACAGAGGACCCAGGCCTGCGGTTGGGTAGCTCCCAGGGGACGACCGGATCGGAGGCCGCGTGGACGGCTACGGCGGACGGATCACGCTGGTGCTGGCACTGGTGCTGCTCAACGCCGTCTTCGCCGGCAGCGAGATGGCACTGATCTCCCTCCGGGAGGCGCAGCTGCAGCGGCTGGCCCGCGGATCGCCCGGCGAACGGATACTGGCCCGCCTGGCCCGTGAGCCCAACCGCTTCCTGGCCACGATCCAGCTCGGCATCACTCTGGCCGGCTTCCTCGCCGCCGCCGCGGCGGCGGTCTCCCTCGCCGCACCGCTGGTCGGCCCCCTGGACTTCCTCGGCGCGGCCGCCGAGCCGGTCGCGGTCGTGCTGGTCACCGTGACCCTGACCTTCATCACCCTGGTGCTCGGCGAGCTGGCCCCCAAACGCATCGCCATGCAGCGGGCCGAACGCTGGGCGCTGCTGGTTGCCCGCCCGATGGAGTTGCTCGCCACCCTGTCCCGGCCGGCGGTGTGGATCCTCGGCCGGGCCACCGACCTGGTCGTCCGGCTGGCCGGCGGTGATCCCGACATCCGCCGTGAGGAGATCAGCACTGAGGAGCTGCGGGAGATGGTGATCGCCCAGCGGGGCTTCTCCCCGGAACAGCGGGAGATCCTCTCCGGCGCCTTCGAGATCGCCGACCGGACCCTGCGGGAGATCCTGGTGCCGCGCCGTGAGGTGATCAGCCTGCCGGCTGATCTGCCGGTCGGGTCGGGGCTGCGTCGGCTGGCCGCGGCCGCCCGGTCCCGCGCTCCGGTCACCGGCCCGGCGGGCCTGGACGATGTGCTCGGCATCGTGCACCTGCGGGACCTGGTCGATGCGGTGGGTGTGGTCGGCGAGCATGCCCGCCCCGCACTCTTCTTGCCAGAGACGCTGCGGGTCTCCGATGCCCTGCGCCAGATGCGTCAGGAGCGCCGGCAGTTGGCCCTCGTCGTTGACGAACGCGGTGCCACCGCCGGCATTGTCGCGATGGAGGACCTGTTGGAGGAGGTGGTGGGGGAGATCTACGACGAGACCGACCGGGACGTGCGGGCCGTGGTCCGTGAGGCCGACGGGACGCTGCTGGTGCCTGGCGGCTTCCCGCTGCACGATCTGCCCGACCTCGGCATCGAACTGAACCCGCCCGCCGACGGCGACTACACCACCGTCGCCGGACTCGTGCTGGCCCGGCTCGGGCACATCCCGACCCGCACGGGGGAGCTGGTGCGGTTGTCCGGCCTGACCGCGCAGGTGGTGGAGATCTCCGGAAGGGCGATCACCCGGGTACGGCTGCAGGTGGAGGCGGATGAGCACCGGGAGCAGTGAATGGCCGGACGTCCCATCACCTCTTTCCCAGATTGCGCGATAACGGTGCGAATCTCGCTATACGGTGTTTTTCGTGTTAACCACTGGAACTCGGACCTTCCTGGCTGTCCTCATCGGCGTGGCGGTGCTGTTCTTCGGCATTGACGGCAGCGGGGGGGAGGGGCTGACCCCCGCACTGGTGCTCCTGGCGATCATCGCCGGGGCGATCACCTGGCACCTCACCGGGCAGCAGAGCTCCGGTGCCGACAAGAAGTAGACGCCACCCGTCACCGACCGGGTGGTACCAGCCGGGGGCGCTCAGTCATCCAGCTGACGGTCATCACCACCATGCTCGACTTTCCGGCACCCGATTGGGCCCGTCCCACCCCCCGGCGAACCGGTGTAGCCACCCGGTGCTCGCGGGCTCACCTGCGCCCGGACGTGGTCAGTTCCTCGGCCAGCTTCTGGTCCAGCGACACCCGCACCAGCGCCGAGGCCAGTCGGGGAAAGTTGTCGCCGCCGGCCAGTCGGGCGAGCTGCTCCGCCGAGGTGGGTAACTGCATTCGGGCCGCACCGGAGGCGACCCGCCGGTCAACGTACGGGCGCAGGTCGGGCCAGACCACCTGCACCTCGCGTAGGAAGATGTCCGCCCCGGTCGGTCCGATGCCGGGAAAGTCGGTCAGCAGCCCGCGCAGCTTCGCCCGGTCCCGGTCCCCGGCCCGGTGCAGCCGGCGTAGATCCCCCTGCCAGCGCTCCAGGCACATCCGGGCCCCGTTGCCCAGCATGGTCGCGGTCCGCTCGTCGTAGCGGCGGTAGTGGCCTCGGCCGAGCGCGTCAACCCGGTCCTGCCAGCTGGAGTCGGCCATCGCCTGTGGGGTGCGCCAGCCGGCCGCGAAGAGTTCCCGTGCCGCGGCCATCGCCACCGTGGCCCGGATGCGGGTGCTGAGCAGTGTGGTGAGGACCAACAGTTGATACAGGGGGGCCGGGCGGTCGGCCAGCGCGATGCCAGCCTCCTGGGCGTACGTGCGTCCCTGCTTGTCTAGCAGCGCCTTGACCAGTCCACGGTTTCTGTCCATGCTGTTACCTTTCAGTGTGCTTTAGCATCTGATTGGTAGTCCCGCCTTGCGGTGGGACGGTCCCGGTCGATGAGCAGGCCGCACGCCTGGCATTGGTATTCACGCTCGGATAGGGCCAGCTTGGTTTTCACCGTGCCGCAGCCTGAGCAGGTTTTCGAGGACGGATACCAGCGGTCGGCCACGATGAGGCGGCCACCGTTCCACCCGGTCTTGTACGCCAGTTGCCGGCGCAGTTCGGCGAACCCGGCATCGGCGACGTGGCGGGCCAGTCGGGGCAGCACCACATGCTTACGGTCCGGCTCGGCCCGGATCGCGCCGGTGGTGAACCGGACACTCGGCATCGACCTGCGGCGGGACTTGAACCGAGGAAACCCGACCGGCCGTCCGGCCCGCTTCCCGGACCGCGAGTCCGACCAGTTCTTCAACCCGCGGGCAAGGGCGTCCAAACCGGTATTGAAAGCCTCCTTCGAACACTCCCGCCACCTCGGCCTTAGCGCCGTTCCAGGCTCGCCGCAGGGCCGGCAACGACCAGGAAATCGACTCCGTGAGCTGCTCATCCGGTCCCGGTCACAGCCCTGACCGCACCCCCAGCGCGACGCCCGTACAGGCGGCCGACCTCGGTCACCGCAAGATTCTGGCCGGTGGCCCAAGCACTGGCCCGGGCGACCTGCCGGCCCAGGTCGACGCGCCGGTCCGCTGAGGAAACCCCCGCATACACCACCACCTGACCAGCATCAACCGAAACGGTCTTCAACGACTCACCAACCATGACCAGCCGCCCGAGCCGACAGGTGGGAACACCCTCACCAGAGGACACTAAAAAACGCTAACGACTTCGACACCCGACAGCTAACCACCCCTGCGTTACCCATCCGATCGGCCGGCATGGCAGGCCGGGCTGACGGGTACGCCAGTGGTGGATCACCGATCCCAGCGCGGAAGGAGACGGCAGTGGCCAACGTCCAGCAGCCGGAGCAACGCCGCAGTGAGCAGACGTCGACGGTGCAGGAGAGCCGGGGTCCCCGCCCGGGCGACCCGGTCAACACCAGGGGTGGGCGGGGCCGTCCCGTGCCGCCGGGGCAGGTGTCGCCGTACGGGCCGTCGCGCCGCCCGGTGGCCGAGCCCCGCGACGGTGAGGACCGCGGATAACGGGTTCGCCGTGGGCCACCGCTCTCAGCGGTGGCCCGCCCGCAGCCGGCGCAGTGTCAGTACCGTCACCGCGCCGTAGACCAGGTGCGGGATGAGGTCCGACAGCCAGTCGGCGCGGCTCCAGCGACGCGGATCGGTGACGCCGAACAGCGTCATCGTGCCGGAGGTGGCCACCATGACGCCGGCGGCCAGCGCTCCGGTGGCTGCCGGAACCGGTAGCCGGCGGCGGTTGGTCAGTGCCGCGAAGGCGACTGCGCCGGTCATCCCGATGGTGTAGCCGAGTAGCGGGCCCAGCCCCTCGCGGCGGTTCTGGGCCCGCGTATCGGAGCCCAGACTGAGGTGGGCGCGGTCGGCGAGGTGTTGGACGCTCTCCTCCGGGGTGTGACTGGCCGGTCGCCCCCGAACCGCCATGTCGGCGTAGGTGACGGCATCGAGTGCAAGGGTGCCGGCGGCACCGGCCAGCATGCCGTCAAGAACCGTCATTTCCGCTCCCCGGGTGCCCGTTCGCTCTTGGGGCCGAGGCCGCGCTCGCTGCGCAGAATTCCTTCCTGGCCCCGTTCCTCCTGCAGGATCTGGTTGGCGACGTCGTTCGCCTCCTGGTCGGCGGCGCGTCCGCTGTCTTCAATCTGCTTGCGCAGCCGTGCCCGCTTGATGTCGTACTTGTTGCTGCCCGGCCGTGGCCCTGGCATCTGCGGCCTCCCGTCGTCGGGGATGTACGCCGTCCTCTACCCGGCCCTGACGGTGCCAAACGACAGTCGAGCAGATGGTCTAGCATCCTAGGACAGACTAGGGAGTGTGCAATCCTCCGCAACACGAAAACCCACAACCTCGACCACCCCGGGTGGTGCAGGCCCACCCGGTATAGTGGCCACCGCTAATCAGCAGCCACAGCACCTGACGACGCCCAGCCGAAGAATCTGGGGTGAGCCGGCCACCGCATTCACGGTTTGGCGGACCGCCGCGACCGGGAAGGCGCTGCAGGGCCGGGTCCGGAGGGGAGGTACGGTGTCGCGTCGCCCAACGCGGGCAGTGGAAACGCCGCCCTCCGATGACACCGCCGTTCTTGCCGCCGGGGTGGCCGGGCAGGTTTTCACCATCCCCAACCTGATCAGCTTTGCCCGATTGCTGGGCGTGCCACTTTTCCTCTACCTTTTCCTCGTGGCCCGCGCGGACATCGCCGCCGTGACGGTGCTGGCGATCGGAGGCACCACCGACTGGGTCGACGGTTATGTCGCCCGCCGGCTGCAGCAGGTGAGCCGACTGGGAGCGCTGCTGGATCCGCTCGCCGATCGGTTGTACATTGTCGCCACCCTGCTGGCCTTCACCGTCCGCGAAGTGGTGCCCTGGCAGTTCACAATCGCGTTGCTGACGCGGGAAGTCTTCATGGGGGGCTGCCTGCTCGTCCTGCGCCGCTACAACTACGGCCCACCACAGGTCCACTACCTCGGTAAGACCGCCACGTTCATCCTGCTCGCCGCTTTCCCGGTGCTGCTGCTGGCCGCCGCCGTGCCCGCTGCGGCCGCAGCCGCCGGCGCGATAGGTTGGGCGCTGGCCTGGTGGGGGATCGTCCTCTACTGGGCGGCGGCAGGTCTCTACGCACTCCAGGTTGCCGCGCTCGTGGGGGCGCGTGACCGCTTCGAGAGAGCGGCATGAGCGGGAGCAGCGAGGACCGGCCGGCCCCCAGCCGCGCGGAGCGTACCTACGCACCGGACTTTCTCACCCAACTGTTCCGCACCCCGCTCGATCCCGGCTATCTCGATACGGCCGCCCGGCGGCGAGAGACCGGCCCACCCGGTGTCTGGCAGCGGGCCGGTGGCCGGGCACTGAGCGCGGTGACCCTTTTCCTGGTGGGGCTCCTGCTGGCCGTGGCTTATCTACAGACGGTCGCCGCGGAACCGGACCGAAGCAAGGTCCGGGCGGCGTTGGTGGAGCAGATCAAACGGCGGGAGGCCGAGACCGACAAGTTGGCGCAGCAGGCCGACGCGCTGCGCCAGGAGGTCGCCCGGCAGCGTGATGCGGTCCTGTCCAGCCAGGATGCAGCCCGGCTGCGGGAGTTGGAAGCGAGGACCGGGCTGGCCCGGGTGCAGGGTGACGGGGTGGTCGTGCAGGTCACCGACGCGACGCCGGATGCGGATGCCGTCACCGGTGCCGGCGGCCCCGACCTGGGTCGGGTCCTTGATCGTGACTTGCAACACATTGCGAATGCGTTGTGGAGCGCGGGCGCGGAGGCGATCTCGATCAATGGTCAGCGGCTCACCAGCACATCGACCATACGGGTGGCGGGCAGCGCCATCCTCGTCGACTTCCGGCCGATCGTGGGCCCCTATGAAGTGTCTGCCATCGGCCCGGTCCAGATGACGCAGCGTTTCCAGACCAGTTCAACCGCGCAGCTGATGCGCCGTATCGCCAGCGAGCACGGTATGGGGTTCCAGATCCGTCAGGTTGACGATCTGACCCTGCCGGCGGCGGGTGATCCGACCCTGCGCTATGCACGTCCCTCACCCGCATCGACACCATCGGAGCGGGCCACCCCGATGTCATCCGACGTCGGCACGTCTACCAGCCCGTCGGGAGGCGGCTGATGATCGCTGTTCTCGCGTTGATCGCCGGTGCGGCGCTCGGGTTGTACTTCGAGCCGACGGTTCCGGCGGTGTTGCAGCCCTATCTGCCGATTGCTGTCGTTGCGGCGTTGGATGCCGTGTTCGGGGGGGTGCGGGCCAAGCTCGACGGCATTTTTGATGACAAGCAGTTCGTGATCTCGTTCATCTCCAACGTTCTGGTCGCCGCCCTGATCGTCTACGTCGGTGACCAGCTGGGGGTGGGTGGGCAGTTGTCCACCGGGGTTGTGGTGGTCCTCGGGGTGCGGATCTTCGGTAACGTGGCGGCCATTCGCCGGCACCTGTTCCGGGCGTAGGTTTGGCGCTGATGACTGAAGAGGACAGGACGAGCGATCCGGAGCAGCCGGGGCAGGAGCCGGAGGCGGAGACGGCGGAACGGGCCGAGTCGGTCGATGGCGGGCCGGCTGCCGCGAAGACGGTGACTGCGCGGTCGGTCCTGGCCCGGCTGAGTTCTCCGGGCGTGACGATCGTGGTGCTGCTGGCGCTGCTGGGGTTCGCGTTGGTTATCCAGGTGCGGAACACCTCGACCGATGCGGGATTGTCGGCGGCCCGGCTGCAGGACCTGGTCCGCATCCAGTCCGATCTGGAGGCCCGGGAGCAACGGCTGCGGCAGGAGATCGCTGGCCTGGAGGAGAGCCAGCGCCAGCTCAGTACAGGCGCGCAGCGCAGCCAGGCGGCGTTGGAGGAGGCGACCCGTCTGGCCGACGAGTTGGGGATTCTGGCCGGCACGCTGCCGGCCCGGGGGCCGGGGCTGTCGTTGCGGTTCATCAGCGGCACGAAGCCGTTGAAGGCGTCGGTGATGCTGGACGCGGTGCAGGAGCTGCGGGGGGCGGGGGCCGAGGCGATGGAGATCTCCGGTGCCTCCGGACGGCCGGTGCGGATCATCGCCTCGACGTATTTCCTCGGCGAGGACGGTATCCTCAATGTGGATGGACATCAGTTGAGGGGTCCGTACACGTTGGTGGTGGTCGGTGATCCGACGACGATGCGCACGGCATTGAACATCCCCGGTGGGGTGGTCGCATCGGTGATGGCGGACGGCGGTAACGTGCTCGTCCAGGAGCGCGAGGTGGTCGATGTGACGGCGCTGAGCGAGCCGGTGAATCTGCAACATGCACGTCCGGTTTCCTGACCGGGTGCGTTCGTGCCCCGGGGTGTGCCGGCGCACGGTGGAATGACGAAGGGCGCGTTCTGTGATTCCTGAGGATCTGCGATACACGGCCGAGCATGAGTGGGTGTCGGGCGACGGTAGTGGAACTGTGCGAGTGGGAATCACTCATTTCGCGCAGGATGCGTTGGGCGACATTGTTTTCGTCGAACTGCCCGAGGAGGGCGCGGTGGTGGCCGCTGGGGAGTCGTTCGGCGAAATCGAGTCGACCAAGAGCGTGTCGGAGATTTACGCGCCCGAGTCGGGCACGGTGGTGGCCCGTAACGAGAAGCTGCTCGAGGCTCCGGAGACTATTAACGAAGACCCGTACGGGGCTGGGTGGCTGGTGGAGATGACGCTGGACACCCCGTCGAAGCTGGGTGATCTGCTGAGTGCGGAGGCCTACCGCGAGCTCACCGAGAGCTGATGGTTTTGCGAGTCTGGTTGCCGGGTTTTTCTGGTCTGGCTAGGCTCGCTCAGTCGACCGAAAAGAACAGTTGCGCGTTGTGGATTTATTTCCGGCAGGGTCGCTCCAGGGTGGTCCTGCCGGATCATCCCGTTATCCCGACGCCGACCAACGAGATCCGTGAGGTGGTCCCATGACGCGCCCAGACGACGAGTTCCCCCCACTCGACGTCACGTCGACGCTGAACCTTGGCGCACTCGAGGAGGTGCTGGAGGCGGAGACCGAGGTGGCTCCGCCTCGGGTGGCCGGTTCGTTGCCGCCGGGGATGGCGCTACTGGTGGTGCGGCGTGGGCCGAACGCCGGTGCGCGGTTCTTGCTTGATCATGATGTCACCACCAGCGGCCGGCATCCGGACAGTGACATTTTCCTCGATGACGTGACGGTGTCGCGGCGGCACGCGGAGTTTTATCGCGAGCGGGGCGTGTTTACGGTGCGGGATGTGGGGAGCCTCAACGGGACCTATGTCAACCGTGAGCGGGTTGAGGCGGCCACGTTGAAGAACGGTGATGAGGTGCAGATCGGCAAGTTCCGGCTGGTTTTCATCGCCGGCCCGCGTCCGGAGGCCGGCCGGGGGTGAGGGGGTACGCCGAGTCGGTGGCCCGGGTGCAGGCTGTTGTTGTTCCGCGTAGGGCGGCCCGGTGACCAGGGAGGCTGCGGCGCATTCCGCCGCAGCGTCCTCGGCGCTGATGAGTATCGGCGAGGTGCTGGCGCACCTGCGGCCGGATTTTCCGGACATCACGATCTCGAAGCTGCGTTTTCTGGAGGCGGAGGGGCTGGTTGAGCCGCAGCGCACGCCGGCCGGCTACCGGAAGTACAGCTGGGACGATGTGGCGCGGCTTCGGTTTGTGTTGGCGGCACAGCGGGACCAGTATCTGCCGTTGCGGGTTATCCGTGAGCAGCTGACCGCGCTGGATCGCGAGTCGGACGGCGGTGGGTGGCGGCAGCGGCCGGTGCTGGTGGCGGTCGCTGCGGACGGTACGACGCCGGGTGGCGGCGACCGGGTGGCGGCGGAGCCGGTGAATGTGCGCCTGGACCGGGCCGCTCTGATCGAGCGCAGCGGGCTTGATGACGCCACGATGACCGAGGTGGAGCGCCTGGGTTTGATTGTTGCTCAGCCTCCGGGTTGGTATGACGCGGACGCGTTGGCGATTGCGCGGGCGGTGGCGGGGCTGGTGGGGCACGGGTTGGAGCCGCGTCATCTGCGCGCGTACCGGTCGGCTGCGGATCGTGAGGTGGGCCTGTTTGCGCAGCTGGTGGCGCCGTTGGCTCGGCAGAATGATCCGGTGGCGCGGACGCGGGCGGCGGAGAAGGCCCGGGAGTTGGCGGGGTTGTCGCAGCAGTTGCAGGCGGCGCTGGTCCGGGTCGGGCTGCGGGCGGTGCTGGGCCGGTGAGGTGCGCGGGCGGGCAAAGATCTGCGTTGGTGGGCGTGTCCTCTGCCCGTCGGGGTAACCGGTGTGGGTGACAGGAGCGCGGACGGCGCGTGTGGGAGGACTGCATACGGTCCGTGTACCGTGCAGGAGGGCCCTCGGTGGGTCTGATGGCTGGCAGTGCGAGGTGGCGGGTTCGTTCGCCGGGCATGGGCGGCCGTGAGGGCAGGATGACGATAGCGACACGGAGGCGGCGGTGCATGAGCTGAGCGTGGTCGGGGTTCGGGTGGAATTGCCCAGCAACCAGCCGATCGTCCTGCTCAGGGAGGTCGATGGTGACCGTTATCTGCCGATCTGGGTTGGTGCGGTGGAGGCGACCGCCATCGCTTACGAACAGCAGGGGGTTAAACCTGCCCGGCCGTTGACGCATGATCTGCTGCGGGACATTTTGGCGGCGCTGAAGGCGCCGTTGCACGCGGTGGAGATCACGGAGTTGAAGGACAGCGTCTTCTACGCTGATCTGTTGATCGGCGACAACGTGCGAGTGTCGGCCCGGCCGAGCGACTCGATCGCGTTGGCGCTGCGGGCGGGGGCGCCGATCCGCTGCTCGGAGCAGGTGCTGTCGGAGGCGGGCATCATCATCCCCGATGAGCAGGAGGATGAGGTCGAGAAGTTCCGGGAGTTCCTGGAGCAGGTTCGGCCGGAGGATTTCGCTGGCTGAGCGGGCCCGGGTGTATGGGCTGTTCAGGTTCGGCGTGTCGCGGCGGCGCTTGCGGGGCAACCCCGTGGACGCCCGATAGGCTGGCGGTGTCGAGGGCTGGCGTCGCGCGAGCCGCGGGGAGGTTGTCCGATGCACGAGCCGCGAGACACTGACGCGGGTTGTCCGGTGCAGCCTGGTGCTGGCGGCGGGGCTTCCGACGACGATCTGGTCGGATACCGCGGTGTGACCGCGTGCCATGCGGCTGGTATCAGCTATCGGCAGCTGGATTACTGGGCGCGTACGGGGCTGGTGGTGCCGAGCATCCGCGAGGCTTCGGGGTCGGGCACGCAGCGGCTGTACTCCTTCCGTGACCTGGTGGTGCTGAAGGTGGTCAAGCGGCTGCTGGATGCCGGGGTGTCGTTGCAGAACATCCGTCGCGCGATTGATGTGCTGCGCTCGCGTGGGGTGGGTGATCTGGTCGGGATCACGTTGATCTCGGACGGGACCAGCGTGTATGACTGCCGCTCCCCGGAGGAGGTTGTTGACCTGCTGCAGGGCGGGCAAGGAGTGTTCGGCATCGCCGTCGGTGGTGCCTTCAACGAGATCCGCGGTTCGCTGTCTCATCTGCCGGCTGAGCCGGCGAAGGCTCCGGTTGACGCCGCGGAGGCGCTACGGGGTGTCGAGGTGGCCGACGAGTTGGCGGCCCGCCGGGCCCGCCGCCGCGCGGGCTGAGCCCCCGGTACGGGCGCTTCGAAGTCCACCTGAGGTTGCTGCTGCGCCTGGTGGCGTGCTCGGTTGGTGGGCGGGGGAAGGTCGGCTGGTAGCGTGGTGCTGCCGGCATCACCCGCGCGGGAGAGACCGTCCGGCCCCGAGTTTGGGGTAGGCGGCGCCGAAGGGGCAAATCCTCCCCGGAACCTCTCAGGCAAAAGGACCGAGCGGCCAGGCGACTCTGGAGGGCGCGTGCCTGCGGCGCGGCGCGACAGAGGGGGAGGCGGCATCGTCGACCTCGCTCCGGGAGCCTCCTTATGACCGCACATTCGTTCGTTGACCGCCATATCGGCCCCGACACCGCCGACCAGCGGCGGATGCTGGAGACCGTCGGCTACGGCTCCATCCACGAGCTGATGGATGCCGCGATTCCCGAGGTGATCCGCTGGCACGGCCGGCTGGATCTGCCGCCGGCAGCGACCGAGGCCGAGACGATCGCGGAGCTGCGGGCCCTGGCAGCCCGCAACACGGTGGCGGTGTCGATGATCGGGCTGGGCTACTACGGCACCCACACTCCCGGGGTGATTCGCCGCAACGTGCTGGAGAACCCGGCCTGGTATACCGCATACACCCCGTATCAGCCGGAGATTAGTCAGGGCCGGTTGGAGGCGCTGCTCAACTTCCAGACGATGGTGGCCGACCTGACCGGGCTGGCGATCGCCAACGCGTCGATGCTGGATGAGGCGACGGCCGCGGCCGAGGCGATGGCGTTGGCGCGGCGGGGCAGTAAGAGCCGGAGCCCGGTGTATGTGGTTGACGCCGACACCCTGCCGCAGACGCTCGCGGTCATCGAGACCCGGGCCGAACCGCTCGGCATCGACGTACGGGTGGTCGATGTGGACCGTGAGCCGTTGCCGGCGGAGTTTTTCGGGCTGCACCTGCAGTATCCGGGTGCGTCGGGGGCGGTGCGTGACCATACCGGCCTGGTCGAGGCCGCGCACGGAGTGGGTGCGCTGGTGACCGCCGCCGCCGACCTGCTCGCACTGGCCCTGCTGCGCCCACCCGGCGAGATCGGCGCCGACATCGCCGCCGGCACCACCCAGCGGTTCGGTGTGCCGATGGGGTTCGGTGGGCCGCACGCCGGCTACCTGGCGGTGCGTTCTGGGCTGGAGCGCAGGCTGCCCGGCCGGCTGGTGGGGGTGTCTCGGGATGCGGACGGTGACCCCGCCTACCGGCTGGCGTTGCAGACCCGTGAGCAGCACATCCGGCGGGAGAAGGCGACCAGCAACATCTGCACCGCGCAGGTGCTGCTGGCGGTGATGGCCAGCATGTACGCCGTCTATCACGGCCCGGACGGGCTTCGGGCGATCGCTGAACGCACCCACCGGATGGCGTGTGCCCTCGCGGTCATGCTTCGCGGCTCAGGCGTCACGCTTGAGCACCGGCACTTCTTCGACACGATCACGGCTGTCGTGCCGGGCCGGGCGGCTGAGGTAGTCGCTGCGGCGGCTGAGCGGGGGATCAACCTGCGACTCGTCGACGACGACCGGGTGGGGGTCTCCTGCGACGAAACGACAAACGGGCGCCATCTGAAAGCGGTGGCTGCCGTGTTCGGTTGCGCCGGCCACGAGACCCGGGATCTGGACGAGTCGCCGATCCCGGATACGTTGCGCCGCACCAGCGACTTTCTGACCCATCCGGTGTTCCACGCCCACCGCAGCGAAACTGCCATGCTGCGCTACCTGCGCCGGCTGGCCGATATGGACTACGCGCTGGACCGGGGCATGATTCCGCTCGGTTCCTGCACGATGAAACTCAACGCCACCACCGAGATGGAGGCGATCACCTGGCCGCACTTCGCCGACCTGCACCCGTTGGCGCCAGCGGAGCAGAGCGAAGGCTACCGCGAACTGGTCGCGTCGCTGGAGGGTTGGCTGGCCGAGGTGACCGGGTACGACGCGGTCAGTGTGCAGCCCAACGCCGGTTCGCAGGGCGAGCTGGCCGGCCTGCTGGCCATCCGCGCCTACCACCGCGACCGGGGCCAGTCGCGGCGGGACGTGTGTCTGATCCCGTCATCGGCGCATGGCACCAACGCGGCCAGCGCGGTGATGGCCGGGATGCGGGTGGTGGTCGTGGCCTGCGACGCCGACGGCAACGTCGACCTGGTCGACCTCGACCACAAGATCGACACGCATGGGGACAACCTGGCGGCGATCATGGTGACGTACCCGTCGACGCATGGGGTGTACGAGACCGGGATCGCGACGGTGTGCGCCAAGGTGCACGAGGCTGGCGGCCAGGTCTACGTTGACGGCGCCAACCTCAACGCGCTGCTCGGATTCGCCAAACCCGGCCTGTTCGGCGCGGACGTGTCGCACCTCAACCTGCACAAGACATTCTGCATTCCGCACGGCGGTGGGGGACCGGGGGTGGGCCCGGTTGCGGTCCGCGCCCACCTGGCGCCGTACCTGCCCGATGATCCCCTCGACGGTGCGGGCGGCCGGCCGGTGATCTCGGCGGCCCGGCACGGTTCGGCCGGCATTCTGCCGATCCCGTGGGCGTATCTGCGGATGATGGGGCCGGACGGGCTGGTGCGGGCCACCGGTGTGGCGGTGCTGGCAGCCAACTACATCGCCGCGCGGCTGCGCGCGCACTACCCGATCCTCTACAGCGGCAACAAGGGGCTGGTCGCCCACGAATGCATCCTGGATCTGCGTCCGTTGACCAAGGCGACCGGGGTGAGCGTGGAAGACGTCGCCAAACGGTTGGTCGATTACGGATTCCATGCGCCGACCATGTCGTTCCCGGTGGCGGGGACGCTGATGGTGGAGCCGACGGAGAGTGAGGACCTGGCTGAACTGGATCGGTTCTGCGATGCGATGATTGCGATTCGGCGGGAAATCGACCAGGTCGGGTCCGGGCAGTGGCCGGCCGATGACAACCCGTTGGTGAACGCGCCACACACGGCGGCGATGGTCAGCGCGGATGAGTGGTCGCACCCCTATCCCCGGTCGGTGGCGGCCTATCCTCGCGGGGTGGACCGGGCAGCGAAGTACTGGCCGCCGGTGCGGCGGATCGACGGCGGGTACGGTGACCGGAATCTGGTCTGCTCCTGCCCGCCGCCGCAGGTGTTCGAGCAGTGACGCCGCCGACGTCGGCGTTCAGGCGGCCACTGCGTGGCGCGCCGGCCCTCGGTGGGGGGCGACCGTCGTGCCGTCGGGCAGCAGTTCCCCGGTGTCCTCGAAGAGGATCACACCATTGCAGAGCAGACTCCAGCCCTGCTCAGAAAAGGTGGCGATGACCCGGGCGGCCTCCCGGCCGGTAGCCTCAGCGGAAGGGCATGGAGGTTCGTGCTGACACATCGGGGTCTCCGAACAATGGGGGCGGGTGTGTCATGGTTCACATGACTGCCCCTGAACGGTACCAGGAAAAAGGGCGCATCTTAAAACAGGCGACAGCGCCGACGACGACGAATCCCCCCAACGGATGAGCTACCTCACACCAAGCGCTTCACCAACGTCTGCCTACGCCGCCCCGCCGGCCAGCCCGGCTGCCTACGCTGCCGTGGAGCCGGTCGGTCCCGGCGCCGGCATGGGGGCGCTGGGGGAATGCTGAGAATTGAACCGCTGGACCCGCGCCACAACGCTGTCATCGCGGCGGCAGTGCTTGAGCTGCAGCGGGCTGCCTACACCGTCGAGGCTGAACTGATCGGTTCCGTCGGCATTCCGGCGCTGCAGGAGACGCTGACCGAACTACGCGCCGCGCCGCAGCGGTGGCTTGGCGCCCACGACGCGGATGGGCTGGTCGGGGCGGTGGCCTACGAACGGCTCGCCGACGGCACGCTGGACATCTGCAAGCTGCTCGTCGTACCGAGTGCGTTTCGTCGGGGCATCGGCACCGCCCTGCTGGACGCTCTGGACGCGGTGGAACCGGCCGAGCGGATCATTGTTTCGACGGGAACGGCGAACACCCCGGCACGGCGGCTGTACGAGGGCCGGGGCTTCGTCCGCATGCGGGATGTCGAGGTGGCGCCCGCGCTGTGGATCACCCAGTTTGAGCGTTGTTGCTAGACGGCAGTCCCGGGCGGAGCCGGCTAGGCTTTCGATCATGACGATGCGCCCCATCCGGATCATCGGCGACCCGGTTCTCCGTACCCTCTGCGAGCCGGTCACCAGTTTCGACGCCGAACTGCGGGCGCTGGTCACCGACCTGATGGACACGCTGCTCGGCGAGCCCGGCCGCGCCGGGGTGGCCGCCAACCAGATCGGGGTCTCGGCGCGGGTTTTCGTCTACGCCGCGGGCGGGCGCCGCGGGCATCTGGTCAACCCGACGTTGGAGCTGTCCGACGAGACGCAGGACGGTGAGGAAGGCTGCCTGTCGATCCCGAGGCTGTCGTTTCCCACCCGGCGGGCGATGCACGCCACCGCCCACGGGTTCGACCAGTACGGCGAACCGGTCACCGTCACCGGCAGCGGCTTTTTGGCCCGTGCGTTGCAGCACGAAACCGACCACCTGGACGGGCGCCTCTATGTGGACACGCTCCGCGGCGAGGTGCGCCGCCGCGCGTTGCGGGAGATCCGCGCCGCCCGCTTTCTCGCCGCCGGTTGACCCGCCGACCCGTATCCGCTGTGGCGGCCTGCGGATCATCCGCTGGCACCCACCTGTCGGGGGTGGGGCTGCGGCCGGACTGAGGACCCGGGTCAGGTGGCGGTGGCCGTTCCCGGCTGGGGACGGTGCGATGTAGCGGGCCGCGGTATCGAGGGTCGGCAGGCCTCGCACAGGGCCCGCCGAGGCCGGCGCCCTGGTTGGTGAATCAGCTGCCGTCAAGGCAATCTGGCTTCTAGGACGCCGTCAACGACCCGCACCGGCAGCACCTGCTGGTCAGTACTGCACGGACCGTGCACGACCTTTCCGTCTTTCAATTGGAAAGTGCTGCCGTGCCAGGGGCAGACGACGCAGGCCTGCCCGTCGACCTGGATCATTTTGCCCTGCCCGAGCGGCCCGCTCTGGTGGCCGCAGCGGCCCAGCATGACGGTGATATCGGTGGCGTCGCGGTAGACCACCACGGGCACGTTGTCGACCTGCCGGGCCAGCAGCTGGGCCTCGGGCAGCGAGTCGACCTCAGCCACCCGGCGCCACCCGTACTCGACCCGGTGCATGTCCGGGGCGCCCTGGTTGACCTGAGCGGTCTGCTTGTAGACGAGGTGGCCGCCGATGTAGCCACCCGCGCTCACCGCCGCCAGGCCGAACAGACCGAGCGTACGGCCGAGCCCGTGCTGTCCCCGCAACCGGGCGGCGAGCGAGCCCGTGTAAAGGGCAACGGCGAGAGTGTTCGTGGCAGCATGCACTAGGCCGACCCGCCGCTCCTCCTGCCACAGCCACGACCAGTCGTTGATGCCGGCCAGCGCGGCGGGCAGCGCGCTCGCCGCCCCGACCGCGACGAGAGCTGTGGCGGCCTGCTGCTGCCCGGGCATCCGCCGCTGCGCTGGCATCAGGTCGAGGACGGCGCTGCTGATCCACGCGCCGATCGGGATCTGCACCAGCACCGGGTGCAGCGGATGCCCCAGCCACACCCCATGCAGAGCATCCTTGACCCGTTGCGGCCGCAGCAACGACCAGACCTTGGGCTGTAGCCGGTCCCCGACTCGATCCAACGCGGACGCCCGCTCCAGCTTGTTCATCAGTGCTGTACGCATGGCGCCGCCCTTACCCCGCCATTTGGCACTCAAACCCGCTCCCGTCGGAGCTGGCTAGTTATGCCGTTCGGCCCGCTGTGATCTGGCGTTATCCAGAGGGAAAAACGCCAGCCTTCTCTGCCGCCCACCAGGTCAGACGTACACTGCGGCCGGCGGTCCGCCTACCCGCCCGCTGACCACCGGCCCGGCCGGGCCGTTCACCCGGCCGGCTGCTACATCAACTGCCACTGGTCGTACCCCAGCTTGGCCACCAGGGCGAGCACGACGACCAGCAGAACCAGCCGGACAAAACCCGAACCTCGCCGCAACGCCATCCGAGCGCCCAGCATCGCGCCGGCGATGTTGCAGAGCGCCAGTGCGCCGCCCAACAGCCACCACACATGCCCGGTGGCAGCGAAAACGACCAGCGCCCCGAAGTTGGTGCCCGCGTTGACCAGTTTCGCCATCGCCGAGCCGTGCAGAAAGTCGGCGCCGATCACGGTGGTGAAGGTCAGCACGAGGAAGGTGCCGGTGCCGGGGCCGAACATCCCGTCGTATAGGGCGATCACCCCACCGGCCACCGCAACCGCCGCCGCCGCGCGGGGCCGGGTGCGTTTGCTCAGCTCAGCGACCACCCCGACACGGGGGCGTAACGTCACGAAGAGAGCGACCGCCACGAGCACGGCGAGCACCACCGGCCGGTACGCCTCGGCGGGTACCCGGCCGACCAGCCCGGCGCCGATACCGGCGGCGATCACGGCGATGCCGGCAGCCGGACCCGCCACCGCCCAGTCGATCTTTGTGCGGCGGGCGTAGGTGGCCGCGGCGACGCTGGTTCCGGCGATCGCGGTGAGTTTGTTGGTGCCCAGCGCTGTCGCCACCGGCACATGGGGCGCTCCCATCAGGAGCGCCGGCAGCAGCAGCAGACCGCCGCCACCGACGATGGCGTCCACCCAGCCGGCGGCGGCAGCGGCGATGAGCAGGGTGATCAGGGATCCGGCGTCCACGTGCCGCCATTCTGCCGGCCCGCGCGCTGTGGCCGCCTCAGCCTGTGTCCAGCCTCACCGCCGGCGGGCGTGCCGGTCAGGCAGCTTCCGGGTCGGCCGGGGCCAGCACACCCGCCCGATGCAGTTTGGTGCGGGCGGCGGCGATGGCCTGCGGGGTGGTGTCGAACACCCGGCCGGCGGCTCGCAGCCGGTCCAGTACGCCGACGGCCTCCAGCGCTCTGGCGTGCTGCGGCCGCATGCCCGACATGTAGACGGTGATGCCGCGCTGCTCGAGTCGGTCGATCGCGTCGCGCAGCACCAGCGCCCCGGTGGCGTCGATCGCTGTGATCCGCGACAGGCGCAGGATGATCACCCGCACGTCGGCGACCTCGGTCAGTTCGAGCAGGAACCGGTGGGCTGCGGCGAAGAAGAGCGGGCCGTCGATGCGGTAGGCGACGATGTGTTCGGCCAGCAGCGCGAGCTCCTCGGCGTGGTGGTCGCCGGGTTCGAGGGGGACCTCTTCGACCCGTGCTGCCCGGGCGATTTTGGCCAGGGCGAAGGCGCCGGCGACGATGAGGCCGAGAATCACCGCGATCACCAGGTCTAGGGCGAGCGTGGCGGCTGCGGTCAGGGCCATGACCAGGGCGTCGGAACGCGAGGCGCGGCCCAGCACGGCCAATGACGACACTTCGACCATGCGGACGGCGGTGGCCATCAGCACACCGGCGAGCGCGGCGAGGGGGATCTGCGCGACCAGCGGCGCGGCGGCCAGCAGCACCACCGCCAGCACGACCGCGTGGGAGAGGGCTGCCAGGCGCGAGGCGGCGCCGGAGCGGACGTTGACGGCGGTGCGGGCGATGGCCGCCGTGGCGGGCACGCCACCGAACAGGGGTGAGGCGAGGTTGGCCAGGCCCTGGCCGAACAGTTCCCGGTCCGGGTCGTGGCGCTGCCCCACGGTCATGCCGTCGGCGACGGTGGCTGACAGCAGGCTCTCCAGGGCTGCGAGGGCGGCGACCGCGATGGCGGCGGCCATCAGGGTGGGGATCGCGGCGATGTCGAGGAAGGCCAGCGACGGTGCCGGCAGGGTGGCCGGCAGCGCGCCGATGCGGGTGACGGGCAGGTCAGCCAAGTGTGTGGCAACGGTGGCGGTGGCCACGGCGAGTAGGGAGAAGGGGATCGTGGGCCGCCAGCGGGCGCCGGCGAGCATCAGCACGGCGACGCCGGTGGCGAGCAGCACGGCCGACCACTGTGGTTGGCGCAGGAAATCGAGCAGGGCCTGTCCGGCGACGACGGGGACTTTCGTCCCTTCGGGGATGGGTACGCCGAGCGCTGCGGGGACCTGCTGCAGGAAGATGACTGCGGCGATGCCGGCGGTGAAGCCCTCCACGACGGGGGCTGGCACGTACCGCATGTAGCGGCCGGCCCGGGCGTAGGCGAGGGCTAACAGGATCAGGCCTGCCATGAGCCCGACGGTGAGCACCCCGCCGGGGCCGTGGGTGGCCACGATCGGCACCAGGACGACGGTCATGGCGCCGGTGGGGCCGGAGACCTGGAGGTTGGAGCCGCCGAAGATCGCGGCGACGGCGCCGGCGACGATGGCGGTGGCAAGGCCGGCCGCTGCGCCGAGCCCGGAGGCCACCCCGAAGCCGAGCGCCAATGGAAGGGCGACGATGGCGACGGTCAGTCCGGCGATCAGGTCCCGGCCCGGCTGACGGCGCACCGCGATCAGGTCGGTGCGGCCCGGCAGGAGTTCGCGGGTGGAGCGCCAGACGGCGTGTAGCCCGGTTATGACGCTCATGGCTGCACCGCCTCGGCTGCCTTCGCCTCGCTGTTCTGCTCCACGCGCAGCGCGTCGAGCAGTTCCGCCTGCCCGGTGAGCATCTGGGTGAGGACCCGGCGTGCGGCCCGCATCAGGTCGGCGACATCGGGACCGGCCAGGGCGTAGGTCACGGTCGCCCCTTCCCGGGTCGATGCGACGATTCCGGCGCGGCGCAGCACCGCGAGTTGTTGGGACAGGCTGGAGGCTTCGGCGCCGGTTTCGGTGAGGAGGTCCCGTACCGGTTTCGGGCCCTCGCCGAGGAGTTCAAGTACCTGGATGCGGAGAGGATGTCCGAGGATGCGGAAGAAATCCGCTTTGGCCTGATAGAGCGGCACCGGCACAGAGTGCTACCCCCCTGTTCTCGCGACGCTGATTGATGTACTGAACAATTGAAGATTTCTTCAATTATAAAGAACGGCCGGTGTGACGTCTTGTGATTCCACCCACCTGTGCGGGATCCGCGCGGGCCGGTGTCAGCGGCGGCGTCGCAGCCAGAGGCCGAACATCCCCCCGGCCACGAAGATCAACATCGAGCACATCAATGCCTTGAAGATCACCTGCCTACTGTGCCACACCCATCGCCCATCCCCGGCCGCTCCACCTTTGCTGAACAGGCCGAGGCCACGGATTGCGCTACTTACCCTGCTGGCTACCGATATCACCAGGCGGTCCGGCCGAGGCCGCGGCGGGCCTGCGGGATCGGATGCCGGCTCATTGTCGCGGGGGCAGCAGCCCACCCAGGACGCGGTTGGTGCGGTTGGCGCGCACGGCGGCACGCTGCTGCTGCGAGGTGACCTCGATGTAGTGCTGGCTGGAGGCAAGGCTGGCATGGCCCAGCAGCCGCATGATCTCCGGGGCGCTGGCCCCGTCCTCGGCCAGCCGGGTGGCGAAGGTGTGCCGTAGCGCGTGCAACTGCGCCCCGCTGGGCACCCGGTCGGTGATACCCGCCCGGCGGTAGCAGGACCGTACCAGGTACTGCAGGCCACCGCGGCGCAGGGGCTCACCGTGCCGGTCGACCAGCAAAGCCGACGGTGAGCTGACCGACCGGTTACCGAACCGGTGCCGCCGACTGTCCAGGTAGGCGTCGATGATGGTGTCGAGTTCTGGTTCGATCGGGATCATCCGCGGCCGTCCGCCTTTGCCGGCTACCTCGATGCGGCGTTCCCCGGGCCGGCCGGCCAGTGACCCGACGCGCAAGGCGAGCAGTTCCGACAGCCGCAGTCCGGCGCAGAGCGCCAGCCCCAGTACGAGGAGGTCCCGTTCGGGCCAGGGATGGCGCTGCCGTTCATCCGTCCGGGCGACAGCCGTCAACAGCTGCTCGGGGGTGTCCTCGCCCCGCAACGGCTTGGGCGGATGCGCCGGCACCGCTGGTTTCTCCACCGCGGACATCGGATTGCCGGCGACGATCCCGTCGGCCACCAGGAAGGTGAAGAAACTGTTCCACGTCGACCAGGCGCGGTAGATGGAGGCGGGGGAGCGGGATGCCGCGAATCGGGCGAAAGCGCCGCGGAGCACGCGGGCGGCCAATGCGGTGACCGGCAACTCGGCGAGGGGGAGGGGAGCGGCCGGGTCCTCGGCGACCAGGCGGGTGATCGTCAGCAGGTCGCGGCGGTAGGCCTGCAGCGTGTGGGGGGAGGGTTTGCGGGTGGCCCGTGCGGTGAGGAAGTCGTCCACAAGGGCCAACACCGTCTCATCCACTGTGTGCTGCATAAGGAATATTATGCAGCACACAGCTGCGACGGGGAATTGGCTGGTGGCACATGGCTGTGCGGGGGATGCTGGGACGTTTCCCGGCGTTCCGGTCTGGTCGGATCGTCGTCTGATTCTCCTGCACGCCGATTATCGGCCGTCACCCCGGCGTGCTGCCGTCCGGTCGGCCTCCATCATCCGACCGCACGGTGGGGTGTGGCGGAAGGGGTGGCTGCCGGCTCCGCCATCCGGACACCCCTGCTGTTGCAACAGGAGCCGCCAACCCTGGCTACTTGACATAATGTTCATTATCGAACTTCTGGCCAGTCGGAGTTCTTCCCGTCGCCCGCCGCATCCCACGCAGACTTCGTCGCTGATGAAGGACGACAACGTGATGAACTCGCCAGTAACACTTTCATAACCGTTTTGGATCCTCCCTCTCAGAGCGGATACCGTCCCCGGCGGATAAATCACATGAACCGCCAGGAGGTACGTGGATGGGCAAGTTCCTGCTACGCAGGGTGATCTACCTGGTCTTGCTCACCATCGTTGCGAGCGCGGTGGCGTACATGCTGGCGGCCACCCAGTTGAACCCGCGGTCGAAGTACGAAGGACGCAACCCGCCGCCCGCCGCCGAGGTGGTGGACCGGCAGCTCGACTCGCTGAACATGAACGACAAGACCCCGCTGCTGGAGCGCTTCGGCACCTGGGCAAGCGGCGTGATCCGCGGTGATTTCGGCAAGACCATCGACGGCGGCTCGGTCAACGACGAGATGGGCCGGCGCATGTGGGTCAGCCTGCGGCTGATGTTGATCGGGTCGATCCTCGGCACGCTGCTCGGCGTCGCCGCCGGCGCCTACGGGGCGATCAAACAACATCGATGGTCTGATCGGACCCTGACCGTGATGGCCTTCGTGCTGCTCTCCGTCCCCACCGTGGTGCTCGCGGTGCTGGTCAAGAACGCCGGCATCTGGTTCAACCAGGCCACCGGCAATGCCGCCACCCCGATCCTCTTCACCACCGGTGAGATCACCCCTGGCCTGGAGACCTGGTCCGGGGTGGGCCTGAAGGACCGGGCCGCCCACCTCGTCCTGCCGACCATCGTGCTGGCCATGAACGCGCTCGCCTTCTACAGCCGCTACCAGCGCAACTCCATGCTGGATGTCCTGGGCAGCGACTACCTGCGCACCGCACAGGCCAAGGGGCTGCGCCGCTGGAAGGCGCTGACTCGTCACGGGCTGCGGACCGCCCTGATCCCCATGGCAACCTTCTTCTCGTACCAGTTCGCGCTGATCTTCGTCGGCGCCACCTTCACCGAGAAGATCTTCGGCTGGCACGGCATGGGCGAGTACTTCGTCGACTCGATCACCAAGAACGACGTCAACGCGGTAGCGGGCGTGACGTTCTTCGTCGCGGTCCTGGTCCTCATCGCCGGTCTGCTCTCCGACATCGTCTACGCCGCGCTGGACCCGCGGGTCCGGGTCTGAGGGAGGACGGGATGAGCGCTACCACAGATTCCGGCCTGGTCACCACGGCGGACACCCCGGGCGGCCCGGACGAGTCGGAGAACGGCCAGTCGTTGTCGCACTCCCGGCTGGTGCTGCGACGCTTCCTGCGTCGGCGTACGGCGGTACTCGGCATCGCCGTGATTCTGCTGCTGGTCTTCTTCGCCTACATCGGACCGTTCTTCTACCCCTGGAGTTACGACCAGCTCGACTTCGAGGCGATGCAGGCTCCGCCGAGCGCCGAGCACTGGTTCGGCACCTACCAGATCGGTGGCGACGTCTTCGCCAAGACCATGCGGGGTCTGCAGAAATCCCTGGTCATCGGCCTGCTCGGCGCATTCTTCGCGACCGTGCTCGCCGCGGTGGCCGGCGCCTTCGCCGGCTACTTCGGCGGACGCGCGGATCTGGTCGCCCGGGTGGCCACCGACCTGATGCTGGTGCTGCCCGGCTTCCTCATCATCGCCATCCTCTCCCCCGCATTCCGGGGCAAGACCTGGCTGCTCTTCGTGGTGCTGCTGGCCGCCTTCCAGTGGATGATCACCAGCCGGGTGGTACGCGGGATGACCCAGTCGCTACGGGAACGTGAGTTCGTGCAGGCGGCCCGCTTCATGGGCGTACCGGGATGGAAGATCATCTTCCGGCATATCCTGCCGAACATGGCCTCGTTCCTGATCATCGATTTCACCGTCGGGGTGAGTGCCATCATCCTGGCCGAGGTCGGTCTCTCCTTCTTCGGCTTCGGCGTGCAGCCGCCGGACGTGTCGCTCGGCACCCTGATCGCCGATGGCTCCGGCGCGGCGCTGACCAACTGGTGGCAGTTCTACTTCCCCTCGGGGGTGCTCGTGTTGCTGGTGCTCGCAGTGAACCTCGTCGGCGACGGCCTGCGCGACGCGTTGGATCCCAACGCCGACACCGGCGGCGACAAATGAGTAACAAGCTTCTCGGTGCGAGGCGATGACTGCTGCAACGGGTGAGACTGGCGGGAATGAAGGAGCCTCAGTGACGACCCAGCAACCGCGTGTGCTTCCAGCCAACGCCGGAGCCGGCAACCCTCCACAGTCGAGCGGGCAGCCGCTGTTGGAAGTCACCGACCTGTCGGTGACGTTCCAGAGTGAGGCGGGCCCGGTTACCGCGGTGCGGAACCTGAGCTACGAGGTGCGGCCGGGAGAAGTGCTCGGCATCGTCGGCGAATCCGGCTCGGGTAAATCGGTTTCCTCGCTGGCCATCATGGGGCTCCTGCCCGACAGCGCCAAGGTCACCGGGTCGGTGGCCTTCCAGGGCCAGGAG